>CAZKLE010000001.1:0-40201 GCA_964553415.1 uncultured Myxococcales bacterium
ACGGAAACGCCGTCAGCTTTCTCCTTTCTCGCTTTCGTTCCTCGACATCATGTTCTGCGGCTTCGGCGCCGTCGTGCTGCTGGTACTCGTGCTCGACCACGATACGCTGCGCGCGCGAGGCGAAAGTTTCGCAGACCTGCGCGGCGAAATCGTCGGGCTCGAGCGTGAGGTCTTGGTCGGGGACAAGAAGCTCGCATCGATCCGTGGCGACGTGGCGGCGGGGAGCGAGGAGCTGGCGAAGGCCGCAGCCGAAACCGATGCGGCGCAACGGCGTATTGCGGAAGTCGAAGAGGAACTCGCCCAGCGGCGCCGGCAAACTCTGGCGACTCGGGCCGATATCAAGAAATTGCGATCCGATCTCAAAACCGCAGAAGCGCAGAAAAAGCGACTCGGGGCGCCCGTTGCGGGCAAGCGTGACGGCGGTGGGAAGGTCCACAGTTTCGCGGGGGAAGGTGACCGGCAATATCTAACAGGGCTCAAGATGGGGGGCAAGCGCATTCTCATTCTCGTTGACGCTTCGGCGAGCATGCTCGATGAGACGATCGTCAATGTGATTCGGCGACGCAATATGGACGCGGCCCGCAAAATCGAGGCGCCGAAGTGGAAACGTACCCTCGCGACGGTGGAATGGTTGGTCAGCAACTTACCGGTGACTGCGCGATTCCAAATCTACACCTTCAATACCCGTGCTGCCGCCGTCAGCGGCTCGACCTCGCCGAGTTGGTTGCAAGCCTCCAGTGCCAAACAAGTCGCCGCAGCCCTGGGGTCTCTGAGCCACGTGGTGCCGAGCGGCGGGACGAGTTTGTATCGTGCCTACGCTTCGGTACGGGGCCTCGTGCCGAGACCCGACAATATCTTTCTGATTACCGACGGCCTTCCTACACAGGGGCGCGCCAAGCCTTCGTCGACGACGGTGTCGGCGGCACAACGCATGCAACTTTTCGAGAGCGCACAGCCGATGCTCCCGGCCGGGGTGCCGGTCAATGTGATCCTTCTTCCGATGGAAGGCGACATGCCGGCGGCTGCGGCGTATTGGAAACTCGCTTTGGATACCCACGGTTCGTTCCTCACACCGGCGCGGGATTGGCCATGAGACGGCGCAACCGACGCGGAATCGAGATCTTCAACCTCTCCTTTTTGGATGTGGTTTCGTGTGGTTTCGGTGCCATCATTTTGTTGCTGGTCATCGTCAAGGTCTCCGAGCCGAGGACGTTGGCGAAGCTCTCGGTCGATCTCACGGCAACCGTTCGCGAACTCCATCAGCGCGTGCCGGAGATTGCCCGGGAGACCGCGGAGCTGGAGCGCGGGTTGAGCCGGCAGCGAGAGCGGCTCGTCTCGGTCAAGGGAACACTCGCACGTCTGCAGGGTGAGCTTGCAGTGGCGCAAGGGCGCTACGCCGCCAGCGACGGCCAATACGAGGCCCAGACGAAGATCCGCGCGGGCCTGATGTCGGCAAAACAGAAGCTGAGCGAAGAAATGCGCCGGCTTCTCGGTGCCGGTTATCGTAGGCCTGCAAGCGATGCGAGAATCGGCGGCGTGCCGGTCGACAGCGAGTATATTATTTTCATCATTGACACCTCGGGGTCCATGCAGACCTACGCCTGGCCGCTGGTCCTGCGCAAGGTCACGGAGATTCTCAGCATCTACCCCACCGTCAAAGGGATCCAGGTGATGAACGACATGGGCGAGTACCTCTTCTCAGCCGACCAAGGGCGGTGGATCCCCGATAGTCCGGCGCGCCGCACCGCAATCGTACGGCGCCTTGCCGGCTGGGCACCGTTTTCCAACTCGAGTCCGGTCGAAGGTATCGAGGCCGCCGTTCGCAGGTTTTACGCAACCGACAAGCGTATCAGCCTGTACGTGTTCGGCGACGACTTCGCACGGGGCTCCATGCAGGCCGTGGTCGACACGGTGCGACGGCTCAACCGCGGCAATTCGCGCACTGCCCGCGTGCGTATCCACGCAGTAGGGTTCCCAGTGCTTTTCGAGCAACTCGGTATGTCGTCCAACGTCATCCGCTTCGCGGCCCTCATGCGCAAGCTGGCCGAGGACAACGATGGGAGTTTCGTCGGTCTCAACAGCCTGCGGCGTTGATTGACAGTAGATTCCCGGGGCGTACCCTGGGCGCTCAGGCCCGGTTCCGCACGGACCGAGACGAACAGCAACCAACGGCACCGGCCGACGCCGGTGTAAGAGAGGTGTTTGAGGATGGCCTACACGTTTTCAGCGCTCTATTTTGAGGCGACGCGGCGATGCAACATGCATTGCCCGGCCTGCATGACCGCCAGCAACGACCCGGTTCGGGTGCGCGCGAGTATAAAAAAGGAACTCAGCTACGACGAGATCCGCGACCGTGTGTTGATTCCCGCCCGGCGCCTGGCTGTCCGTCAGATCGGTTGGAGCGGCGGCGAATTCCTCCTGCGCAAAGATGCCTTCGATCTTTTCAGCCTCAGCGCCGAGCTTGGATACAAGTGCAACATCTGCAGCAATGGCGAGCTGCTCAGCCGCGAGCGGCTGAGCGAAATCAAGAAAGCGACGCAGGGGCGCGTGAGTATTGCCGTCGGCTTGAATTCCATTGACGAGGACAACGACTGGAGCCGCGACGCGGAGGCCGACCGAACCTTGGAAGTGCTCGAATGGTGCAAAGAACTCAAGATCGACCGTCACGTGATCATCACCATCGGCAAGTACAACACCGAGTCCTTTGAACGCACGGTGAAATATTTGGTCAAACGACATATTTCCTTCAACCGCTCGCCCTTGGTCGCACGCGGCTCCGGGGCCGAGCACTTCTTCGATCAAGGCTTCAGTCGCGAGGACCTGCGTGACAAATTCCATCCCGTGTTGCGCAAATACGTCAACGGCTACGTTAGCTACACGCCGTTTTTCCTTTCTCCCGAGCTGCACGAACAAGTTTCGGGCGGCGCGCGCAACGGCACGGTGCCGCAGAATCCTCCCATCGGTTGTTGGGTCGGGAACTGGTTGACGCTGAACGCCGAGGGTGATCTGTCCGTATGTCCCGTCTTGCTCGACACGCTGTCGGCGGGCAACGTGCGCGACAAGCCCATCGATGAGCTGGTCAACGAGAGCCCTATGTTTGCGGCGCTCACCGATCGCAGCCGTTTGAAAGGCCGTTGCGGGCGCTGCCGCTACCAGTACACCTGTGGCGGCTGCCGGGCGATGGCCTACTTCCACACGGGCGACTATCTCGAGGAAGACCCGACCTGTTTCTTCGATCCGGTCGATAAGAACACCGTCAGCGAGTACGAAGAAGAGACCAACCGGATGTTCAAGAAGCATCTCATCGTCGCCCGCTTTTCGGGGACCTACGAGCGGCCCAAGAAAGGAGCGGACGGCAAGGTGCCGCGGCCTCCGAGCGCCGGGGCGTAACCCGAAAAAAGTTCGCCGGCCGCCACGGGAAGGATACAATCGACGGCCTCGATGTTTTCCGTGCGCTCTTCGATACCCGCCTGGGCGGGGGCCTTGCTTCTTATCGTCGTGGTAGGCCTGCTGGGTGCACGTATGCAGGCCAAGCTCGCCGTTTTCGAGAGCTCTGGTTCCGGGCAATGGGCCATGCAGGATTTTCGCAACGCAGTGTTCTATCCGGCCGTTGCCGTCGCCGAGGGTGTAAATCCCTACGACCGCGGGCTCTACGAGAAACGCTTTTTTACCGGCGGTCAGGGCTTCCCGGCCTATTCACCCCTGTCGGTTCTGTTGCACGCACCGTTCCGGCTCTTGCCCTATACCGCTTCGGCGTGGACTTACTTCGTCTTGGTGGTAGCGCTGACCCTGGCGTTCGCTGTCTTTACGCTGCGTCTGCTCGATGTGCCATTCGGACTCGGGCCGGCGTTTCTGCTCGCAGCGGGAATACTGGCTGTCCGGCCCGGCTACATGAACATCTTGAACGGCCAGGTCACCATGCAGTTGATCTTCGGCAGTCTGATTGCCCTCGAGTATGGCGCGCGGCGTCCGCTGCTTGGCGGCCTCGGCTTGGCCCTTGCGACCTTGAAGCCGACGTATGCCATTCCCTTGGCGCTGGTGATGCTGGCGCGTGGCCAGCTGCGCGCGGTTGTCGTCGGCACGCTTCTCGGCACCCTGGGTGCGTTGGTCGGGGCGATGTGGATTGCCGGACATACAGGCGGGCTGTATTCGTTTTTTCAGGTGTTGCTCACCAACGTCGAAGCCAGCGGGGTTGCGCCGGCGGCCGCGGCTCAGAGCAGCTGGATCCGTGTTGATGCGGTCTCGTTGCTTGCGCGCCTGTTACACTGGCAGCCGGGCTTGAGTGGATCCGTGCTGGTCGCGGCCATCGTGCTTGCGGCCGCGGCGGCGGCCTTGTTCAGGCTGCGCGCGACGTCGGTCGACTATGACGGTGCTTGCGGCCTTGGCGGACTTCTCGCGGCGCTGGCTGTGCTGATTTCCGTCTACCATCAGCCCTACGATGTTTTGTTGTTGGTCCCGGCGGTGATCTCGCTGGGGCTGGAACGAAAACGAGAATGGCGCGAACTCAGCCGAAGTATGCGCAGGTTGCTGCTGTTGTTGACCTTGATCCCTTTTGTCAATTACCTTGCGGCCGACCTCGTCGTGTCGCACCTGAGCCCCGGTACAGCCGTGTGGACCGCCGTCGTGTCGATCAACGCCATGGCTTTGACGTTGGCTTTCGCTCTCGCGTTGGCGGCCGCGGCAAAGAAGGCAACCCCGCCCGAGGGCTGAACGGTGGCTTATCCGCCGCTCATCCGCGCCCTGTGCGAACCCTCACGCTATCCGCATCGCGTTGACCACGTAGATGTCGTCGAGACCCACATCTCCTGGGTACTGCTCACGGGGGAGTATGCTTACAAGATCAAGAAGCCGCTGAGTCTCGGGTTCCTCGATTTTTCCACTCTCGAGCGCCGTGAGTATTTCTGCCGTGAGGAACTGCGCCTCAATCAGCGGACGGCACCGGAACTGTACCTGGATGTCGTCGCCGTAACGGGTACGGTTTCCGATCCCTGCGTCGGGGGTGACGGGCGCGTGGTCGAGTATGCCGTCCGCATGCGTGAGTTTGAACAGGCACGGCAACTCGATCGACGCAATCAATGCGGCTTGCTGACGATTGCGGAAATGAGCGAGTTCGGCCGGTGCATGGCCGGGTTTTATGATTCCGCCGCCGTCGATCGCGAAGGCCGCTTCGGCAATAGCGAGCAGATCGGCGCCTTCGCGCTGGACAACCTGACCTCGCTGGCACGCACGACGCGGGAATCAACCGAGCGCTTGCGTCATTGGACCCGCGAGAGCCTGAGCCGCCTCGAAGCCGAGTTCTCCCGGCGGCAGGCGGCGGGATGGACCCGCGAATGCCACGGCGATTTGCATCTTAGCAACCTCGTGAAACTCGACGGCGGCATCACGGCTTTCGATTGCATCGAATTCGAGCCCGCTTTGCGATGGATCGATCCGATTTCGGATATTGCTTTTCTCGTGATGGATTTCGATCTGCGTAAGCGCTCGGACCTCGGTTCGGCCTTTCTGAACGGCTGCCTGGAAGAAAACGGCGACTACCAAGGCGTGCGGCTGCTGCGCTTCTACCTCGTCTACCGAAGCTTGGTGCGATCCAAGGTGGCGGCGCTGCGTCTTGCGCAGCCGAATCTCTCTGGCGAGGAAGCGGCGTCAGCGAGCGACAAATTACGCCGGCATCTCGAGCTAGCGCAGAACTACATCGCGCCGCGCAAGCCCCGGATGATCCTCATGCATGGGCTTGCGGCCTCGGGCAAGACTTGGCTGAGCGGACAGCTCATGTCCTTGCTCCCGGGCGTGAGGATACGTTCGGACGTCGAGCGCAAACGTCGGGGTGATCCTTCTCCCGGCTTGTATTCGCTCGAGACGAGCCGCGCGATCTATACGCGTCTGGCCGAACTCGCGGAGGCGATACTCGACGGCGGCTGCGACGTCATCGTCGATGCGGCGTTTCTCCGGCGTGAGGACCGCCGCCGTTTTTTGCAACTGGCTCACGATCGGCAAGTGGACGTGAATGTTGTCTCGTGCCGTGCGGCGGATGACACGGTGAGCAAACGTCTCTGCCGCCGCGGTCTCGAAGGCGAGGACGCCTCGGATGCCGACGCGGAGGTTCTCGCGTGGCAGCGACGTACGGCCGAGCCGCTGGATACGGAGGATGCGGCCGTTGCCGTCGAGGTCCGAACCGACGAAGCGCTCGACCTGAGGGGGTTGCTCGAGCGGCTGCGCGCTCTCGGGCTCGCGACGCCGAGCAGTTCCAGCTAGCGCAGGCGCCCCGCTACGATGGCGAGGCGGGGGTGGTCAATCGATCGGCCACGATCCTACCGCAAACAGATCGGTGTCGTCCCGGTAGCGGTGCAGCACGATGTCGTCTCGGTCGTTCGGAACCCGACTGAGATCGTGGCCCGGGAACACGACCAGGTCGGGTGCAAGTTTCATCAGCAAGCGAATGCTGTTTCGCACCACGGCCGCGCGTTCGCCGTCGACGACGATGCGCTGTACGTCATCGCCGGCCAGCCAGTCGAAGTGGACGACGAGGTCTCCGGCGAGCAGTGCCGGGCCCTTGGGCAAAGCCAGCACTGCGCCCATGCCCCCGTGGGTGTGTCCGCCGCCCGCGACCAAGATGATGCTGTGGTCACCGAAGAGATCGACAGCACGGTCGAATGTTGCAAAGGACTTGGCGCTGCGGAAGTCGATTTCCCGCCAGGCATCGGCGGCGATCCAGTCGGTGTGCGAGGGCTCGAAGCCCTTCATGCGCGAAGTGGCGTTTTCGCGTTCACCGCGACCGACCACGAAGGTTGCGTGCCGAAAGGCATTCGCAGCGCCGACGTGGTCGAAATGCATGTGTGAGAAGATGACGGTTTTGACGCTGTCCGGGTCGAGTCCCACGTTGCGCATTTGCGAAGCGAGATCGAGGCCGGGACGCGAGCGAGTTTTGAATAGGAGCCTCGTGATCGGGTGCAGCGCTTTTTCGCCTTTTTCAGCGATCTCCGGCCCTAGACCGCAATCAAAGACCACCAAACCCCGGTTGGGATGTTCGATGACGAAAGCCGGTACGGGGCGCCACGGAGCCGGAGAGCCTACGAGTAAGGGCGAAACTCGATTGGCGCCGGTGTTGAAGACGTGCAGGCGCAAGCCGGCGACTTTCGGCAAGGTTCCTTCCAACATCCCGTCTCGCACTACCGGCGCTTTGGGTCCGGCGATGACCTGCGGGCGGTAGCATCCCCACAGCGCGGTGCTAGCCAGTATGGTCAGGTAGAAAGACACTGCGGCGGAAGTGCCGGGCTTGAACTTGTACATTAGGCTACCGTGTCAAAGAGCTGCGGACGGTTCCAGTGCGGCCTCGTCGCCGGCAAAGCGGACGCCCCCCCGGTGAGGGGGGGCAGGGTCGATTGTGGTGGGTAGGCTGGAGCCGCGTCGTGCGGTCTCGCGCTGCCAAACACGCGGAAAAAGGCCGAAAATGAGGGCCACGCGTGGCAAAACCTCGCTCCCTGCAGGTCCTCTGATGGTAGGTGGGGGAGGTCTCGAGCGGAAGGGACCGGATAGCACGATTGGGTTTTGCTCCCAGTTGCGTTCTGCGGTTAATCTGTAGTGCAGGCGGGACGCCGCGCGTACCCGTCGTCGCGACCTGCATTCAACCACCAACGAACCGAGGAAACCGAGGTATCCAAATCATGAAGCGCATATTCTATATCACCCTGCTGGCGCTCTTCGTCTATGCCCCCAGCTCTGCGCTGGCTTCCAACTGCGGTCGACCGGCGAGCAAGGATCTGGTTCCCCAAGCCGTCGACTCGCTCTACATTCTGCAATCGGCGGTCGGCGCTCGCGAGTGCCGTCTCGAGGACTGCGATATCAACTCGGATTGCCGCATCAGCGTTTCGGACGCGCTCGGCACGCTGCGTTCGGCGGTCGGCGACGATGATGTCGAGCTCGGCTGTCGTAGTGAGTGCCCGACGACCGTGCCTTGCGGTTCCGAGAATGCGCCCATGTGCAACGGCACCTGTCCCGCTGACCAGGCTTGCATGCCGGTCGTCGGCGACGGCGAGGATCACGACGATCGGGTTACCATCTGCCACTTGCCGCCCGGTAACCCGGGCAACGCACGCACACTGGTCGTAGGCGAGTCCTCCGTGCCGGCGCATCTGAGTCATGGCGACGAGCTGGGCCCTTGTGAAGACTTGGGCATGGGCCTGTCCTCGGTTACTCGCGACAGGGGGGAGGACGATCACGGGGACAGCGACGGGCACGACGAGGCGGACCTCGGCGACGAGCATGGAGACAGTGACGGCGCTGCTCCTGAGCCTGGACAAGCCGATTGCGTATGTGTGCCGATCGATATCACGACGACCACGACGATGGCCCCGGCAACGACCACCACGACCACCATGGGGCCGAGCATTGCGGCGGGACAGGCGATCTACGATACGCGTTGCCAGTTCTGCCACAGCGCCGGTACCCACGATACGACGGGTGGTCCGGGGGGATCGCTGACACGGAAAGGCTCGCGGCTCAGGAACAACCTCGGCAGCATCAGCGGACAGATGACCGGCTTGACGCTGACGAATCAGGAACTCGGCGACCTTGCGGCCTTCCTGAATTCGCTCTAATCGAGCCTCGTACATAGACGGGCGTCGCCGGTATGCGGAGGCTTGCGTTGCGGCGGTTCCATGCGCATGGTCCGAGCCTGAGAACCGGTATGCGGGCGACTCAAACGCAACAGTTAGGCGAGGGGGAAAGCGGCGGCGTGTTTGCGATGATCGTCCGCCATCCGTGGATGTTGCTGATCGCGGTTTTGACCATGACCGTCGGTTTCAGCGTGCATCTCAACCGCCTGCGCATGGATCCCGACGTCGAGGCCTATGTGCCCAAGCACCATCCGGTTCGTACCTTTTGGCACAAGACGGAAAAAGATTTCATGCTTCGCGACGAGATGCTGCTCGCTCTTGTCGCCGACGGCAAGGATGGCATCTATACTCCCGAGATTCTCGCGGGCATCGCCGATCTGACCGAAAAAGTTCGCGAGCAACCGGCGGTATTCGCCAACGAGGTGCACAGTCTGTCGCAAGCCAAAGCGATGGTGGCGACCAACGATGCGCTCGATTTGGTGCCGTTCTACGATACCCCGCCCACCAATGCCGCCGGTGTCGAGGCTGTGCACCAAGCGGTCGAGCGTAACCCGGTCTACCTCGATCGTCTCGTTTCGCGTGGGGGTGACGTAGCGGTCATTCAATTCCGTATCGACCGCGATGCAGCGCCTTTGGCTCAGACCTATGCCGGCCTACTGAAGATGATCGCTGCCCGGCCGGTGCCGGGCGTCCGGGTTCTGTTGACGGGGAAACCGGCGATCGAGGCCGTCTACGCGCGGCAAATGGCGGAAGACCTGGGTCGTTTGATCCCGGTTTCCATGTTGGTCGTCCTCACCGTGCTGTTTGTCTGTTTCCGTTCTATGTCCATCGGCACTCTTTTGTTCAGAACCGGCGTGCTGTGGGTGGGCTTGATCGTAGGGCAAGCGCTGATCGGCCATGTCGCAAGTTTGCTCGGGCTCGGCGCTCTGGCGTTCGGGCTTGCGCTGTTGACGGCACGCGGAGTGGTGACGCCGACGCTGGTCGTGCTCCTGGCGTTGCTTTGGACCTGGGGCTTGCAGGCCTGGATGGATGCGCCGATTTACGTAACCAGCATCATCATGCCGCCTCTGTTATTGGCCATCGGCTGTGCCGATGGCATTCATATCTACGAGCGCTACGAGGAGAAGATTCAAGAGGGGCTCGAGCGACCGCAGGCCATTGTGCAAGCCATGCGAGGCGTCTGGCGGCCGGTGATGTTGACTTCCTTGACGACGGCCGCAGGGTTCGCTTCTTTGGCCACGGTCGACATGACCGCCTTCCAATCGTTGGGGCTGTTTTCGGCTTTCGGGATTCTCGTGGCCATGGTGCTGTCGCTGGCCCTCATCCCGGCGATGCTGGCGTTGATGCCGGCACCGGCCGTGGCGCCCCATCAAGCGATTTCGGCGCGCCTGCTGGTACTCCTGGGCGAGCGCGTCCATCGCCATCGCCGCGTAGTGATTGCGGCCAGTGGAGTGATCATGGCGGTGGCGTTGCTTCTCACGCTGCGTGTGCGTGTCGATTATTCGTGGGTGGAGTCGTTACAGGAAGGTACGCCTGCGCTGATAGCCGACCGTGAACTTCGCGCGCGTCACGGCGGTACGACGCCGCTCGACATCATCGTCGAAACGCCGGACGCGGGTGGGATCAAGGAGCCGGCGGTGCTGAAGGCCATGGATGCGACCATGGACGAACTCGGCAAAGACCCGTTTGTCGGCGACACCCGGTCGCTGGCCGAGTATGTCAAGCGCATGAACCAGGCGATGAATGGAGACCGTACCGACGCCTACGTGATCCCCAAGAGCCGTAATCTCGTTGCCCAGTATTTGTTGCTGTATTCGATGGCGGGCGATCCCGGTGAACTCGACGACATGGTCGATTACGATTATCGACGCGCGAACCTGGTGGCCCACTTGCGTACCGATGCGATGGCGAAGATGGACGAGGTGATCGGCCGTACCGAGGGACTTCTCGATACCAACTTGCGGCCGCTCGGCGTGAAGGCGACCGTGACGGGCTCGGCGATGATGCAGCATACGGTTTTACATCTGATCTTCATGGGTCAGGTCTATTCGCTGCTTGTGGCTACGGTGCTCGTGTTTGTGATTTTGTGTCTGATCTATCGTTCTGCGGTGTACGCTCTGGTGTGCATGCTGCCGCCGGCGGTCGCGGCGCTGCTGACCTTCGGCACTATGGGCGCCCTCGGCATTGCGCTCGGCCCGAATCAGGCGGTGATCAGTGCGATCGCACTCGGAATCGGCATCGATTATTCGATTCATCTGATCAGCCGGATCGTTGCGCAGACCGAACGCGGAATCGGTTTGGAGGAGGCGATCGGACACACTCTTGCCACCACGGGCCGCGGAGTTCTGTTCAACGCTGCAGTCGTGGTGGCTGGGTTCGCAATACTGGCGTTGTCGCGTTCGCCGAGCAACGTCAGCTTTGGACTTCTCATTGCAAGCAATATGGCGGCGTGCTGCGTTGCCGCTTTGATCTTGGTTCCGGCGGTCCTGAGTGTGCTGCACGAGCGAGAAGTTCTCGATCGATCCCGACTTGCCCGGGTTACGGAATCAGAGGCGTGCTGAAGAGGGTGACGATCTCGCTTTCGAAAGCCGAGATTGCGCCGATCGTCGCCAAAGCGACGAATGCCAAAAGAAGCGCGTACTCGGTCATGGAAGCGCCGCGTTGGTCGCTCCATAGGCAGGCCAAAATGTCCGACAGGGTGAGTATGAGGTGCTTGGGCATGCAGTTGGCTCTCCTTGCCCGTACCGACAAGCAACCCGTGTGCCAAGAAAACCCCCTAGAATCATGGATTTGTCATGCCGTGGCCTGGGAAGGGTGAAGGATCCAGGTTCAAAAATGCACCTGCTGTCGAGAATGTAGCGCTGCGTACTCAGGGGCTAAGCCATGTGGCCAATAGCGGGCCGAGCTCGCGAAGAGCGTGTGAGGACCGCTCGGTACGGCAGACGACCAGAGCCCCGTTGAGTGCTGAAACGATCGCCGAGCCGGCTGCCGCTGCTTGGCGGGGCGCTAGCCCGCGGCTCTGTAAGGCTACGGCGACGCGGCGCTTCCAGGTTTGATAGCATTGGCGGCACGCATCCGAGAGGGCTGCGGAGCCGGTCGCGGTCTCGAACGCGAGGCCTACCAGTAGACAGCCGTCGGAGTAATTCGACTGCTCGAGCCGCTGCGCGAATCCTCGGGTAAGCGCTCGCAGGTAGCCGGACACGCGGCTGCTATGCTGCTCGGCCTGCTCGAACAGCATTTGTACATCCTCGTCGGCGCGTGCCAGCGCTTCGAGTCCGAGTTGCTCCTTGCCGTGCGGAAAGTGGTGGTAGAAGGAACCTTTAGGACACCCGCTCTCTTCGACGATCTGCGCCAGCCCGGTGCCGTGATAGCCCTGCTGTTGGAACAGTCGTACGGCCGTGCGTACGGCTTTTTCTCGTGCGTCGGTTTTCTTCGGCATCTTGTGCGTAACCGTCTTGTATTATGACGGTCACCCGATATAGTACCACCTACCGAGGCACGCCGCATAGGTCTGAAGAGGGGAAGGGAGCGGTTGGCGGTGAGTCACGCAGGGTCGCCCGGAGCCGGGGGCAAAGGGCGGCCCGCCGTGTCGCGCAATGGAAATAGCGATACTTCTTTACAACAGCTTTACTGCTCTGGATGCGATTGGGCCCTACGAAGTACTCAGCCGGATTCCGGGCGCACAAGTAAAGTTTGTCGCCGTCGAGAAAGGGATTGTACGCACCGATACCCGGGCTCTGGGAATCGAAGCCGACTACGGCTTGGACGAAGTCGGCAAGCCGCAGATTGTGCTGGTCCCGGGTGGACCCGGCGACGAAGCCGCGGCAAGCGACGAGCGTATTCTCGATTGGCTGCGCCGGGTGCACGAAACGAGCAAATGGACGACCTCGGTTTGCACAGGCTCGATCGTACTTGCTGCGGCCGGGTTGTTGAACGGGCTGGAGGCCACGACCCATTGGGCGGCCTACAACCGACTACGTGCGCGTGGCGCGTTGCCGGTAGCCAAACGCGTGGTTCGCAGCGGCAAAGTGGTGACGGCCGCCGGGGTTTCCGCCGGCATCGACATGGGCTTGGAATTGCTGCGCGATGAGATGGGAGACGAGTTCGCCCAGGGCATCCAGCTGGCGATTGAGTACGATCCTCAGCCACCGTTCGACTCCGGCTCTCCGGCCAAGGCTCCCCGACAGGTCGTCGAGATGCTGCAGGCCTACTTTGCAGCTGTTGACCGCTGATGTTCGCCATGCCGTGCTGGCGCTGCACGCCGTGTCCTACAATCAGGCGCTAGGGACGCTGATTCCCGGGCGTAGCGCTTTCTCTAGCGAAACGGCAAAACGTTCGGCTTCATCGGCTTCGAGCGTGGACGTCGTCACGCGAATCGCCGCTCCCGACAGCAGCCGAAAACGCTCGCCGGGAGCGACCGCCCAGCCCGCGCGCCGAAGATGCTCGACGGTGCCGATCTCACTGCCGACACGGATCCACACGTTCATTCCCGAAACGCCGCTACCGTGAATGCCGTGCCGCTCGAGGGCCTCGAGCAAGCCCCGCCGCCGACGCTCATAGCTGCGCTCGGCCTTACGTAGTGCCGATCTCAGCTCGGGGCTTGCCCACAGTTGTGCAACCAATGCCTGCAAAATGTGGCTGACCCAGCCCATGGCAGCCGCCTGCCGTTCTTCGACTGCGGTGATGGTTCCTGAATCGCCGGCGACGACGGCCAGTCTCAAGTCGGGTCCGAGCGACTTGGAAACCGATCGAACGACCGCCCAGCGAGCTGTGTCCTTTCGCACGAGCGTAACGGCGTCGACTCCTGCGACCCCGGCCGCGTGATCGTCTTCAATGAGCAAGACGTCGGGATAGCGCGCGAGCAAGTTGACCAGCATTCGCCGGCGACGTTCGGTTATAGCCAGACCTGTCGGGTTCTGCGCCCGCGGAGTAACGATGAGCGCCTGTGCGGCCGCAGTTCCTTTGCGTCTTGGTTCGCCGAGCAGTCCTCTCAACGTGCCGGGGTGGGGCCCTTCGCGGTCGATGCGCATTGGCAACGCCACGAGCCCGAGCGCGCGGACGAGTTCGATGACGCCCGCGAAGCCTGGATCCTCAATGATCACTCGATCGCCCGGCCGCAAACAGGCCGATAGGACTCGCTCGATGCCGTCGAGTGCACCACTGGTTACCGCGACGTGCCCGGCATCGATTCCGTCACGCTCGAACTGTTTCCGTGCCAAGTCCAGGAGCCGTGCGGACTTGAGTTCAGCCCCATAGAGTAGCGGCGCAACGTCCAGACGTTGGAGGGCGGGCCGCAGAGCGGGGAGCAGCAAGGGATCAGGATTTCCATCCGAAAGATCGCGAAGGCCGGCCGCTGCGGGTGGCTCCAGCTGCCGCCCCGACGGTGGTCCGGGACTCACGTGTGTGCCGCGTCGGCCGTCGGCCGTAATCCAGCCCCGCTGCCTAAGTAGGCGATAGGCATGAGCTGCCGTCGCTGAGCTTACGCTGGATTGACGGGCAAGCTCGCGAACCGTCGGCAAGCTCTCCCCAGGTCTCCGTTGCCCCTCGCGTATGGCGGTCTCGAGCGTGGCGGCAATCACGGCCGCGGATTTCTTCCTTTTGAACGGTCTGCCGGGTGAGCTTGCGATGATGGGGTCCTGTGGCTTGCGTCGCCCGGCTCGGGCGACGGGCATCTATTTGTAGGTTGATCAGCTTTGTACTAGCACAAACATAAGTTTTGTACTAGTACAAAGCTGATCAACCTGGCGGGGAGTGTCCACCTCCCCGCGCATCGAGTAATAGCCGCCCGAGGAAGCCGATGAACAACGAAGAAAGCGAAGACCCCGACGGTGCGGAGCTGGGCGTTACTGACCGGACCTGCGTCTGCGTTCCGCGGTGTCCATGCCCGGCTATCGTTTGGCTTGCTTGCCGAACAAGATCCCCGCCACCCGGCGCAGTTGAATTTCCTCGGATCCCTCGGTGATGCGGTAACGCCGATGGTGGCGGTAGATATGTTCAAAGGGTTTGTGGCGAGTGTAGCCTATGCCGCCGTGCACCTGAATGGCACGGTCGGAGGCGTCGCAAACCAGGCGATTCGCGCGGTAGTTGCACATGGAAACCTTGTCGGTAACGTCCATGTGATGAGCACCGGTGTCCATCTGTACGGCGGTTTTGTAGATTAACCCGCGCAGCATTTCGGCCTCGGTCTGCAGTTCCGCCAAGGGGAATTGAATCGCCTGGTTGGTCCACAGAGGCTTACCGAAGACGACGCGTTCGCGTGCGTAGGCAACGCTTTCGTCGATGCAGTATTGGGCGGCGCCCAGGCTCGAGGCCGCCTGGCGAATGCGGTTTTCATGGACGAAGGTCTGCGCCAGCTCGAGTCCGCGTCCCTCGCGCCCGAGGATGCTCGAGTTCTTGACGCGGACCTTGTCGAGAGAGACTTCCGCGTGGTCGCTCGGCATGTTGAAGCCCCACCACATGAACTCAACTTTGAAACCCGGGAGATCGGTCGGAATGAGAAAACAGCTGATGCCGTCGGCATCACCGGGCTCGCCGGAGCTGCGCGCGAAGATGAGGTCGTAGTTCGCGTTGTGCAGACCTGAGTTGAAGCGCTTGCAGCCGCTCAGAATCCACTCTTCTCCGTCACGAACGGCGGTGGTTTCGAGCCAGGTCGCATCGCTGCCGTGGCGGGGTTCGGTCAGGCCGAAGCCGACCCGGTGGGTGCCGGTGATCATGCCTTCCAAGAAGTCGCGTTTTTGTTCGTTGCTGCCGAAGCGATTCACCATGATGACGACCGGAAAGTTGCCGACGACCGAGGATTCGTTTTGCAGATCGTTGTGCAGGCCGAGCCCTCGGTGGGCAAGATGTTCGCGGATCACCGCCATCCCGAGGTTGCTGCCGCCGCTGCCGCCGAGTTCTTTGCGCAGACCGTAACGGAGAAAGCCTGCGGCGTCGGCGCGCCGTCGCATCTCGGCCAGCAACGCTTCCCAGTCCTCGCGCGGGCACCCGCCGCCCTCCCAGTCGGTGCGCGCGTTCTCGCGGCGGTGATCGAAGAAACGCGCATTGTCATCCTCGCGTTCGAGCGGGGTGATCTCCTTTTCGATGAAAGCGTCGAGTTCGGCCAGTGTTGCTTGGATGTCAGCGGGAATCTCAAAGTCCATGGCAGGTGACTATAGGCTTCGGTCCGAGGCGAGAAAATGCATGCGGCTTCGGGTAGTTGCCTTTGTCGCGGGGTAGGCTTTACACTCGCGTCGTCTTGATCGTTTCGCTCGCGAATATCCGCAGACCCTGGGTTGCGGCGCTGGTGGCCATGATGGCGTTATGGCTGCCACTGGGGCCGGCCGCACCCGCGTTGGCCTCGTGGATGTCGGCCATGCCTTGTCATGCCCCGCGCGAGCGGCTGCCGTGCCATGGCGGTCTCGCTGGGAGCAGTGCCGCGGGGTCGCCGGCTTGTTGCTGCAGGCGTTTGGCCATCAGAAGTACCCCGTGCAGCTGTGGCCACCGCGCTGTCCGATCGATCCTGTCTGCGCCCGAGGGGGTCATTCGGCCTGCAGCGCGGCTGCAGGCTCCCCAGTGGGTTGCGAGTCTTTTTGCGGCGCCGTCAGCGTACCGCCTCCGTCCGTCGGAGCGGCCCCCTCATAGGCCGCCGATCCTCTCCGTCTCCTCCCTGTAAGCAAGAAATCCAACGCAAGACAGATACAGGCGTCGCTACGGTGCGCCTGCCTGTTGCGCACGCTTGCACGTGCGCCGCGTGCAGTCGCCGCCTTCGAAGAGGAAAGGAACATGTTGAAAGTCTTCTTAATTCTCCCAGCACTCGTATCATTTCTGTTATGTTTTCCCCATGCCGCATGGTCGCATGGGTTTGCCGGTCAACGGTTTTTTCCTGCGACGATTCTCACGGACGACCCGTTCGTCAATGACGAATTGGGATTCACCGTTGGGCACCACCGGCAAGCCGGAGAGCCTGCGAGCCGAGAAATTGAACTGGAGGCCGAATACAGCAAAACACTTACGTCCAAGCTCGGCCTGAGTGTGGGAGCTGCGGTCCGTAACGTCGATCCAGTCGGAGACGGGGGCGGCAACGCCGGTTTCGGCAACACCGATATCGGGCTGAAATACCAGTTCCTGACCGTCGCGTCCCACGAAGCGGTCGTGTCGGTGGGTGTAAACGCGGAAATCGGCGGCAGCGGCGCCAAAAAGGTGGAGTCGGATTCGTTTTGGACGATCACCCCCGCGCTGTACTTCGGCAAAGGTATGGGCGGCCTGCCTACGTCGATGAATTATCTTCGTCCGCTGGCGCTCACAGGTCTCGTCGCCGTCAACCTTCCTACCCGCAGTCGCAGCTTCACCTCAGACGGTTTCGAGAGACATCCGAGTAGCTTGGCGTGGGGCTTCGCTCTCGAATATTCGATACCCTATCTGCAGGCTTCGGTGAAGGATGTGGGCTTTCAAGCACCGTTCGACAGGATGGTGCCGCTGGTGGAGTTCTCAGCGGAAAGTTGTCTGCACAACGGTTGTACGGAGGGAACAACGGGAACCGTCGCGCCGGGTCTGATCTGGTTCGGGCAAAGCGTGCAGTGGGGAATCGAGGCGCAAATTCCCGTCAACTCGCCCGACAGCGGCGTGGGGGCACTTGTGCAGCTCCACTTCTTCTTGGATGACTTGTTCCCCGCCTTCCTGGGACGGCCGCTACTATGACGGTGCGTGTCGCGCTTGCCGTGGCGCTTTGTCTCGCTTGGCCTCAACTCGTCGAGGCGCATGCGTTCCTCGATCACGCCAGCCCGAAGCCGGGCGCCGTGTTGAGCGCTCCACCACGCGCGATCGTGCTCACCTATGATCGAGGCATCGAAGCAGTCTTTAGCTACGCGCATTTGACGAACACCGACGGCGACACGCCGATCGAGACGGAAAAAGCGGCCGGCGATCCGGACGATGCGACCAAGTTGCTGCTGGCTGTTCCGAGACTCGATCCCGGAACCTATCGTGTGTCCTGGAGCGTGGTGGGGCGCGACGGGCACCGGACGGAAGGCGATTACAGCTTTACGGTTCGCTAGGACGGAGCTCGCATGATGTCCCTGCAGGCTCAGATTTTGCCGGACGGGTTGCAGCTGTTCTCGCTGTTTTTGATCATCGGCGCTCTGGCTTGCCGTGTGGGGATCGTCCCCGCCATCTCGCCTGCTGAAGATGCGGGTGCAGCCACCCGAGTCCGTGACAGGCTAGGGTGGCTACTCGGCATCGCTTTGGCGCTGTTGACGGTCGCTGCCGTCACCGTGCTGGCGCTGCGGTCGGCGAGCATGAGTGGGCAACCGTTTTCGCAGCTCCTTTCCGTTGCGCCCGTCACATTTCAGAAAACGCATTTCGGTCATGTGTGGCTGATCCGCGGCGCTTCGATTCTCGTGCTGTGGGGCGGCTGGGGCCTGTTGAAGACCACGGATAAGGATCGCTTTGCCGTGTTGATGCTGTGTGCGGCGGCGGTAACGGCCTGGACGCTGAGCGCCGTGGGTCACGCTGCGGGATCGAGGGACTTCGCTCTTACGGAATGGATCGATTGGCTGCACGTGATGAGCGCTTCGCTGTGGGGCGGGAGCGTAATGGCTGCTCTGTTCGCGTTGTGGCCCCTACGCGCTCTTCCCGCCCATGGCTTGTTCATCGGCCAAGCGGTGCAGCGCCTTTCGCGGCTCGCCGCCGTGGCGTTCCTCGCGGTGTTCGCTAGTGGGTTCGGCAGTCTGCTGCACCAACTGAGCGCCGCCGGCGATCTTTTTTACACGGCTTACGGCAGAATCTTGTTGCTCAAACTGGTGTTGGTGTCGGCAGTGCTCGTTGTTGCCGCCGCCAACCGTTTCCTCTACCTGCCGGGGCTGCGTTCGGCTTCGAGGATCGCGGCCACGACAGGCCGAGTCCTGGCCGCACTGGCCCTGGAAGCCGTACTCATGATCGCGATCCTGGCCTGCGTTGCCCTTCTCAAAAACGGCCCGCCGCCTCCGGCTTCGAGGGCGCCGGTCGTGCCGAGCGCTTGCATTTTCGGCCCCCTGCGCGACTCTCGTTCTCGGTTTGTCCTCAGGCATGCTTCGCTTACTCGCAACCGCCTCCATCGCAAATACGGCGCGCATTCTCATCGTCGCGCTCTTGGCCGTGGTTGCGACGACGGCGACTGCCGCACCGCTTGGGTTTTGCGGCAGCCCGGTAAGCGGCAGTGACGCACTTACCGCTACCGATTGTCTATTCATTCTACAGGCGGCGGTGCGAAGCAGGCCCTGTGAACTGTGTGTGTGCGATGTCAACGACGATTCGCAGACTTCATCGAGCGACGCCTTGCTTTGTTTGCGCAAAGCCGTCGGCCAGGATGTCCAGCTTGATTGCCCCCTATGCGAGGTGACAACCTCGACAACCTCGACAACAACGACCACGACCACCACGACTACCACGACTACCACCACGACCACGACCACGACCACGACCACCACGACGACGATGCCGCCGGTCGCCGGTTGCGGCGACGGCGTACTGGCGCCGGGCGAGGATTGTGATGACGGCAATCTGGCCGCCGGCGACGGTTGTTCGCCGCTATGCGTTCTCGAAGACAAACGCGGCCTTTGCGCCGGCGTAGCGACTTCGGCCTCGACCGTGCTGACAACCGAGCTTTTCGCTCAGGGTCTCGCACGGCCGGTCGGCATCGGCGCTCCGCCGCTCGATCCTCGGCGCTTGTTTGTTGTGGAACAGGGCGGGTCGATCCGGATTATCAAAGACGGAAACATGCTTGAGACACCGTTCCTCGACATTGCCGATCGAGTTCCCAATTTGGGCGCCCTCGGTGACGAGCGAGGTCTGCTCGGCCTCGCTTTCGATCCGGACTATCGCATGAATCGACGCTTCTATCTGGACTATACCAACAAGTCGGGGACTACCGTTATCGCCCGCTATCTGCGCGATCCGTCGAACCCCGACCTTGCTTTGGCAGGATCGGAGAAAATCTTGTTCACGATTCCGCAGCCGTTCTCCAACCATAACGGTGGCCAGATAACGTTCGGCATCGACGGCTACCTGTATGTGGGGATGGGCGACGGAGGTAGTGGCGGCGACCCGAACGGCAACGCGCAAAATGCGAATTCGCTACTCGGCAAGATGCTGCGAGTAGACGTCACTCCGGCGACGGCGCCATTTTATGCAGTGCCGTCTGATAACCCCGACCCCTCGGCGCCGGGGCTTCGAGCCTTGGTGTGGGCCAAGGGGCTACGCAACCCGTGGCGTTTCAGCTTCGATCACAGCGCCGGGCTGCTGGTGATCGCCGACGTTGGGCAGAGCCAACATGAGGAGGTAGACGTCGTTGACGCTTCCGGCCCCGGCTACAACTTCGGCTGGGACCCCTTCGAGGGGAACTCGTGCTTCGAACCCGCTCCTTTGGGCATAGACTGCAACAACCCACCGGCGGATTTTACGTTTCCCGTCCTCGACTACGACCATTCTCAAGGTCATTCGATTACCGGTGGATACGTTTATCGTGGGTGCGCACTGCCTGCGATTGCAGGCACGTATTTCTATGCGGACTACACGAGCAATTTCATCCGAAGCTTCAGCATAGACTCGACCGACCTTGCTTCGCCTTCAATCACGGACAAGCGCGACCGTACCGCCGAACTCGATCCACCTGGAAGTGATTCGATCCGTAGGATATCAACGTTCGGCCGTGATGCGCGTGGCGAAATTTACATTGCCGACCTGTCCTCAGGTAAGATCTTTAAGATAGTAGCCGGCAACTGAGATCCGGAGAAGACTCATGGAACTCGTGAAACTCAGACCGGTTGCCGACACCACTCGCGCGGATACGCAGGAGCCGGATCTCCAGCCCGTTCTCGATGCGATGCGTCGGGCGCAGAGCGAGTACGGGTCGCCGGACTATGCGGCTCGGCGAGCGGCGCTCGATGCTCTTTTGCAGGCCATACGCTCGCACCAGGAAGAACTGTGCGAGGCGCTGAACCGCGACTTCGGTTGCAGGTCGCGCACGACGAGCAAATTCGGCGACGTGTTGCCCGCCGTCGAGGCTCTTAAATACAACCGCAAACACATGAAGCGTTGGATGAAGCCCGAGTCGCGTTCCGTGGCCATGGCCTACAAACCCGCCAAAGCGTTCGTCTTGCCGCAACCGAAAGGCGTTGTCGGTATCATCTCGCCCTGGAACTATCCTTTTAATCTGACTGTTGGCCCGTTGGCGGCGGCGATCGCCGCCGGCAATCGGGTGATGATCAAGCCCTCGGAGTTCACGCCGGCGACATCCGAGTTCATGGCCAAGCTCATCGGCGACTTGTTCGATGCCGACTACATCACGGTGATCACCGGCGGACCGAGTGTGGGCCAAGCCTTCGCGTCGTTGGCGTTCGATCATTTGTTGTTCACCGGCGCGACCGGAGTCGGGCGCCACGTGATGCGGGCGGCGGCCGAAAACCTGGTGCCGCTCACTCTCGAACTCGGCGGCAAGTCGCCGACGATCGTTGCCGAGGACTACTCGCTCGCGAAAGCAGTATCCTCGATTCTCGCCGGAAAAGTCCTCAACGCCGGTCAGACCTGCATCGCTCCGGATTATCTGATGATTCCGGAGGGTAAGTCCGAGGAGTTCATACGTTTGGCCCGCAGTTCCGTGGCCGAGATGTATCCGATGATGGCTGCCAACGAGGATTACACGAGCGTTATCAACGATCGCCATTACGAACGGCTGATGTCCTACATTAAAGACGCGCGCGAAAAGGGCGCGACGGTCGTTGAACTCAATCCCTCCGCGGAGGATTTCGATCCCGCTTCTCGCAAAATCCCTCTGACGCTGGTGTTGAATCCGAACGAAGAAATGACGGTGATGCAGGAGGAGATCTTCGGGCCGATTCTCCCGGTGATGACCTACGACAAGGTCGGAGACGCTATCGAGTATGTAAACCTCCATCCGCGTCCCCTGGCTTTGTACGTATACAGCGAAGATGCTGAGCTGCTCGACAAGGTCTTGCACGAAACCGTTTCCGGGGGTGTCGCCATCAACGAGGTGATGTATCAGTTCGTGCAGGACAACCTCCCCTTTGGCGGAATCGGGCCGAGCGGAATGGGTGCGTATCATTCGAGCGACGGCTTCGAGACATTCTCTCTGAAGAAGCCGGTGTTCAAGCAAGCCAAGATCAACGGTTCTTCGCTGTTGCGGCCGCCCTACAAGTGGCTGGCAAAGAAGACCATCGACTTTCTGATCGGTTAGTAGGAACCGCTACGTTGATGTTCCGTTCATGACCGGCGAACCACGGATCGTCCCGCGCTATGTGGTCGGGCTGGTCGCGGGAGCTGTGTGGGTCGCTGTCCGTCAGCTTGTGCACGCTGTTGGCGTGCCGCTGAGCGCTTATCGGCAGGTTTGGCTGTTCGTCGACGTGGGCGGCATTGCGGGTTGGTCCGTATTGGCCCTAAGGCTGGGGTTGTACGGGCTGGGGGCTTGGGGCCTTTGGCAGGGGAAACCCTGGGCGCGCTGGTTGACGATGGCCTACCTGGCCGCGGAACTTGCGGTCTTCGTTGTGCGGGGTGCCGGTGGTTGGGAACAGTTTTTCAGTCTGCACATGATCCTGGTTCCCTACGCTACGTTCGGCTTCATGTACCTGCAGCGCGGTGCCGACGACTTTCATTGACGGCCCTACCCAACGCAAGTACGCTAGCCTGCCTCGGCTCGCGGTGCCGACGGCGGCGGGGCAAGAGGGACAGGTGATATGAAGAACGGATCCACGCGCTACAGTTTCTCGCGTGTTTCGGCTTTCGAGCAATGCGCCCGCCGTTTTCGCTATCGCTATCTGGACGGCGTCAAGGAGGGCTTTCAGGGCGTTGAGGCCTTCATGGGCCGGCAGGTTCACGCCACCGTCGAGTGGCTGTTCAACGAACGCGACGGCGGCCGGGTGCGTACGCCCGAGGAGGCTGTCGCGTATTATTGCGACGTGTGGGATCGCGAGACGGCGAGCAGCCGCGTGCGCATCCGCGTCATCAAAGTCGGCGAGACCATGATGGCCTACCACCGACGTGGCGCCGATATGGTTGCCTCCTTCTATCGCCGGCGTTTTCTCGATGATGAGTTGGAAACTGTAGCCAACGAGAAACATTTTCTCATGCGCTTGGGCGGAAAGTATTTGCTGCAGGGCTTCATCGACCGTCTCGCCCGTGACCGTGAGGGTGGGTTCCATATCATCGACTACAAAACCGGCAAGCAGAGAAGCAAGACCTTCGCCGGTAAAGAAGCTGAGCAGCTTCGCACCTACGCGATGGCGATCTTTGCGGAGACCGACGCGGAGCGGATACAACTCCATTTGGAATATTTGAGTACAGGTCGCAGGTTGAGTTCTACCATCGGCCGGGTCGAGGCCGTGCAGGTGGAAAGCGGACTGGTGGCAAAGATAGAAAGCCTCGAGGCCTCCAACGTATACCCTCCGACGCCGGGAATTCTCTGTCGTTGGTGCGGCTACAACGATATTTGTGATGCCTCGGGCATGGGCCCTCAGGCCCTGCCCATGCCCGGCTTGCGTAGCTAGCCGCTCAAGTTTTGCCGGAGAAAGGAGGTCCCGAAATGGCGCGGCTACCGTATCCGAACCCGGAAGAGTTCGACGAAAAAACCAAGCAACTGATAGCGGCGACGGGCCGTCCGCTCAACATCTTTCGCATGTTGGCGCACAGCCCGGCCATGCTGCGTGGCATGACCCGTTTCGGAGCAGAGATCTTGACCCATCAGCGCTTGAATCCGAAGCTTCGCGAGATCGCGATCCTGCGTACGGCGAAACAGTCGAAAGCTGTCTATGAATGGGCGCAGCACATTCCCATCGCGCTCGCCTGCGGTGTTTCGCAAGCGCAAGTCAACGCGCTCGACGCATGCCTGCGACTCGAGAGCGTCGATGCGGCCGACGCCCCCTTTGACCCATGCGAAATGGCCGTGCTGGCCGCCGTCGATGAATGGCTGGTAGCGGCGCGCTTGTCGGACGACGGCCTTGCGCGGCTACGCGGCTTCCTCGATGAAGGCGAGACCATCGAGCTTTTGATGACCTGCGCCTTTTACATGCTCGTGGCCCGTTTTCTTGCCACCACCGGAGTGGAGATCGAGGAGGCCGGCGTTCCCCGTGCCGAGGAGATCAATTCCCGATTCACGGGCCGCTCGTGAGGTTGCACTCTCCGGCCAACTCGAGGATTGCGGTCGCCGGATCCCAGTAGGCCATGACCGTGTCGATGGTGCCGTCCATGCCGAGTTCGAAGACGTGGATTCCTTCAAAGTGGACCGTACGGTCGTCGTTGTTCGAGCCCGTGCAGGTCCATTTTACGGCGACGCTCGAACTGCCCCCGTAGGCTGTGTGGTCGAGCGTGAATCGGAGGGACCGGAACTGAGAGTTCAGGACTCTCCACTGGGCCTCGATCGCCCGCTTTCCCTCGGCCGGCGGTGCCCCTACCGGGTCGTGACTGACGGCGTTGTCGGCAAACAGCGAAAGCCAGTCATCGGCGCTTTTTGCCGCCAGACCCTGGAAGTACCGGCCTACGGTCTCATCGAGCTTCGGATCGGGAAATGCCTTCATAGGACCCTTGCTGCCTCAGGATGAAAACCGTTGCAAAACACGGCCTTGCCGGGACGTCGGGCTGCGCGGTCGTGCTGTCGGCGGTCGAGCGCAGGGGGTGTCGAGGATTTCCCCGTCCGACAAGGGCACGTGGTGCATCCAGCTCGAATTCCGTTGCTGCGTAAGGGGATACGGAGTAGGCTCCGATTCATGCGTAGGGTCGGGCACTTGCGGGTGGTCATTGGCCGAGCCGCCAAGATCCGCTTGGCTACCGGCTTTGCTGCTGCCTAAAAACAGCGGGCTGGAGGCTCCCGAATGTGGAAAATTCCTTTTCTTGTTTTCCGTCCGCCCGTTTGGGTGCACTCTAGTAGCTGAACCTTAACTGCCTCCTTTACCCCGCCGAAATCGGCACCGGGCGGGCGCTGCAGCGCCGCGGCCTGGTGCCGGCTCCGGCGGTATCAGCCGGGGTTTCGGGCCTCGGCGTGGGTGTCCCGCCGGGCCGTGGCTGCCCGCTTGTTCAGCGACCAGTCGTAGCTGTTGAACTCGATCCGTGGGCCGGTTTTGGCCGCCGATATGCGTTGAAGGGTTTTGGCGTCCATGTAGGGCCGGAGGAACTTGACCAGCGATCCGCGTTTCTCGAAGTCTTCGCGGAACCAACGGAAGATCTCAGACAGATACAATATATTGGAGGCGCTGTCGTAGTGGTTCTTGGAGGGATCGGTCACGAATCTGCGTGCTGCCGAGCTGAGTTGCCGGTCGAGGCCGGCGGCCGTGTAGGCGTGGCTGCTCAGGGTCGGACAACTGGTGGAAGCGCAAACGATCGTGAAATGGACCCGTGGGTCGTGAAAATCCTTACGGAGAATTTCATCTTCGATGTCGTTCAGGGACAGTTTGCGCCGTACGGGCTTGCCGGGAAACAGATTTCCGAGCGGGATGAATTGTTCGACAAAGGGCCCCCCCAACGGTCGTTTCCAAAGCGGGGTTACATTCCAGATGCTGGCTACGGGATAGTGGTCGACGATGAGCCGAATTGTGAATGCGTTGTAGGCATTGATCCAGAATGCCAAGCGGGTCTTTTCGGAGGCCGCGTAGAATTCGGGTCGGCGCGTTTGGGCGAGGGCCTCGAGATAGCTTTGCAATTCGGAAGGGTCCCGCTTGAGGGCGTCGTAGTCGACGCGGCCGGCCTGGACGTGTTTTTGCAGGAAGCTCTCCCACTGCGAATGATCGGGTACGGCCGCATGTGCTGAGCCGGTTGGCAGCAGCGCCGGGCTTAGCGCGACGGCGACAAGGGTAGAAAGGATCGTTGCTTTGCAGCAACGAATGTGGGGGAATCTCGAATCGTTCACGGATACTCCTGGGATGGCCCGATGGTCTAGGGAATGCGTGCGGCCGGCGGCTGTGCTCGGTTTGCGACTGCACCTGCACATACGCAAGCTCCGCACGTTGGTTACGAGTTCCGTCGCCGTGAGTTCTTGAGTCTAACACAAAAAAAATATCAGGCGCAGAACTGCGTATCCGCGTTTGTAAATCGAGCCTTCGATCGCCTGCTCTCCGCTGAATGCGATTCAACACGGAGGGTTTTTGTCCGTACATGCCCGGCGTTGTCCGACGCGGGGTTTGCTGAACGGAGTTCAACGAAAACGGCCGCAAGAGATACGTGCGCCATGACACCGACAAAGGCATGCAAGGTATGTACGAATAAGGCTTGACGATTCTTCGTCGGATCGCATACAGAGGTCGTAGCAACAGAATCATTGGAGTCCTTGAACTGTGGCGAAGCGTGATTAGGTTTGGAGGTAGCAGCATGAAGATCAACGAAGTGGAAAATGCCTCCGCAAAACCGGAACGCGAGGGATCGTATGTGTTCTGGCAGCGGCTGAAAGAGTTCTTCGGGTTATCGGGTCCGGGCCCGGTAGAGCACGCGGCGGTATCTGCCCCAATGTCAGAGGGGCATGCTGACGATCAAGCGGAACTCGAGGAGGCGGAGAAGCTCGATGCCCGAGGGTTCGCCCTCAGCCCGCATATCCAGGAATTGTGGAAGCAGATTTTTGCGCTGATCGACGTTCCTGCTTCCGCTCCCGGCGAGTTTCCCGGTCTATTCAGGGTTACGCCGGGCATGCGTGCCGGCGAGGCGATGGTTCATATCGACGTCCCGAGCGAACAGTACATGGATGGAGAGCCGCCGAGAATGCAACGGATCGTCACGCTGACGGTGAAGATGGACCACGACTATCGGAGGCTCGGGGGCGAATACTACTGCATCGATTGTGTCCCCACCAACGAGACGCGTCACTAACACGCGGGCTTGCCGGAAGGCTCCCGCGTATCCAGCCCGGGCTCATCGCCCCCTCTGTGAGCCCGGGCGTCTCTTTGTGTGTTGGGTCGCCCTCGCGTAGGGGTGACGCATGAGCCGATTCGATTACGACCTTCTTGTCATGGGTGCGGGTAGCGGGGGCCTGGCCGGTTCGAAGCGTGCGGCGTCCTACGGCGCGCGCGTAGCGATCGCGGAGGGCGACCGTGTCGGCGGCACCTGTGTCATCCGTGGCTGCATTCCCAAGAAACTGATGGTCTATGCGGCGCACTTCGCCGACTCATTCGAGTACGCGCGCGGTTACGGATGGAATGTCGACGTGCGCGGGCACGACTGGCCGGCATTGGTCGCCGCCCGTAACCGCACAGTCGCCGATCTCGAGGTTGCTCATAAAAGGCACTTAGCGGACGCAGGAGTAGAGCTTATCGAAGGTCGTGCGATGTTCGAGCAGCCGCATAGGATCCGTATCGGTGAGCGAACGATCAGCGCGGAGCGGGTTCTGGTTGCCACCGGCAGTACCCCGGTTGTGCCGAAGCTGGAGGGCGGCGAGTTGGCGTCGACCAGCGATGATCTCTTTCTTCGTAGCCAACACCCGCGCAGGGTGGTTCTGGTCGGCGGTGGATATATTGCCGTCGAGTTCGCGTCAATTCTTTGCGGTCTTGGCTGCGACGTTATCTTGGTGGTGCGTCGTGATCTGCCGCTGCGGGGTTTCGACATGGATCTGCGCCGCGAGTTGCTTGTAGGTTTGCGTGCCCACGGGGTCACCGTGCTCGCCGAGAGTGTGGTGGGTTCGATCGCGCGCGGCGGTGATGGGCTGACGTTGACCGTCGAGGGTCCCTCGGGAGAGAGCCGGCGCGAAGCCGACGAAGTCGTCCTCTACGCGATCGGTCGGCGTCCCAACAGCGAAGGGCTCGGGCTCGAAGCGATCGGCCTCCGGCTCGGCCCGCACGGCGAGATACCGACGGATGAGGATGGTCATACATCGGTTGCCGACGTCTTTGCGGTGGGCGATGTCACCGGTCGTTCTCCGCTGACGCCGGTGGCGATTCAAGCCGCACGAGCCTGGGCCGACCGTACGTTCGGCGCGAAACCCACGCGCATGAGTTACGACGGCATCCCGACGGCAGTGTTCTCGTCTCCGCCGATCGGAACGGTCGGTCTCACGGAGGCGGAAGCCATCGAACGCTACGGCGAAGCGGACATACGCGTTTATAAGAGTCGCTTTTCC
The DNA here is from genome assembly GCA_964553415.1 of uncultured Myxococcales bacterium. Lineage (GTDB taxonomy): Bacteria > Desulfobacterota > Binatia > UBA1149 > JAJCZL01 > CAZKLE01. The sequence continues at coordinate 27,670 of CAZKLE010000001.1, forward strand.
CCCTTGTTGCACAACCTGACCGATCGTAAGGTTGCGACACTCGTGAAGCTGATCGTGAGGGTTCGCGACGATCGTGTTCTCGGTGCCCATATGATCGGCGGCGACGCGCCGGAGATCATTCAAGGATTTGCGGTGGCGCTGAAAGCCGGCGCCACCAAGGCCGACTTCGATGTCACGGTCGGCATCCACCCTTCGACCGCCGAAGAGTTCGTTACGTTGAGTTGACGCTCGGCTCGAGGATCCGGGTCGTTCGGGTCGTTCAATGAAGGGTGCGCGGCATGGTGAGTTCAAACTTGGGGATCTCCGCCTGAAAACTCGTTCCGTCGCTGCGGACCATCGTGTAGGTCCCGTGCATGGCTCCCAGCGGGGAGCCGAGAATTGCTCCGCTCGTGTAGCGATGCGAGCTCCCCGGCGGGATCAAGGGCTGCTCCCCGACGACACCCGGGCCCTCGACTTCGCGGTGACCGGCCTCGCCATCCGAGATGTGCCAGTGCCGTGACAGCAATTGTACCGCGACGTCGGACTCGTTGTTTATCGTCACTTGGTAGGCGAAGGCGTAGCGGTCGTGGATGGGATCCGACTGCTCAGGCAGATAGGCCGGGCGCACTTCGACACGGATCTTTTCGGTCACAGCGCAGTACATGAAGCGGATACAAGCGGAAAAACGAGGAAAGTTCCAACTTCGTCCGTCGCCCCGCTTTCCACAGTCCGCCGCGCGTGAAAGGCTGCAGAGATGATGACCCACCATCGCACCTGCCACCTCTGTGAGGCCAATTGCGGCCTGCTGATCGACGTTGAGGACGATTGTATCACGGCCATCCGCGGGGACGCTGACGACCCGCTGTCGTGTGGATACCTTTGCCCGAAAGCCTACGGGCTCAAGGATTCGCACGAAGACCCCGATCGCATCGTGCGTCCGATGATCAAGCGAGACGGAGATTGGACCGAGACCTCGTGGAACGAGGCCCTTGCATTCGCGGCCGAAGGGATCCACCGGGTGCAGTCCGAGAACGGGCCCGATTCGGTGGCGACCTACCTCGGTAATCCGACGGCGCACCATTTGCCGGCGATTCTCGGGGGATCGGCGTTTATCAAGGCGTTGGGCTCGCGAACGCGCTTCAGCGCTTCGTCGGTCGATCAGTTCCCGCGCATGCTGGCCGCTTACCTCGTCTATGGGGCGCAGCTCGCGATACCGGTGCCCGATCTCGAACGAACCAAACATTTGGTGATCCTTGGCGCCAATCCCTTGGTCTCCAACGGTAGCTTGATGACGGCGCCGGGGATGAAAAGGCGTCTGCGCGAGATTCGCGAGCGCGGAGGCAAAGTCGTCGTTATCGACCCGCGGCGCACGGAGACGGCCAAGGCCGCCGATGAGCATGTGTTCATTCGTCCGGGAACCGATGCGCTCTTCTTGCTCGCGGTCGTGCACACCATTTTCGACGAGGACCTGGTCGACCTGGGGGCGTGCGAAGGGCATGTCGACAATATTGACCACCTCCGCGACATGTCGCGGGATTTCACGCCCGAGAGAGTAAGCGATGCGACGGCGATTCCCGCCGAGGTCATCCGCCGTATGACACGGGAATTCGCCGGGGCCGAATCGGCGGCGTTTTATTCGAGGATCGGCACCTGTGTCCAGGCCTACGGCACTCTTGCGAGTTATCTCGTCGACGTTGTCAATATCATGACCGGCCGCCTGGATCGCCCGGGCGGCATGATGTTTCCACAACCGGCCCTTCCGCTGTCCTCGAAAGGGCACTACGGAAAATGGTCTTCGCGAGTTCGCGGTATCCCGGAATTCGGCGGTGAACTGCCTGTGGTCGCACTGGCCGAGGAGATCGAGACGCCCGGTGAGGGGCAAATTCGGGCCCTGTTCACGATGGCCGGCAATCCGGTACTCTCGTGTCCCAACGGGCGACGTCTGGACCGAGCGTTTGCGGATCTTGACTTCATGGTCTCGGTCGACCCCGCGCTCAACGAAACGACCCGTCACGCCGATGTGATTTTGCCGTCACGACGGCCGTTGGAGAATGCCAACTACAGTGCCATTCTTCTGCAGCTCGCCGTGCGCGATACCGGCAAATTTTCTCCGGCGGTGTTTCCCACGAGCCCCGATAGCAAAAGTGAATGGAATATCCTGGCCGATTTGACCCGCAAGTTGGTCGATCTGCGGGAGGCCGCCGGCCAGAATGACCTGGCTGCACGTGCCAGGGCGATTGCCGATGGTTTCTTCTCGGCCGACCTGCAAACAATCCTCGATTCTTTGGTCAGCTCGGGACCTTACAACATCAGTTTGCAGGACCTGGTCGATCATCCTTCAGGTATGGATTTCGGTTCGCTGAAGCAGGGGAGGTTGAGTAAGGCGGTGCAACACGAAGACGGCAACGTCAAGTTGCAACATCCGCAGATCAGTCAGGAGATTTCCATTCTGCGAGCCGATCTCGAAGCCGGTCAATTGCGCGGTGTTCGTCTCGTCGACGTCCGTGAGGAACCCGAAGAGTTTTTGTTGGTGGGGCGTCGGCAATTGCGTTCCAACAACTCCTGGATGCACAACTGTCCGACCCTCATCAAGGGCCCCGATCGTTGTACTCTGCTGATGCACGACGCCGACGGCCGCCGACTCGGACTCCGTGCCGGCCAAGAGGTCCGCGTTACGAGCAGAGTGGGAGAGGTGCGGGTCCCTGTCCAATTGACCGCCGATATGATGCCCGGAGTGGTGAGTTTGCCGCACGGTTTCGGGCACGGAAGGCCCGGAATTCGCGCCCGTCTGGCGTCTGAGCATGCCGGTGTCTCCATGAACGACCTCACCGACGACGCGGCCTGCGAAGGACTCATGGGGAACGCTGTATTGACCGGCGTTCCGGTCCGCGTAAGCGCCCGTGCCGACTGAGAAATCGAAACGTGCGACGAACTTTCTTGACAGTTGCTCGAATTCGGGCGTACGCTGCTGTCATGGGCGCGGGTGTCGAGACGTTTCGATGCCGGCGCGCGTAAATAGACCGTCCTACTGAGGCGGCCAGGCTTGCCGGACGACCCGGCTTGGAACTGGGGGTGAGGTAAAAATCTCGTCCCCAGTTTCATTTCATCAGTAGCTCGACGATTTCGTCTTCGTTCTCGGCGGCGTCCCGACGGCCGAGAGCCACCAGCTCGGCGGTGTATTCCTTCTCGAAGAACAAGTAAGAAAGAAGGTCGGCCTCGTCCTCGGGTACGCCGACGGTAGCCGCACGCATGAACCAGGAGGCCATGATGCCACGGGCGCTGCCTCGTGTCTTGTAGCGCCGGTAGGCTCGTGCAGCGACCCGTCCGAGATCCTCACTGGGTTTTACGACGACGGTGTCGACCGGCTTGAAATCGGCACCGCGCTTCTCGCGTACGATCGAGTTGATGTTCGAAGTAAACTCGGGGCCGTAGGCGGCGACCCCCGTTTCCAGCAGCCCGTTGATCAAATCGAGTCGCTGCAATTCGTATTCGATTTGGTCGAGTAACAGTACGTCGAGCAATTTACCCACGAGGAAGGCGGGTTGCGTGATCGTCTCTTGGCTCGGCCGCCCATCAAGGTCTCCCGTCGTGCGAGAGTGCTTCAAACTTATGACCAACACCTTGTTGGCGCCTAGTCGCAACGCCGGTGACAGCGGCGTGTTCAGTCTCAGGCCTCCGTCATAGTAGAAGGATTTCCGGATGCGAACGGCCGGAAACAAGAAAGGAATTGCCGCCGAAGCACGGACGTGGCAGGCGGTGATGTCGGTTTTTACGGCACCGACAAATGGGTCGTACTGCCACGGTGTGGTATCGGCCAGTTTGCCGTCGACGAAGACCGTGATCTCTCCGTTTTCGACGTCAGCGCAGGCGATACACAGAGCGCTCTGCCGATGTTGGTCGAGGTTGGCGCGTAGCTCTTTCCATGGAATCTCGCGGTCGACCAATTCTTCCAGGGGGCTGATGTCGACCAGACCGCCGAGGGTTTCGATCCTGGTCCGGTCGCGGGTCTTGCGCGAGAGGATGTTGGCGCCGAGGAGCCGGAGGGGGACGGCAAAGAAGTCGCCGGCACGCAGCCGCAGGACGTTGCCGAGTGTCATCTGTTCCCAGATGGCGCTCAGGCGCGCGGCGCGTTCGGAGCTCTCGAGCCCCGCCGTGGCGGCGAGATAGGCTGCGTGGATCGCGCCCACCGAGGTGCCGCTGAAGATATCGAACTCGAATCCAGGCGGCAGCTTCGGGTAGACCTTTTCGAACAGGTAGGCGAGAACGCCCGCTTCGTAAGCGCCGCGGGCGCCGCCGCCCGACAGCACGACGGCGGTTCTCTTGGGATAGCCGTTGCTTGCGCTCATGTTCCGGGATCGGTCTCCGCGAGGGGACAACGATCATTATACATGGGCGAGGGGAAGGTGCGCGATACGGGGGCTCCTCCGACAGGCACACCCGGGGTTTGCAGAGCCAGGGATGCAAACCTACAAGGATGGGTTGCCGTATGTCTCTCGTGGTCATAGAGGATCTTTCCATCTCGTTTGGCGCTCGTTCGATCGTCGACGGGCTCAGCCTGCGCATCGGCGAAGCCGACCGCATCGGCCTGATTGGTAGAAACGGTTCGGGAAAATCGACGCTGCTGAGGGTGATCGCCGGCACCGGTGAAGCGGACGCCGGTAGCGTGCGGACCTCGCGCGGGCTTCGCATAGGCTATTTGGCCCAGGAGCTGGTGGTCGCAGGCGGCGTCGGCCTGCTCGACAAGGTCCTCTCGAGCGTGCCGGGGCGGGCCGAGCTTGAAGCTTCGTTGGCGGCGACCGAGGGCGAACTCGACAGCGCCGAAGACGATGCTGCACAGATGGCCTCGGCGCAGCGGCTTGCCGACCTACACGAAGAGCTTTTGCATTTTGACACACATTTTTCTGAGCACGAGGCGGCCAGGATCCTTTCGGGTCTCGGTTTCAAGGCCAACGATTTCGGCCGCCGGATCGAAGAGTTCAGCGGGGGTTGGAAGATGCGCGCCGAGTTGGCATCGCTTTTATTCCAACAGCCCGATCTTCTCATGCTCGACGAGCCGACCAACCATCTCGACGTCCCGTCGGTGGCGTGGCTCAATGGGTTCTTGCAGCGCTTTCACGGCGCGACGGTGCTGATCTGCCACGACCGAGAGTTTCTCAACCGACACGTAAATCGCATCGTTGCCTACGAGCCCGAGGGAGTGCGTCAGTACAGTGGCGACTACGAGACCTACAAGAAGGCGCGTGCCGAAGAGGTCGACATCCTCGTCCGTCGGGCGAAAAACCTGGCACGCGAGCGTGAGCAAGCCGAACGCTTTATCCGGCGGTTCCGCGCGCAGGCGACCAAAGCCCGCGCGGTGCAAAGTCGAATCAAGCAATTGGAAAAAATGGACAAGGCGACGGTTCTCGAGCAAGAAAGCTCGCTGCACTTCCGTTTTCGGCCCTGCAATCGAGCTGGAACGACCGTACTTACGCTCGCTGGTATCGGTCATCGCTATGGTGAGCTTCGTGTGCTCGATGACGTCACTCTCGCCGTGCGCCGGGGCGAACGCATCGCGATCGTCGGCGCGAACGGCGCCGGCAAATCAACCCTGCTCAAGATCATGGGGGAAAAACTCACTCCCGCCGAGGGAAAGGTGACGGTCGGTTACAACTCTAGGGTAGGGTACTACGCGCAGCACGTTGCCGATGATTTGCCGCTGGGCTCCTCTATCCTCGACGAAGTCTGGCGCAGCAGCAAGATCGACGACGTATCTCAAACGCGGAGCGTACTGGGCACGTTCTTCTTCAGCGGCGACGACGTCGACAAGGTCATCGGCGTTCTCAGCGGCGGTGAGAAGGCAAGGGTGGCGCTGGCCAAGCTCATCGTCAACCCCGGCAATGTCATGCTGATGGACGAACCTACCAATCATCTGGACCTCGAGTCTTCCGAGGCCTTGGCGGAGGCCCTGGCCACGTTCGACGGCACTTTGGTGTTCGTGAGCCACAATCAGAGTTTCGTCAACCGTTTAGCGACGCGTATTTGGAATGTGCACGACAATCGGGTGGAGGAATATTTCGGCAATCTGGCCGAATATATGGCGCACTGCGAAGAGTTGGCGGGGGGCACCGAAGCCGACGTTGTGGAGAGCACCGTGGACGGCGTTCATCGAACGGATGGCAAAGCTCAGCGCCCCGAGCGAGCGAAAAAGGGGAATCGGCCTCGTGCGGAAGCCGCACGCATCAACCCGGTCGTAGCAAAACGAAAGATCGCCGAGTATGAGGCCAGAATTGGAGAGTTGGAGAAGATGCAAGCCGAACGCAGCCGCGAGCTTTCGCAACCGCAAACCTACGCGGATCAGTCTCGCTACCACGATATTTTATCGTCCTATACCCGCGACCAGCGAAAGCTTGAAGAACTGATGGCACGTTGGGAACGCGCTTGCGCCGGCATCGGGTCGATATGATAGGTGGATCCGGTGATCCAGGTGCTACTACGTTTAGCCGGCGTCCCGTTTGCTCGGGCCGGCATCGGGTCCCGGTAGAACGCGCCGAGGCATTTCCTGGCCGCGCAGCTCGAGTGGCTCGGTGTTTTCGTCGATCAATGTGTCGCTCTGATCGCTGTAGGAAAAACAGGTGTTGCGCATCCCGGGTATAGACTCGAGAACCATCGCTCGCCGGCGCGGAGGATTGTCTTCGCGTTGACGGACCTCGGCGGGGAGGCCGGCGAAGAAGCGAACGAAATGCAGCTGATAGGCGGCTTGTGCGATCTCGACGACGAGTTCGGAGACACGGTGGCAGCCGCCCACACCGCCGACTCTTTTTCGCGCTTCCTGGGTGAATCCGCGACCGACTCGCATGCCGATCAAGCGCTCCATGTTCGGATGGGTCAAGTTACAGATCTTCGTGAACGGTCCGTTGCGCACCTGCGAACGTGCGGCGGTAATCTCCAAGCTCGGATGGAGAATCTCGACCTCCGCGTGGACGTCGTGGACCTCGTCTTGCAGGAAGGCCTCGATGAGGAATCGGTCGCCCTCGAGCGGGTAGATATTGGTGTGCTTGCTTCGGTGATAGATGGCAGCAACTTCGCGCATCTATCGAAACTAGCGGCTTCACCGAGCTGCCGCCAGCCGTCGCCTTACGGCTCGCTCCGCCCGCTTAGGCGAAACTCACGGGCTTTCTCCCGGAGCCCCTGCTCGATCTCCTTGCCGGTTTCGTAGCCGTGTTCCTCGGCATAACGACGCACGTCTTCGGTAATCTTCATCGAGCAGAACTTGGGCCCGCACATCGAGCAGAAGTGCGCCTGCTTGGCGCCTTCGGCCGGCATCGTTTCATCGTGGAACTCGCGAGCGGTTTCCGGATCCAACGACAGGTTGAACTGATCGTCCCAGCGAAACTCGAAGCGAGCTTTCGATAGAGCGTCGTCGCGCTCTTGCGCGCCGCGATGGCCCTTGGCGAGATCGGCGGCATGCGCGGCAATTTTGTAGGCGATCACCCCGGCTTTCACATCGTCGCGGTTGGGAAGCCCGAGGTGCTCTTTGGGAGTGACGTAACAAAGCATCGCGCAGCCCATCGAGCCGATCATCGCCGCGCCGATTCCGGAGGTCAGATGGTCGTAGCCGGGGGCGATATCGGTGGTCAGAGGGCCTAGGGTATAGAACGGCGCTTCGTGGCAAACCGCGAGCTGCCGATCCATGTTGTCCTGAATCAGGTGCATGGGAACGTGGCCGGGCCCTTCGATCATGACCTGTACGTCGTGCTCCCAGGCTTTCAAGGTGAGTTCGCCCAGGGTGTCGAGCTCGGCGAACTGGGCTTCGTCGTTGGCGTCGGCGATGGATCCCGGGCGCAGGCCGTCGCCGAGTGAGAATGACACGTCGTAGTTCGTCATCAGTTCACAGATTTCTTCGAATCTCGTGTACAAAAAGCTCTCTTCGTGGTGGGCCAGGCACCACTTGGCCATGATCGAACCGCCGCGCGAGACGATTCCCGTAAGGCGCTTGGCCGTCATCGGGACGTAGCGCAGGAGCACACCGGCGTGAATCGTGAAGTAGTCGACCCCCTGCCGGGCCTGTTCTTCGAGGGTCTGCATGAACAGCTCAAAACTAAGGTCTTCTGCGACGCCGCCGACTTTCTCCAGGGCCTGGTAGATGGGCACCGTTCCAATCGGAACGGGAGAGTTGCGCAGGATGTATTCGCGGGTCGTGTGGATATCGTTGCCGGTCGACAGGTCCATCACCGTATCGGCGCCCCAGCGTGTCGCCCAGCGCAGCTTGTCGACCTCGTCGGCGATCGACGAAGATACCGCCGAGTTGCCGATGTTGGCGTTGATCTTGACGAGAAAACGCCGTCCGATGATCATCGGTTCGAGTTCCGGGTGATGGATGTTCGCCGGCAGGATCGCACGGCCTTCTGCGATTTCGCGGCGGACGATTTCCGCCTCTACGTTCTCCCGCACGGCCACAAATGCCATTTCTTCGGTGATCTCGCCCTTGCGTGCCCAATGCATCTGCGAATAGTTGCCGTCCCCCGTGGCTCGTCGACGCGCGGTCCATGTCTCGCGCATCTTGGGCAGGCCGCGATCGACCGCGCAGCCTTGTGGGCCCGAGGTATCGTAGGTCCTCAGCGGGGGTTCCGCGCCGGCCAGGTCGATCTCGCGCGCGGGTACGCGCAGCGTTTCGTTCACGTAGACCTTGCGCGAGTGCGGAAAGCTCTGTTCAACTGCAGGCAGGGGGCGGTTGGCGCCGTTTCGTCCGTTCTTGGAATTGGGCATGGTGCGATCTCCCGTCCGTTGTTCGAGACCATACCCGTGGGTGTGTCAAAGACAATCGGCGGTTGACTCTTCGCGGTGCACGAAAAATGACTCGTTCATGCGTATCGTCTCATGGAACGTCAACGGAATCCGAGCGGTCTTGAAAAAAGGCTTCCTGGCCTGGCTCGAAGCCGAAATCCCCGATGTCGTGTGCATTCAGGAAACCAAGGCGCACCCCGAGCAGGTCAGCGGCAAAGACCTCGAAGCCATGGAGGCCCTCGGATACCATCTGTCCTGGCACTCGGCTGAGCGCAAGGGCTACAGCGGCGTCGCGACGTTCTCGAAAACGAAGCCTTTGTTCACCAGTCGCGGCGTACCCTTCGAACGTGACGAAGGCCGCGTGCTGGTGACCGAGCACGGCGATTTCACGCTTTACAATGTGTACTTTCCCAATGGTCGGCAACGCGAAGACGGCCCCGACCCCGAGCGTTTGAGTTTTAAGCTCGAGTTTTACCGCGCGCTTCTCGATGTGGTCGACGAGGAACGGAGCGAAGGGAAAAACGTGGTGATCTGCGGCGATTGGAACACTGCGCATACCGAAGTCGATATCGCTCGGCCCGAGGCCAACCGCTCGGTAACGGGGTTTCTCCCCGAAGAATGCGAGGCTCTACAAGCCTATGTCGACCAGGGGTTTGTCGACACCTTCCGGCACTTCAAGCCGGCATCCGCCTACGACGGGCTGCCGCCCGAACAGCGCGACTACACCTGGTGGAGCTACCGAGCCGGCGCACGCGACAGAAACGTCGGATGGCGCATCGACTATCACTTCGTAAACTCGGAGTTCTTATCCGCCGTGAAGTCATCGACCATCTCCCAACAGGTGATGGGATCGGACCATTGTCCGCTCACGCTCGAGCTTGATCGCTAGGTTTCGCGTCGGGTCGGTAGGGGCGATGTCCGTTTGAGGATCGTAGCGCACGCACGCGCCGGGGCTTGATCACCGGCGGTCCGGGGTTGTAGGTGGTCGGCGTCGCGAAGACCCGTGCGATCAGAGCCCAGAGACCGGCGACAATCGATACGCTCATGCACACCGTCAGCAGCAGCCACATTCCGAACGGGATTACCGCCGACAGACGGACCAGAAGAACGACGCCGAAGATTCCGCTCAGCGCTACGATGAGTCCCACGGCTACGGCGCGGCCGGCGTCTTCCGCGCCGCGGCTCGAGCCTCGTCGTGATTGTCTTGACATCGCCATGAAAGTTTCCTGAAGTGTGCCCTCAAGAGCCCGCGCCGCTGCCCCGGTAAGCGCGCACCGCCCGATGCGTGGGCCATTGTAAATGTCGGCCCGGGGACGAGTAAAGAGAGAAATCGACTCCACCCCCTTGCATGGGGGTGGGGGCAGTGGGGCTCAGCGTCGCGGTCAGGCGGCAGGTTGCGTTTGGCGCCGCCGTTTCCGGCGCGCCAAACGGAGTCTGCTGCCTGACACGCAGCTTACCGCTCCCTTAACGCCGACTTCGCTTCCGAGTCCAGCCCCAGACGATGGACCACCGCCCGGTGCTGCTCCCACATCGTCGCCGGCAGGCGATCGCCGAATTTCTCGAAGAACTCGTGGAGGTTCTCGAGGTCGGTACGCCAGGCTTCCGGGTCGACGCTGAGAAGTTCCGCGATGGTTGCCTCGTCGATGCCCTCGAGACCCTCCGTGTCGAGAGCGCCGGGCGCCGGCACATACCCGATCGGCGTCTCTACGGCCTCGGCTTTGCCTTCGCACCGGTCCTTGATCCAGTGCAACACGCGTAGATTGTCACCGAAGCCCGGCCAGATGAATTTGCCGTTCTCGTCGGTGCGGAACCAGTTGACGTGGAAGATCTTCGGTACGCGGTCGGATCGTTTTCCGATCGACAGCCAGTGGGCGAAGTAATCGGCCATGTTGTAACCGCAGAACGGGATGATGGCGAAAGGATCGCGGCGAATCACGCCGAGTTCTTGTCCCTGCACCGCGGCGGTTACTTCCGATGCCACCGAAGCGCCTACGAACACCCCGTGTTCCCAGTCGAAGGACTGATAGACCAACGGAGCGGTCTTGGCACGGCGGCCGCCGAAGATAAACGCCGAGATCGGCACCCCTTTCGGGTTCTCCCACTCGGGAGAAATCGCCGGGCACTGGCCCGCGGGCGCCGTAAATCGCGAGTTCGGATGCGCGGCTTTTTCTTTGCTGTCGGGAGTCCAGTCCTTGCCCAGCCAATCGATGGCGTGCGCGGGCGGATCGCCCAGCATGCCCTCCCACCACGGACATCCGTCGTCGGTCAGGGCTACGTTGGTGAAGATCGAGTTCGAATGAGCCGAGGCCATGGCGTTGGGGTTGGTCTTTTCACTCGTACCGGGCGCTACGCCGAAAAAGCCGGCTTCGGGGTTGATCGCGTAGAGGCGGCCGTCTTCACCGAACTTCATCCAGGCGATGTCGTCGCCGACGGTCCAAATCTTCCATCCGGGTTGCGAGGCGGGCGGCACGAGCATGGCCAGGTTGGATTTTCCACAGGCCGACGGGAAGGCGGCGGCGATGTAGCTGATGTTGCCCTGCGGATCCTCGAGACCCAAGATCAGCATGTGCTCGGCCAACCAGCCTTCTGCGCGCGCCATGGTCGAGGCGATACGCAGAGCGAAGCACTTCTTGCCGAGCAGTGCGTTGCCGCCGTAGCCCGAACCGATCGACCAGATCTCTCGATCCTGGGGAAAATGCAGAATGTAACGGCGATCGGGAGAGAGGTCACCGAGCGAGTGCAGGCCCTTGACGAAGTGCGGGCTGTCGCCGAGTTGCTCGAGCGCGATGTCTCCCATGCGCGTCATGATGCGCATGTTGATGACGACGTAGGGGGAGTCGGTGATTTCGATGCCGACCTTCGAGATGCCCGAGCCGGCCGGCCCCATGATGTAGGGTACGACGTACATCGTGCGGCCTTTCATGGCGCCTTTGAACAAAGGGCCTACCTTGGCCCTGGCCGCATCGGGGGACATCCAGTTGTTGGTCGGCCCGGCCTCCTCTTCTTTTTCGCAGCAGATGAAGGTTACCTTCTCGACCCTGGCTACATCCTGGGGATCGCTACGGTAAAGGAAACAGTTGGGGTAGTGTTCCTCGTTGAGCTTGGTTAATTCGCCGGCGGCGAGCATCTCGCCGACCAAGCGGTTGTTTTCTTCCTCGGACCCGTCACACCACACGACCTCGTCCGGAGTGGTGAGTTGCGCGACCTCGTCGACCCATTTCTGCAACGTCTGATTCATAATCTTCCAACAAATACACGTTCTTGGCTCGATAGCCAGCGCACTGCGTCGCGAATCCCCAAGCGCTCCTCGCGTCGCCTTCTCGACATTCCCCTGCTTGGGGGGGGGATGCCGGGGCGCGGTTGAGTCCGCAACGCGACCGGGTGAACCTGACAAAAGAGGATGACCGAGCAAGAGATTCACAAGCGCATTGCCGCGGCCATGCCCGAGGCCGAGATCCGGGCTGTGGACCTGCAGGGGGGTGACCATTTCGAAGTCACCGTCGTGTCGGGCAGTTTCGAGGGCCGTTCGATGGTTGAGCAGCACCGTATGGTGTACGCCGCCCTCGGGGACGCCATGCGCGCCGACATCCATGCCCTGATGATCAACACCCTGACCCCGGCCCAAGCCGATGCGGCTATGTCCGGGGGAGAGGAAGGAAACTGAGCGCTAGGAGTTGACCGATATGCCGGAAGACATTTTTCAGAAGATCAAGAATCAGGTCGAGGCCGATCCCATCGTCCTTTACATGAAAGGGACTCCCGCGATGCCCGAGTGTGGCTTTTCGGCTAC
>CAZKLE010000002.1:0-38408 GCA_964553415.1 uncultured Myxococcales bacterium
GAGGGGGCACGGGCTGGCGCCGCGGAGCTGCGGCGGCGTTCTCGTCATCGTCGCCGACCGCTTGGCGGACGCCGGGGCGAGGCTGCGGCGTGGCGATTGCGTGATCTCGGGGTCCTACAATCAGCCGCTGCCGGTCTCCGCCGGCGACTCCGTACGCGCGGATTTCGGAGCTCTCGGTCAAGTCGAAATAGAATTTGCATGAGCGCCGGCCGAGAGCTGTGCTGGGGAAACGATTGCGAGCACGTCCAGACATCGTCACGCGCCCCGCCCGACGCTCGAGACAAACCCCGATCTTGCTCGTTCACGGCGCATGGCACGGCGCCTGGTGTTGGAACGACTGCGCCGAACGCTTCGCCGAGCTGGGCTACGAGGTACACAGCATCAACCTACCCGGGCACGGCGATGGCAGCGATGCCACAGCATCAATCAACCGCTACCGTCTCGTCGACTACGTTGAGTCGCTGGCCGCGGCGATCACCGCCGTACAACCGACACCGGCGGTCGTGGCTCACAGCATGGGTGGCGGCCTACTGCAGCGATACCTGGTTCATCACGGACTGCCGGCGGCTGTTTTGCTGGCCAGCATACCGGTCGGCGGCTCCCTCGGCGCCAGCTTGCGCTGGTTGCGTCGATGTCCGGGACCGACTCTGCGACACTTTCTGCTCCAGGACGGAACGGCAATGGTGGCGACCCCCGAACTCGTCGCCGAGGCGTTTCTTTCGCCGAACTCTCCCATCGACGCCGCCGCTCTGCAAGCTCGGCTCAGGCCCGAGTCGGTACCTGTTTTGACGCGGCTGACCCTCTTCCCCGGCTTTGCCCCCAAGCGTTGCCACACCCCCATGTTGGTGGCGGCGGCCGAACTCGATGCGATCTTCACGATTGACGAGGAGCGCAAAACCGCCGAACGATACGGAGCCGAGTTCGCCATCTTCGCAGATCAAGGACACGATCTGATGCTGGAACCGGCCTGGCGAGAAGTCGTCGATAGAATCGACAGGTTTTTCATCGACGGGGCGAAGCTGGCCTGAGCGCGACCACCGTCCCGGCGAGTTCCGGTAAATTTCGAACGATGACCGTGTACGCTGAAATCACCCGAGAGGTCTACGAGGGCCCATCCGGTGCCGAAATCGGAGCCCTCTTCGACCTCGACCGCACGTTGCTGGCAGGATTTTCGGCGGCAACGCTCTTTCGTGAGAGCCTCTTTTCGGGGCACATCGCGCCGCGGGAGTTGATCGAACTCTTGATCGGAACCGCCAACTTCACGGCCGGCCGCACAGGGTTCTCCGGCCTGATGACGGCTACCGCCGGGGTTTTGCGGGGCATGCCCGAGGCGGCACTAGAGAAATTCGGCCAGCAAGTTTTCGAACGCCGACTCGCCGGGGAGATCTACCCCGAGTCCCGAGCACTCGTCGAGGCCCACAAGGCCATGGGGCATACCCTGGCCATTATCAGCTCAGCCACCCGGTACCAGGCCGAACCGTTGGCCCGCGACATGGAGATTGCGCACGTGCTCTGCAGCCGCCTCGAGCTACGTGACGGCAGATTCACGGGCAAGGTTCTGCGACCGCTCTGCTACGGAGAGGGCAAGTTACTCGCCGCCCGTAAGCTCGCCGACGAAACGGGAATCGACCTCGCCCATAGCTATTTCTACTCCGACAGCGACGAAGATCTCCCCTTACTCGAAGCCGTCGGCCATCCCCGGCCTCTGAACCCGAATCGCAAGCTGGCTGCAGCGGCCTCGCGACGCGGTTGGCCGGTGCGACGGTTCACCAGCCGCGGCGCACCGGGACTCTCCGATATCTTCCGCACGGGCCTGGCCGTCGGCTCGCTCGGAACATCCTTCGTCGTCAGCCTCCCCGCCTGGATCCTGAACGGCTCGCGGCGCCAGGCCGTCAATGTGAGCACGACCTTGTGGGGAGAGTTAGGGACCGCGCTCGCAGGCATCGATGTGCATGTGCAAGGCGAAGAGCATCTCTGGTCGAAACGGCCGGCGGTATTCGTCTTCAACCACCAAAGCGGCGTCGATGTTCTACTGCTCTGCAAACTGCTCAAACGCGACTTCGTCGGCATCGCCAAGCAGGAGCTTCGTTCCAATCCTCTCTGGGGACCCATCTTCGAGTTCGCAGGTACCGTGTTTCTCGACCGTTTCGATCACAATAAGGCGATGGCCACGCTCGGGCCCGCGGTAGAGACTTTGAAATCGGGGCTTTCCATCGTCATCGCTCCGGAGGGCACACGGAGTCCGACGCCCAAACCGGGACGCTTCAAACGGGGGGCATTCCTCATCGCCATGCAGGCCGGCGTGCCGATCGTGCCGATCGTATTCCGCAACGCACTCGATGCCCTGCCGAAACACGGCAGCATCGTGCGGCCGGCGACGATCGAGGCTGTGGTGTTGCCGCCGGTGTCGACCCAGGGATGGACACGCGACGATCTCGATCGACACGTAAGCGATATGCACCGGCGCTTCGAAGATGTGCTGCGCAACTCGCAGCCCTTGGATTGACACGCATCCGCCGCGCAGCGCTGCCGACGGCCCGTTACATTCTCGACACAGTTCTCGCCAAGCGCAGAGTCCGGCGCTTGATCGAGGCACGAAATACCGGAGCGAATTCGGACGGCCGGCCCAACCGGCCGCTGGCATGCTCCATGCATGATCCTTGTCGGCGGAGGTTGCATGCGTAAGGCCCGGACTCCGATGACGCGTCCGATGATGTGCGCATGTATACCCTCAGTGCCCCCGGCCGCAGCGCGGCCCGGCCGCAATCTCGCCTCGGGAAGAGGGCGGCCGGGCCGCAACGAGCCGGGTGGCGGAATCCCACGGAGAAGGTGGCGCATGACGCCGCTGGTTTGCGCGCTGGCGCTCATAGCAACGCCGGCCTTAGGAGAAACACCGAGCCCCACCGCTCGCGCTCAAGCCGTCTACTCCTCCTCTCCGCAGGACGTCATCGTCTCCCTCTCGCGAATACCGAACACCCTCGAAGCGCCCGATCAAGCGCCTCTGGTAAGCGTGTTCGGCGACGGTCGAGTGGCCGTCCACCTCCCTCGTGACCGTGCGCGCAGCGGTAGCTATCAGTTTCGCCTGGGCGAGTTCGAGCTGGCGCGATTGGTACAGTCCCTAGTCGACAAAGGTCTCGCAGATTTCGATGTCGGCGCCGTCCTGTCGCGCAAACGTGCGATCCAAGCGCAAAGAGAGGCCGCTGCGCGGCGCAGCGGCCGTCCGAAAGTGTTTTACCGTACCGACCACACCGTAACGCTGGTTTCACTGAACCTCATCGACTATAAACCGGCACGGCACAACGGCGGCTGGCGGGGTCGAGTGGACAAACGAATCCGCTGGGCGGGATTGGACAGCGATGTTCGCTCCTTCCCGACCATCGGACCGATTCGAGGCCTGGCCGACGCCGCGACGCAGCTGGCAGGGCTGAGCGAACGCAGCGGACTTCGCCGTTTACCGTAGAGAGGCCGGCATTGAGCCACGGCAACATCGTCAACGTACCCATCGACGGCACCCTCGATCTTCACACCTTCCGCCCGTCTGAGATCGATCCCTTGATCCACGACTACCTCGAGGCCTGCGCACGACGGGGCATCCTCGAGCTGCGCATCGTTCACGGTAAAGGGACCGGGACTCTGCGCCGCAGCGTCCATGCAATTCTCGATCGTCTGCCTCAGGTAGAGTCCTACAGCACGGCACCACCCGGCAGAGGCGATTGGGGAGCGACGTTGGTTCGCCTGCGTGGACCCGTCAAAGCGCACGACTAACCGTCGGGCAAGCACGACTTTTGCGCCGAGAACCCGTAGACTGACGGCCGTGTCCGAACCTTCCAACGCCGGCAAAGACTTTATCCGCACGATCGTCGAAAGGGACCTCGCCGCGGGCAAAAATGACGGACGCGTCGTCACACGCTTTCCCCCCGAGCCGAACGGCTATCTTCACATCGGACACGCCAAGGCAGTGTGCCTGAACTTCGGGCTCGCGGCCGAGTACGGCGGCCGCTGCCATTTACGCTTTGACGATACCAACCCCAGCGCCGAAGACGACGAATACGTCGAGGCGATTCAAAACGACGTCCATTGGCTCGGCTTCGATTGGGGGGAACACCGTTATTACACCTCCGATTACTTCGAACGACTCTACGAATTCGCCTGCCGGCTGATCACGGAAGGGAAGGCGTACATTTGCGAGTTGAATGCCGAAGACGTGCGAACCTACCGAGGAACCCTCACCGAACCCGGCCGCGACAGTCCTTGGCGTGACCGGCCGGCCGCGGAGAGTCTCGAGTTGTTCGCACGTATGCGCAACGGCGAGTTCGCCTCCGGCTCCCGCACCCTGCGCGCCAAGATCGACATGGCGTCTCCGATCATCGTCCTGCGGGATCCCGTGCTCTACCGAATTCAACACGAGCGTCATCACCGCAGCGGCGACCGCTGGCACGTCTACCCGATGTACGACTTTGCCCATTGCCTATCGGATTCGATCGAGGGGATCACCCACTCCCTGTGCACGCTCGAATTCGCCGACAACAAGGCCCTCTACGACTGGATCCTCGAGCAGCTCGATGTAGCCTGCCATCCCCAGCAGATCGAATCCGGGCGGCTCGACCTGACCTACACGGTAATGAGCAAGCGTCTACTGCGACGACTCGTCGACGAAGCGCACGTCGCCGGGTGGGATGATCCCCGCATGCCGACGATCTCGGGTATGCGCCGTCGCGGCTACCCGCCGGCGTCGATCCGCCGGTTTTGCCGCGAAGTCGGGCTCGCCCGCCACCATGCAACCGTGCAGATCGAACAGCTGGAAAGCGCGGTTCGCGAGGAACTCAATCTGCATTCGCCCAGGGTGATGGCCGTACTCAATCCTCTCAAGATCGTCATCGAAAACTACCCGGAAGGCACCGACGAAACCTTGGAAGCGGTCAACAACCCGGAGGACGAATCCGCCGGAGTTCGTTCGATTCCATTCTCGCGCGAACTCTACATCGAACGTGACGATTTCATGGAGGACCCGCCGCGCAAGTTTTTCCGGCTTGCCCCGGGGCGCGAGGTTCGCCTGCGCTACGCGTACTTCCTGACCTGCACCGGCGTGGTCAAAGACCCCGAGACCGGCGAAGTATCCGAACTCCGCTGTCGCTACGACCCCAACACAAGGGGCGGCAACGCGCCCGACGGCCGCAAGGTCAAAGCCACACTACACTGGGTCTCAGCCACGCACGCGATACCCGCCGAGGTTCGACTCTACGATCGCTTGTTCGCCGTGCCAAACCCACGCGCCAAAGCGGGCGGCAACAAGGACTTCCTCGCCGACCTGAACCCCGACTCCGTCATTGTGCGCAGGCACTGCATGCTCGAGCCCGGGCTTACCAACGCGGAACCCGGGCTGCGTTTTCAGTTCGAAAGACTCGGTTACTTTTGCGTCGATCCCGACTCGGCGAAGGACGCATTGGTGTTCAACCGGACCGTCACGCTGCGTGACACCTGGGCCAAGATCCGGGCCAAGGCGTAAACCGCAGGTCTACGATCGGGCGTGCACCAGCCCCTGCTCGATCAGACTGCGTCCGGTTTCGAGTACCGTCTCCTCGACCGGCCTCATCGACCAGCCCAACTCACGCTGCGCCCGCTCGGCGCTGACCAACTCGCTGCGACCGACGTAATCGAGGCCGAGTCGTACTTCCGCATCGAAGCGAGCGATGATCCACATGAGCCAGTAGGGAAGTTTTCCGGTGGGAACTCGAAAACCTTTCGGGTTGAGTTCGGCGGCGAGGATTCGGGCGATATCTTCGATCCACACGTGTTCCCCCGCGCAGATAAAACGTTTTCCGGCCGCGTTCGGACTCTCCATAGCAAGGCGGTGAGCTACGGCAATGTCGCGAACATCAACGGTCGCGAAACCAATGCGCGGACACGCGGGCATTTCACGGGCGATCAGCTTGCGCACGAGTTCACCCGAGGTACCCGGATCGGCGTTGAGCAAGGGACCGAGAACAAAACCGGGGTTGACAACGGCCAGCTCGAAGCGCCTGTCGGCGGGCAAGCCTTCGACGAACTTCCACGCGGCTTGCTCGGCGAGTGTTTTGCTCTTCGGGTAGGGCGGACAGTGTTCGGCATCCGACCAGTCGCGCTCATCGAGGACGCGGCCCTCGGAGTCCGCATGACCGACAGCTACTGCCGCAACCGAGGAGGTCATCACCACGCGCTTGACGCTGCCGCTATCGGAGCAAGCCGATAAGACTCTACACGCACCGTCAACGGCGGGACGTATGAGTTCGTCTTCGTGCTTGGGCGACGAGGTCGGGAAGGGGGAGGCCACGTGCTCGACGAACGTGCAGTCCGCGACGGCCTCGTCCCAGCCTTCGTCACGAGACAAATCGGCTTCGACGAACTCGACACTGCCGCCTCGCTCCTCCGTAAAACGCAGCAGATGTTCAACTTTTTCGGTATCGGCGAGCTTTCGCACCGTACCGCGGACGCGGTAGCCGTGCTCGAGAAGCTCCCGGATACAATGGCCGGCAATGAAGCCTGAGGCTCCGGTAACAAGGACCAAGGCGTTCTCGTGTGTACTTTTCATCTCAATCCTCCACGCCCATGACTTGACGAAACAGCGTCATAAACTCCTGGGATTCGCGCCAGCCGGGCCCTCGGGTCATGCCTCCGTCGACGACCACCACGCACGCGCCCTCTTCGATGAAGAGGCCGACGGTGGTGGCGCCGATGCCGCTGGCACCGCCGGTAATGATCGCCGTTTTGCCCTCGAGACTGTTCATAATCCTTTTGCCCCTCGTGCCGCTGTCGGACCTAGCACGCGCCCGGCGCCAAGACGATCGATTTTCGCCCTTGTCGTTCGCGCGCTTTCCTGTGGTTGGCGTTTGGTACTGACGTACGCATTCGGCATAGAATGGAAGACCGTCATGAAACTTTCTATTTCCCGCGTGGCGTTCATTCTGGTAAGCGCTGCAATCGCCGCGTGCACAACCCTGCCGCCGGCGTCCATGCCCGTGCCCAAAGATCAGGCCCGTGGTCCCGGCGTTCTGGGCTTCGTCGGTAGTCGTAGCGAAGCCGCAAGCTTGGCCGTCGCCACCTTCAAAGCCTTGGGTTTGCCGGTCGACACCGTCGATGCCGAGGCCGGATTCGTCGGCGCCAGCAGCGGCCTGAGTACGAGGGGGCTGGGAGAGCGCGTCGGTATTTATTTCCGCGAGAGTGGCGACGGCTCGATGCGAATGTGGGTCGTGGCTCTGCGCAAGTCGAAGACCAACCCCAAGCCGCCGGACTACCAAGAACCGGTACGCGCGGAACTCGAGAAGCAAATCGCCTCGTTTCGCAACTCGACCTCCCAGGCCGCGGGTGCGGCCGCGCGCGAGGCCGCGGGCGGGCAAAAACCCGAGTCGGCAGACGCACAAGGGCCGGCCAACGGCGATTTCGTCGGCGAATTCACCGGCGCTTGTTTCCTCGCCGGGCCCAACGGGGAAGTCCTAACCACCCACCGGGCGGTCGCAGGCGCCGTCGCCTTGCGCGTGCATCTTGCCGACGGGCGCACGCTGCCGGCGCGGGTCCAGCGGGTCGCGCCCGCCCTCGATTTGGCGCTTCTCACGGTCGCCGTCCCCACGCCTGTCTTCCTGTCGCCGCCAACGCGACCCGCGCTAGAAAAAGGAGCGCGTGTGTTCAGCGTCGTGCCCTCGTCGGCTTGGCCGCAGCCCGGCCGCCAAAGTGCAGACACAGACGAAGGCGCCGTGTCGAGGACCGGTAGCCCGAGCGGCGAGCACGGTCGCTTCGAGACCACCATCGCGGCCGATCCCACCCGTTACGGCACGCCGGTCATCAATACGCACGCCGAGGTCATCGGCGTGATAGTTCCGGCGCCTGCGTCGGTTCGGGTTCTGCAGGCCCGCGGTGAACTCAGCCCGAATCGCAGTTGGGCCGTCAACCTCGGCTACGCACGGTCTATGCTCCCTGCCGTACCGGCAAGCCCCGCATCCGACATTGATGATGCCCTCGGTCGTGCACAGGCGGCGCTGTGCCGGATCGAGGCGCAATTCAGGTGAAACCCGCCGCCTAGTTCCCATGGTAGGCTGGGAGAGTGGAGCCTGCGCTTTCCAGCATCCGCACGGAAAAGACCCTCGCGGTGGCGCCGATCCCGCAGGTACGGGGGCGGCTGGCACGCAGCATCGACTGGGTGATCGGCCTTCGCGCTTCGCCTGAAGAGATCGGCCGCGGCGTAGCCATCGGAGTTTTCGTGGCACTGACCCCGACTCTCGGTTTTCAGATCGCGATCGCGGCCTGCCTCGCCACCTTGCTCAACGCCAACCGCACTGTCGCCATCGCGGGCGTGTGGATCACGAACCCCATTACCGTACCGCCGATCTTCGCCGTGACCTATGCAGTCGGTGTACGGTTCTGGAACGGCCCGTCGGTCGGCAACGTCGGCAGTCTTCTCGGCGGTTTGTCCCAGCGGGCTTCCCAGCAAGAGATCTGGAATTGGCCCGAGCGCTTGAAGGCCCTCATTTTAGTCGGGCGTAATGTCCTGGCACCCCTGACCATCGGCGGTGCTATCTGTGGATTGGCCGCCGCAACCATCTGTTATGTGGTCGTCGTCCGTGTGGTTCGCCAACGCCGCGCCGCGGAGCTTTGCGCGACCTAGAACCCTCGAGAAACAGCCACCGTTTCTGTTCACAAAAGCCCTTGTCGATTGCCGTCGGCTGTGGCAGGAATGGTGCCATGAAACATCCAACCGTGGCCTTCATCCTGTTGGTGGCGATGAGCTTTCTTTCGGCCTGTGCCTCCCAACGTCCGGTTTTGTATCCGAGAGCAAACCGTCAAAGCTCCGGTCAGGCGCGAGCGCAAGCCGACATCAGTCAATGTACCGCCTTGGCCCGCCAGGGAGGCGTGTACGCCTCGAGCGCGGCGGGCAACACCGCCAAGAGCACTGCGGAAGCGGCGGCCGTCGGCGGAGCGGTCGGTGCCGCCGCCGGTGCGGTGTACGGGCGGGCCGGCCGCGGCGCAGCCGCCGGCGCAGCGGGTGCGGCAACGGGCGGACTACTGCGCAGCCTGTTCCGCGGCAACAGGAACAACCCCGATGCGCCTACGCGTCGCTTCATCGAACTGTGCCTGAGCGATCGCGGCTACAGAGTGCTGGGCTGGCGTTAAGCTGATCGCCGCCCACGAGCCGCTCTCCTCAGGACCCTCGCTCGTTGCCGGCGCACTCATGGGCCGCAGCCTCGAGCAGAGTCAAGCGAATTCGACTGGCGCGAGCACCGCGGACGTCCAGGACCTCGGCCTGTGCACCCGGCAGATCCACTCGATCGCCGACATCGAGGATCCGTCCGAGCTTGGCGACGAGAAGCC
Organism: uncultured Myxococcales bacterium; assembly: GCA_964553415.1. Taxonomy (GTDB): domain Bacteria; phylum Desulfobacterota; class Binatia; order UBA1149; family JAJCZL01; genus CAZKLE01. The sequence goes on from CAZKLE010000002.1 coordinate 9,340, forward strand.
CCGACAGCGTATCGACATCGTAGTCGCCCAGATGCAAGCCGAGTTCAGTCTCGACCAGCTCGATGGGAGCGCTTCCGAGAACGAGAAACTGACCCGACCCGGCGGGTACGATCTCGGCGGCGGTAGTGTCGAATTCTTCTTCCACCGACCCGACGATCGGCTCGAGAACGTTGTCGAGAGTGGCGATTCCCGCAACCGTACCGTACTCATCAACGACAAAAGCCAGGTGCTGATGCACCGCCTGCAAATACTTGAGAAGCCGACTCACGGGCATCGTTTCCGGCACATAGTGCGGACGGCGCATGACGCTTTTCAAGTCGCCGCCCTTGCCGGCCGCTAGAACCAGCAACTCCTTGAGGTGCACAACTCCCAAGACCTCATCTAGAGAACCGTCACACACGGGATAGCGCGTGTGTTGCTCCTGCTGTGCGATCCGGAGAGCCTCGCTCAGCGGCCGGCTGGCATCGAGCCACACGACGTCGCCACGTGGGATCATGACCCGCCGGCAGATCATGTCGTCGAACTTGAAGACCGCGTCGAGCAGTTCGTGTTCGGAATGAGTCAGTTCTCCGTGGACATGGGCCTGCGAAAGCAACGCTCGTAGTTCCTCCTCACTGTGCGGCTGGTCACCGTGCCCGGATCCGCCGGATGTCTCCACTCCGAAAAAGCGAACCAAAATCAACGTCGCGCCGTTGAGCACGACGAGGATGGGATAGAACACGACCGAGAACGCCCGCAAGAAAGGTGCGCACCAGATCGCGAGCATCTCGGGCTTGCGAATCGCAAAGGCCTTCGGCGTAAGCTCGCCTATTACCAGATGACCGGCCGTGATTACCGAAAAGCCGACGGTGAAGGACAAAGCGTGCAGAACCCGCTCCGAGACGATACCGAATGCCCGAACCACCGGCGCGAGCAACCCTGCAACGGCCGGCTCTCCGACCCACCCGAGGCCGATCGACGCAATCGTGATGCCGAGCTGGCAGGCCCCCAGCGAAGCGTCCAAATGTTCGGCCAGCGATTTGGCCATTGCGGCAAACGGACGCCCTTCGCGAGCCAGAACATCGAGCCGGCTCGGGCGAACCTTGACCAGCGCAAACTCGGCGGCAACAAAAAAGCCGTTGACCGCCAGCAAGACGACAGCGACGGCGAGGTGCCAGAGATCTACAAACGTTTCCATACAGCCGGGGTCGGCGGCGACCCCACGCTTTCCTGATGGCCACCATAGCAGAGACCGGACAGGAGAACGCAAACGCAGCCCCCGCAACCGCTTCCCGCGTTTGCGTGCCCGGGCCGGGCAGAATCCCGGCCCGAGTTGAAGCCATCCCGCAAACATGAGAAAAGTATTCTGTTAAGGGGGGGGATCCCGTGCGGATCTGCGTCGGCTCCACCCCATCCGGCCACGGTGGCTTTTTCGACAAACAAGCGCTGCGCGCAGCTACGGGCGTGGTGGGGCCTCGCGGCGGGCAGCCGCTCTGCATCCAGCGATCCACGAAACAATAAGTACGCTATAGGAGATACGATGGTGAAAACAGCACGGTTGATAGGTATTGGTGTCGCAATGAGCTTGCTGGCCGCCTGTTCGGCGGGGAGCGGGCCGTGCTCATGGTCGGGGGCTCCGGTTTGCGGGATGAAACAAGAGGTTCCGCCCCCGCCGCCGCCGATGAAGAAGCAAGCCGCGCTTCCCGATCCTTGCGCAGGCAACATAACGCTTCCGAACGTCACATTTGCACTGAACAGTGCGGACATCGAAGCCGCTTCGGCGATCACCTTGGATCAGGTCGCCGACGCTCTTCATGGCTGTCCCGATCGCCACGTCCGCATCGAAGCGCACACCGATTCGACCGGCTCCGAAGGCTACAATCAGGCTCTGTCCGAGCGCCGGGCCGCCTCGGTGCGCAGCTACCTGGTCGACCACGGCGTCGATGCCGATGCGCTGGAATCCAAAGGTTTCGGTGAGTCCGATCCTGTTGCCGACAACGCAACCGAAGAAGGTCGCGCGCAGAACCGCCGCGTCGAATTGAACCGCATGTAAGCGGAGGTCCGCTTTGAGACGCACGGGGGGTTGCACGCTGCGGAGTGTGCAGCCCCCCTTTTTTGTACACGTGCGTCATATATCGGCGTTGCCCCGGCCGCCCATCAACGGCCATTCGGCCCCGCAGCTTCCTCGTCCACCGTTTCCTTGCCGACCGCGGCTCACGTATATTCGGTCCCGGCGTGCGCGCCGCCAACGACGAGGGTCGACGGCAGCGGCGGCGAAGCGGTGTGAGGTTTTCATCTCCCAAACTCATTGGAATCGTCAATCTGAATGACGACTCTTTTTTCGACGGCGGCAGCTTCGTTCGGCCGCAAGATGCAACGAGGCACGCGCTCGAACTGGCCGAGAATGGAGCCTATGCCATCGAACTCGGACCCGCCTCGAGCCATCCCGACGCTTCGCCGGTCGATGCGTCCACGGAGATCGCCCGGCTCGAGCCGGTGCTACGCAGCATCCGCGAGGCCGGTCTACGCGTGGGAGTCGATTCGTTTCAGCCCGAGACGCAGCGCTTCGCACTACGCAACGGCGTCTCCATTCTCAACGACACCGGAGGTTTCGCCAACCCCGACATCTACCCCGAACTTGCCGCCTCCGATTGCCTGCTGGTCATCATGCACTCGGTGCAACGACGCGGCCAGGCAACGCGAACAACAACGGATGCCGAGGCCGTGCTGACCTCCATGTTCGACTTCTTCGAGACTCGCATCAGAGACTTGCAAGCCTCCGGCGTCGCACGAGAACGAATGATCGTGGATCCGGGCATGGGATTTTTTCTTGGCGAGGGCGCCGAAGCTTCGTTGCTCGTCCTCCGCAAATTGGACCGGCTGCGCGATGCGTTCGCCGTTCCGATCCTGGTATCGGTGTCGAATAAGTCCTTTCTCGGCACGCTCACCGGACGTGCTATCAAGGAGCGCGGCGCGGCAACCCTCGCAGCCGAACTCTACGCGATCGACAAAGGGGTGGAGTACATTCGTACCCACGACGTTGCCGCACTCACCGACGCTCTCGTCGTCCGCGACGCGCTGGGAGCAAACCGTTAGCCGCGATGCGCGGACCCGTGATCGCCACCGACAGCGGGCTGTGTTTCGGCGTCCGCGTAGCGGCCGAGGAGGACAACCCATCATGAAGATCAACGGCATTGCCCACATCGTCTTGACCGTAGCCGATTTCGACGCTTGCCGGAGTTTTTATTCCCGGCTGCTTCCGTTCCTCGGCCTCACACCCGTCATCGATACCGACGTGTTCTATTATTGCGTGGGCGGCCGTACCGCCGTCGGTATCGAGCCGGTGACCCCCGAACAGAGAAACGAGCGCTTCGTGCAAGAACGCAGCGGTTTGCATCATTTCTCCTTTCGCGCGCGCTCGCGGGACGATGTAGATACCCTGTACGCATTCCTGAAAGACACCGGGGCGACGATCATTCATCCTCCCGAGAACGGGCCATGGGCGCCGGGCTACTATTCGGTTCTGTTCGAAGATCCCGACGGTATCCGCCTGGAGATGAACTTCGTGCCGGGCAAGGGTCTTCTCGAGGAAATGTCTTAGTCGAGCCTAAGGGACTGCACGCGATTTCCCCGGTTGCAGGCGCTAGACTGGAGTTCCGTGAAGGTTCAGCGCAATCCGACCCGTGAGGTCCGCATCGGCACCCTACGCATCGGCAACGGCCATCCCATTGCCGTACAGAGCATGTGCGCAACCAGGACCGCCGATATCGAAGCGACCGTCGCTCAAATCGGCCGACTCGAAGCCGCGGACGCCGACGTCGTACGCATCGCCGTGGACAGCCGCCGTGAAGCCGATGCAGTGGCAACCATTCGCGAACGAACCAGCGTGAATCTATGCGTCGACCTACAGGAGAACTACCGGCTTGCCGAGGTTGTAGGGCCCTACGTCGACAAACTACGCTACAACCCCGGGCATTTGTATCATCACGAACGCGAAAAGCCTTGGCGGGATAAAGTCGCCTACCTCGCCGAGACGGCATCCCGAAACGACTGCGCCCTGCGCGTCGGCGTGAACTGCGGTTCGGTCGACCCGGAAACAGCCGGCAAATACGAGCCCGGCGACTCCGTATCGCCCATGCTCGAAAGCGCTCTTACCAACTGTGAACGACTCGACGAACTCGGCTTCGACCAATACTGTCTGTCCCTCAAGGATTCGGATCCGGCCAAGGTCGTCGAGATCAACCGGCGCTTCGCCGATCTCCGACCCGATGTACCGCTTCATCTCGGCGTCACCGAGGCCGGCATGCCCCCCGAAGGCATTATAAAAACCCGCATCGCATTCGAGCAGCTGATCAGCCGCGGCATTGGAGATACCGTACGCGTATCCCTGACGGTCGCCAACGACCGCAAGGCGGAAGAGATCGAAGCCGGACGCGGCATCCTTGCCGACATCGCCGTCGGGCGCGTACGCAGCGTCGTCGATTACGGCAGCAACACGCTCAACATCATTTCGTGCCCGAGCTGCTCGCGCGTAGAGAACGACGCCTTCGTCGAGTTGGCCGCAGAAGTAAAACGCATGTCTTCCTATGCAAAGAAATTCGCCATCACGATTGCCGTCATGGGCTGCCGCGTCAACGGACCGGGAGAAACCGACGACGCCGACCTCGGTTTGTGGTGTGCACCGAACTTCGTAAATCTAAAACGCGGGAGGCAATCCCTGGGCGCATACCGCTACGATGAGATACTAGCTAGGCTACGAAACGAACTCGACGCACTGATCGCCGAACAGAAGAGAGCAACGCGGCCATGAGCACCAAACTGGAATTCTTCTTCGACTGTTCAAGCCCCTGGACCTATTTGGCGTTTCACCGCATCGAAGAGATCGCCGCGGAGGCGGGCGCAGACTTGATCTGGCGTCCGATCCTCGTAGGCGGGGTGTTCAACGCCGTCAATGGAAGCGTCTATGAGCAGCGCCGCAACCCGGTGATGCCGAAGTTCCGATACTACGTCAAAGACCTTCAGGACTGGGCCCGATCTTACGGACTGACGATCGGGCAACCGCCGGTATTTCCCGTGAACAGCGTAAAAGCCATGCGTGGATGTCTTGTCGCCGAAGAACACAACAAGTTGCCCGGCTACGTACGCGCAGTCTTTCGAAGCTATTGGGGAGATCTCGCCGACATCTCACAGGACGAGGTCTTGCGAAGAATCGTCACAGCCATTGATCTAGACGCCGGGAACTTCTTCGCCAAGATCAACGAGGCAAGCTACAAACACCGGCTCCGCGCCAACACCGACGAGTTGATCGAACGCGGGGGCTTTGGTTCGCCGACGATATTCCTCGAAGACACCGACATGTATTTCGGCAACGACCGGCTCGTTCTGGTGCAAGAGGCACTCGCCGGCAAGAAGCGCGGTGGCCCACCGCCAGACTGAGTACCCGCCGCCGCGGGCAGCACCGAAGCGGCACTTACTCTTCGGCGCCGTCCCCGGAAGCAATCGCTTCGTAGTCGCAGCCCGGTTCGCACTCGGTGCTACAGGGAAGCCCGCGCGCCGCCCATCCCACACACACCACGACACCGCTCTTGTCGACTTCCCCGCCGTAGCCCCCTCGCATATCGACCAGCGAAGTGTAGCCCTCGCGGCTCAACAGCTCGGCCGCGCGCGCTGAACGTCCACCCGATTTGCATCCGATGATCAGTTTGTCATCGGTCGCAAAGACCAATTGAACCACCTGTACGAACCGCTGGTTCGGCGTCATCCCGCGACCGGGTTCAAAGTGCATCAGCGGCACGTTGTACGCGCCGGGAACGTGCCCCTGTTCGAATTCCGGGACCGAACGGACGTCGACATAGCGCCAGCCGCCCTCGATAAGTTTCGCCGCCTCATCGGGCTCAATACGTCTTACAGCCATGGCGGCAGTCTAATGCGACCCGCAACGCTTGGCAATCTACACCGTCGCCGCTAGCGCATGACCCCAAACCAAAACGCGAAGAGCTTCCTCGCCGTGGGTGTAAGCTTCGTGCGCCGCCAAGCATCGGCCGCCTTCTTCATGACCTCGCCCTGGGTCGGATACGGATGGATGGTTTTGCCTATCTTGGCCAAACCGATCCCGTTCGTGCACGCCAGGGCCAACTCGCCGAGCATGTCGCCGGCGTGTTGAGCCACCAGGGTCGCACCGAGAATGCGATCGCTGCCGCGCTTGAGGTGAATCCGTAAGAAGCCCTCGTCCTCACCATCGAGAATTGCACGATCGACCTCCGACAGCGGAATCGTAATGGTATCGACCTCCAGACCGGCCTCGTCGGCGTCGCGCTCGTACATACCCACGTGGGCGATCTCGGGCGTCGTGTAGGTACACCACGGGATGACGAGAGCACTTGACTTGGCGCGGCCGAAGAACAGCGCGTTCTGGATCACGATGCGCGCCTGCGCATCGGCCGTGTGGGTGAATTTGAACTGCGAGGCGATGTCGCCGCAAGCGTAGATGCGCTTGTTGGTAGTCCTCAGCCGGTCATCGACGGTCACGCCGTGGCGGCCATACTCCACGCCGGCCACCTCGAGCCCGAGGTGCTCCGTGTTGGGTGCACGACCAACGCCAAGCAGGAGATGCTCGGCGCAGACCTCGAGGGTCTTGCCCTGGAGTTCGTAGGTCACGCACACCTCGCCGTCTTTTCGTCCGACGTTTTTTATACTCGCGCCCGGTACGTAGCCAACACCGTCACGCAGCATCTGTTTTTGCACGACTTCAGCCGCGTCGGGATCTTCGCGTGGCAACACATGATCACCGGCATCGAGTACGGTCACCTGCGCGCCGAAACTCGCAAACGACTGGGCCATTTCGCACCCGATCGGTCCTGCGCCGATGACGACCAGGCGCGGGGGCAGTTTGGTGAGAGAAAAGATCGTCTCGTTGGTCAAAAACCCGGATCCTTCCAGACCCGGGATGGGCAGAGCGATAGCTCGTGCTCCCGTGGCAACGACGGCCCGGCGAAAGCGCAAGGATTGCCCGCCCACCTCGATACGATCGGCCGCGGCAAACGAGCCTTGGCCGAGAAATATGTCGACCCCGAGTTCCGTCAACCGCTTCACGCTGTCGTTCGAGCTGATTCCCGCACGCAAGCGGCGCATTCTTTCCATCGCAGCCGCAAAATTTCCTCTTGCGGCGTCGTCCGGCAACCCGAAGGCGGCGCCGTTGGCGCGTGCATGCCACGCCCGTGCCGCGCTAATCACTCCTTTTGATGGGACGCAACCAACATTGAGACAATCGCCGCCCATCAAGTGCCTTTCGATCAAGGCCACCTTGGCGCCGAGACCGGCCGCACCGATGGCCGTGACCAAACCAGCGGTGCCGGCACCGACCACGACCAGATGATAGCGGGACTTCGCCTCGGGGTTTTGCCAATCCGAGGGATGAACGTTGGCCACCAGTCGGCGGTTGAATTCATCCATGGGCTCCAGGCCCACTGCAGCGTCGGCTTTCGTCATGCTCGGTCTGCCTCCAATTTCCGGTGTGAGGGTGTCCCCGTCGATCTCTGACAGGCGCGTTCGATCGTCTAAGTGGGAGATCGCGTTGTCAACGCGCTACGGGTTCACACCGCTCTACGGTAAAGCGGGAGCCAGGTTACCGGACGGCTCCCCCACGGAGTCCGCCGGTGAGCGACCGCTGTAACATACGCCGGCGCCAGCGTATACGCAGTCGGGGTCATGAGTTCAGCCCAAACGACAGGTCCAAATACCGGCCGCAGCCATCGGTCAGCCCGCACAGGCATGATCTGCCTGGCGGTGGCGGCCCTGTTCGCCGGAGTAGGCATCACCGCATGTAGATCCGAGCCCGCCCGCGGCCCGGCCGCCAGGCAAGCACTCGGCGAATTCGACGTCACCAGGCACGACATTCCGGTCAAAGACATCCTGTCGGGCGGACCCGCGAAGGACGGCATCCCCGCCCTTGCCGACCCCAAGGTCCTGAAGGCCGGTCAAGCAACCTTCCTGAAGGACAACGATGCAGTGATCGGTGTCGAGATCAGCGGCCGCGCCCGTGCCTACCCCCTGCGCATTCTCAACTGGCACGAGATCGTCAACGACGAGGTCAGCCGCCGGCCGCTTGCAGTCACCTACTGCCCCTTGACCGGTAGCGCGGTCGTGTTCGACCGACGGGTCGGAGGGCGGGAACTGACATTCGGGGTCTCGGGACGCTTGTACAACAGCAACGTCCTCATGTTCGATCGCCAAAGTGACAGCCTTTGGTCGCAGCTTGCCGAGTCGGCCGTGACCGGTGAGAAAACCGGTACTCATCTCCGCACGATTCCCAGCGTAGTCACGACTTGGAAACACTGGCGTACGGCCCACCCAAAAACCCTGGTCCTGTCCACCGACACCGGCCATCAACGTGACTACACTCGAAACCCGTACTCGGCCTACGAACAGTCGCAAGCATTGATGTTTCCCGCCGGACATCCCGACGGTCGCCTCAAGCCAAAGGAGAAAGTCCTCGGCGTCCTCGTCGGAGATACAGCACGCGCTTACCCCTTGGCGGCGTTACAGGCTCGACGCTCACCCGTGCGCGAGAACGTCGCCGGCAAACCCGTCGTCGTAGTCGCCGGAGCCGATCACAGCGCCACGGCGATGATCAACGGTGAAAGCGCCGATGCGGTCGTCGTCTACTGGTTCGCATGGTCGGCGTTCCATCCGAACACCGAACTGTGGCAAGAGACGCCGGCCGGCGCCCATGCGAGCGCTCGTAACGGCGACGTCGAACTAAGCGGTATCGAGGGTTACTGGACCAGCCTGACGCCGGTAGCCGTCGGCAGCGTGGGATCGGACGGACTCGGACAAAAAGGGCTGTACATCGTCCACGGCAACGTCCGCAACACCTCGAGCCGAGCTTTGCACCACGTACGGCTTCGCTTCGAGCTGCTGGACGCCTCGGGCAAGCTCGTGTACTTCGAAGAAGGTGTCAACCGCAAAGCGGAAGCCCTGCTCGACACTCGAAGCTTCGGCGGAGAGCTGGAAGACGGATCGGTCTCGATCGACGGCATCGCTCCGGGTGGCTCCGACAGCTTTCGCATGGCGTTCATTCCCTCGGACATACCCCCTTTCGAGGACCGCCGGGTCATCGTTATCGGCGCGCAATAGCGCGGAAACCGTGTCGATCCGCTGCCGTACAGCTTGGCAAACCCGCCGCACCGTGTAAGACCATTGCACGCGGACGCGGTTGTGCGCAAAGACATAACGGCATCGGTGTAGCGATCCGCCCGGCACCTTTGCCAAGGAGCCCTATCGTTGAAGAATCTGTTTTCGCTGCAAGGCAAAGTCGCCGTCGTGACCGGCGGTTCCCGCGGCATAGGCCGGATGATCGCACACGGCTTCATCGACGCCGGTGCCAAGGTCTACATTTCCTCACGCAAGAGGGATGCCTGTGATGCCGCTGCCGCCGAGCTCTCGGAGTTGGGTAGCTGCGTGTCCTTGCCTGCCGACCTTTCCACCCAAGCCGGCTGCAAAGGTCTTGCCTCGGCCGTGCGAGAACGGGAAAGTGCGGTCCACATTCTCGTCAACAACGCCGGGGCGAATTGGGGAGCGCCGCTGGAGCAATACCCCGAGGATGCCTGGGACAAAATCCTGGCCCTCAACGTCAAAGCGATCTTTTTTCTCACCCGCGAGTTCCTTCCCGTACTCGAGCAGGCCGCAACCGCCGATGATCCGGCACGCGTGATCAACACCGGTTCGATCGACGGCATTCAGGTACCGTTGCTCGATACCTATGCCTACTCGACGAGCAAAGCTGCGGTGCATCACCTGAGCAAAGTGCTCGCGCGTCAACTCGCAGCACGCAACATTACCGTAAACGCAATCGCACCCGGCGCTTTCGAAAGCAAAATGATGCATGAGACCCTGAAAAATTTCGGTGATGCTATTGTCGATTCCGTACCGTTGTCGCGCATCGGCCGACCCGACGACATGGCCGGAGTCGCCGTGTACTTGGCCTCTCGTGCGGGAGCCTACGTAACCGGGGCGGTGATCCCCGTCGACGGCGGCATGGCGACTTGCCGCTAGAAAACGCACATGAGTAAGGACCCCGAGCTTACTGCAGTCGCCGCCGCCCTGGGCATTGACGGAATTCGCCGGCATATTTTTCTCTGCAGCGATCAGACGAATCCCAAGTGTTGCGACGCGGCGGCGGGGCTCGAGTCCTGGGAGTTCCTCAAACGGCGCTTGGCCGAGCTGAACCTGGACGGGCGTGGGGGCATCTTTCGTACCAAGGCCAATTGCCTGCGTGTATGCCGAAGCGGACCCATCGCGGTGGTCTACCCCGAAGGTGTTTGGTACCACTCGTGCACCCCCGAAGTCCTCGAACGCATCATCCACGAGCATCTCATCGCCGGACGGCCGGTGACCGAATTCGCCATAGAAACCGGCCACGTCAGCGAGTCCGTCTCCGACGGTAAATGATCTTGCTTCCGGGCCGCTGGTACCCGGCACGCCCGCACGCGGCAGTTCCATCGTAGAACGCAAAAAAACGGGCGCCGCAGGAGGAGCGGCGGCACCCGTTTTTCTGTTAAGGGGCCCCGCCCGCAACAAGATGCGGCGGGGCCCCGTCATCCGCCTTCACCAGCGAAGGCGGGGGGCGATGCTATGGCGCCGGTGTCGTGTCCACCGCACCGGGCACCACGGCCGGACAGTTGTCAACGCAGGTCGTGAAGTCCTGCCAACAGGCGCGGGCACCAGCTTTACTCAATTGGTAGCAACCGCGCAGGCAGGGCCCCTGCAACGCGTCGGGCAGATCCCGGCATTCATCGGCGCAGGCGCGGCCTTTCACGTGCACGTCGGCGACACACTCACGCAACCGCCCGGCGCAGCCTTTCACGCACTCACGATCTTTCATCGGGCGATCACAGACATTTCGGCAGACCGGCCGGTGCAACTTACAACGGGTGTTGGCCACTCGGAGATCCACTTTGCACTGGTAGCTACAGCGGCGCAGTTCGTCGCGCGTGGTCGCCGTACTCCGGCAGTCATCATTGCAACGCTCAAAATCGACCCCGGCGGCGTGCTGGCAAACACCACGCTCGCCGCGGCAGGCCAGCGCGCAAACGCCGCGTTTGGGTACGCAGCCGTCGGGACACATGGGTGCAGAAGCCACGGTCGTTTGCGCCGACACCGCCGGCGCAGGCGTAAGCCCGATGGCGAGAACGGCCAGGACGACGACGATTCCCCGCGTGAGGGTGGATACAAAAACATGGGATTGGGAAGAATGGAGGGGTTTCAACATCAATGATTCTCCTTGGAAGCAGTTGTTCACTGTCTTATTCGGGATTATAATCCCAAAATAAGAGGGTCGGCAAGAGCTTTTCCTTATTTCTTCTTTAGCGAAAATGGCCCTTTATAGAAGGTTGATTTTGAGTCTAAGATGCGTGGGAAAATGAGCCCGACGACGGACACAGCTGTAGCGGGCGCACTGGGAGCAGCCGTTCGCCGCCTCCTCACACCGCTTGTGCGCATTCTGCTGCGCTACGGCATTCCCTACGGCGTTTTCGCCGATCTGGCGAAAACCGTGTACGTCGACGTCGCCGGCAACGACTTCACGATTGACGGGCGCAAGCAGACCATCTCGCGCGTGTCGATCCTGACAGGGATCTCTCGCAAAGAAGTCCGCCGCGTCAAAGCCCTCGACGCTCCCGATGACGCCGGTGCCGTCGAACGCTACAACCGCGCCGCACGCGTGATCAGCGGCTGGGTGCGGGACCCTCGATTCAGCGACCGAGGCCGCCCCGCCGCCCTCCCCTTGGAGAGCGGTCCCTCCAGCTTTAGCGAACTGGTGCGCGAGTTCAGCGGCGATGTCCCCCCCCGAGCTGTTCTCGACGAACTCGAGCGCGTAGGTGCGGTCCGACGACTGCACGACGGCAGGATCCGCTTGACAACGCGTGCTTATGTTCCCACCCATGGAAAGATCGACAAAATCGGCATACTCGGGATCGATGTCGCGGATCTGATCGCCTGCATCGACCATAACCTGCAGGCGGAACCCCAGGACACATTCTTCCAGCGCAAGGTCAGCTACGACAACCTCCCGAGTGAGTCGACGGCGGAGATTCGGGCGAAAGCGAATAAGCTGGCGCAAAAGACTCTCGAACGGCTCGACGATTTGATGTCGCGACATGATCGCGACACGAATTCCGACGGCGCCGGAACGGGCCGCAAGCGGGTCTCTCTCGGTATCTACTACTACGAAGACGACTATTCACCAGAGGACAACTAGCTTGCGATCTACCATCTTCACCACAGCAGCCTCAGCGTTGCTCGCCGCTCTACTCGCCTACGGATGTGGAGGTGTTTCCGGCGGAGGAATAGGCGGCACCGGGATTGCCCAGGGTGTAGTCGCAAACTCCGGCGGCGGCAACGGTATCACCGTGGGCGGAATCGATTTCAACGTCGACTCGGCGAGCATCACCATCAACGGCACCCCGGCAACGCCGAACGACCTCAAACCCGGCATGGTGGTTACGGTGAACGGCACCATCGACGATTCCAGCGGCACGGGCATCGCCGACGAGGTTCGTTTCGAGAGTCTTGTGCGAGGGCCGGTGCAAAACGTCGATGCGGCGCAAGGCATCCTCGTCGTGTTCGGACAACCGCTGTTCGTGACGACGGGGACCGTGTTCGAAGGCACGAGCCTGGCCACATTGCAGCTGGGCACCGTGCTCGAGGTAAGCGGGCTGACAAACACCGGCGGAGACGTAACCGCCACGCGAGTCCTCGCCGTCACGCAAGCCGGCGGTTTCGTCCTGCGCGGCCTCGTCAGAAACCTCGACACCGTCGCAAGAACATTCCAGATCCGCAGAGTGTTGGTCGATTTCAGCCGAGCGACCACCCTCGGTGCACCGGCGGGCGGACTGGCCGACGGGCAACTCGTACGGATTGCGACCACCGGACTCGTCGGCGGTCTGCTGGTCGCCGATACCGTCGAAATCCGCGGCTCGGATATCGATTTCGTAGTCGGCCTGCTTCTCCGCGTGGAAGGCTTCATCACCCAAGTCGTCAACGGCAGCGTCTTCGTTCTGAACGACCAGATTGCCGTGCGCATCAACGCCGACACCCTGGTGGCGGGTGGCAGCGGAGCGCGCGACTTGCAACCGGACGCACGTATCGTCGTCGAGGGACGAATCAATTCGAATCTCCGGCTCGTAGCACAACGCATAGAGATCCGCACCGCGGCGGGTCTCCTACCCCTGGGGCGGTGAGCCGGCAGGCGCTCGGCGCCGGTGGGGCGACGGCTTTCTTTGACTCATCCCGGCGGGCGGATATCGTATGCTGGTTGGTGAGACGATGAACCAGACAGCCGCCACCCCGTTCGACCACCGCAGTATCGACCTCGATACCGCCAACAAGAAACTCGAGGGGCGCAGCGCCGAGGAGCGAGTCGCCTGGGCACTCGACCTCCTCAAACCGAGCATCGTACTGTCGTCGAGCTTCGGCGCACAAGCGGCCATCCTCCTGCACATGTGCACCCAGCAGTGGCGGGAAATTCCCGTCGTGCTGGTCGATACCGGCTATCTCTTCCCGGAGACCTACCGTTTCATCGACGAACTCACCGAGCGCCTACACTTGAACATCCACGTATACCGAGCCGAGTTGAGCCCCGCCTGGCAGGAAGCGCGTTACGGCAAACTCTGGGAACAGGGACTCGAAGGTATCGAACGCTACAACCGCATGAACAAGGTGGAGCCGATGAAGCGCGCGCTCAACGAGCGCGAAGCGCAGGCCTGGATCGCCGGGCTTCGCCGCCAGCAGTCCAGCACGCGACGCGACCTGCAAGTGCTCGGCATACAAGACGGTCGCCTGAAGGTCCTACCGATCATCGACTGGACCGACCTCGACGTCTTCAATTACCTGTCCAAGCACGACCTCCCCTACCACCCCCTGTGGGTAGACGGCTACGTCTCGATCGGCGACTGGCATACCTCGCAGAAGCTGACCGAGGGCATGAGCGAAGAAGACACGCGATTCTTCGGCCTCAAGCGCGAGTGCGGACTGCACGAAATCGACGACGACTGAACCGGCCCGTCTCATCGTAGGCTGTTGTTTCGGCCTGCCGCCCGGTGATATCACGCCTCATGGTTGGTTCTCCGACAGACCGCTCCGTGGCGCGCCGCAGCCGGCCGCTGCTGTGGGTTCTCACCCTTTGTTTTTCCCTCGCTGCTTGCACGAGTGACGTCTCACCGGCGCACCGTTCCGCCGATGCCTCCCGCGTTCTGGCTTACCGAGAAGTCAGGACCGCACCCGCGACCGCACAGGCTCGCAGCAGTGGCCTGCCTTTGGTCATTGCCATCCACGGCCTCGGCGATAAACCCGAGAGCTTCGCCGCCTTTTATCGCGGCCTAGCGGTGCCGGCGCGCGTGGTCTTACCGACCGGGCCGACACCTTGGGGCGACGGCTATTCGTGGTTTTCGCTGGGCGCGCGTGACAGCCATAGCGACAAGGGCGGTGGTAGCATCCGCGACGCAGTCGAACAGCTTGCTCGTTTCATCAAAGCCCTGCGCACGAGCGAACCGGCGCGTGGCAAAACCATCGTCACGGGCTTTTCCCAAGGCGGCATCCTGAGCTTTTCGCTGGCCGCCCTGCACCCCGAACTCGTCGGCGCCGCTCTTCCGATCAGCGGCATGCTGACCGATGATCTGCGTGCGTACGCAACCGACCATGCCGCCCGCTTGCCGAAGATCATCGCCTTTCACGGTGAAGCCGACCCCGTTATCCATGTGGCAACCACACGACTGGCCGTCGAGGCCCTGCGTAGAGCCGGTGCGGACATCGAGTTGCACACCTACAGTGGCGTGGGCCACCACATAAGCCCGCAAATGCGCAACGACTATTTTTCCGCCCTCGGCGCCGCCGTCCGCTCCGCCGCCGGCAAAGAGCCCTTGCACCCGGCCGCCACCCTCGCCGTTCCCTAGCCCAACCGACGCGGTGGTGGCGCTTCGCTTGCCTCAGGCTGGCATTGGCCGACGTCAGGCGCTATAGGTGCAAGATCTTGCAGTCTCCGATGTGGACAGCTCGGGGTTCAGCGGGAATTCAGGAATCAAGGAGTCAGCACAATGGCAAGAAAAGTTTACGTCGTCGGTGTCGGCATGACCAAGTTCGAGAAACCCGGCTCCAAGGCCTGGGACTACCCCGACATGGCCAAAGAGGCCGGCGAGAAGACCTTGGCCGATGCCGGCATCAAGTTTGAAGAGGTCGAGCAGGCCTGCGTCGGATACTGCTACGGCGACTCTACGGCCGGCCAACGCGCCGTCTACCAACTCGGCACCACCGGCATCCCCGTCTACAACGTCAACAACAACTGCTCGACCGGCTCGACGGCGCTATTCATGGCAAAACAGTTCGTCGAAGGCGGGCTGTCCGAATGCGTCATGGCGCTCGGGTTCGAGAAAATGGAAAAGGGCTCGCTCGGCATAAAGTTCACCGACCGAACCAATCCCATGGACAAGCACTTCGGCCTCATGGTCGAGCTGCGCGGATTGGCGCAAGCTCCCGGCGCGCCGCAAATGTTCGGCAACGCCGGCCGCGAGCACATGGAAAAGTACGGGACCACCGCCGAGCAGTTCGCTAAGATCGGCGCCAAAAACCATAAACACTCGGTCAACAATCCGTACTCGCAGTTTCGCGACGAGTATTCCGTTGAAGACATCCTCAACTCACCGATGGTCTTTGAGCCCCTGACCAGGCTGCAGTGCTGTCCGACCTCCGATGGAGCCGGCGCAGCCATCGTGTGCAGTGAAGAGTTCGTCAAGAAGCACGGTCTTCAAGAACAAGCCGTCGAAATTGCCGGCATGGCGATGACCACCGACATGAACTCAAGCTTCGCTGAACGGAGCTGCATCAAGATCATCGGGGCTGACATGACCAAAAAGGCCGCGCAAACCGTGTACGAGCAAAGCGGACTCGGACCCGAAGACGTAGACGTCATCGAGCTGCACGACTGCTTCTCATCGAATGAGCTGATCACCTACGAAGGGCTCGGACTATGCGAAGAAGGCAAAGGCGGTGAACTGATCGACTCGGGCGCGGTCACCTACGGCGGAAAATGGGTGGTCAACCCCTCGGGCGGCCTAATCTCCAAGGGCCACCCCCTGGGCGCTACCGGTCTCGCCCAATGCGCAGAACTGAACTGGCAAATTCGCGGTCAGGCAGACAAGCGTCAGGTCGAAGGCGCGAGCGTCGGGCTGCAACACAATCTCGGCCTGGGCGGTGCGGCTGTGGTGACCATGTATCGGAAGGCCGAACTATCTGAGTAAAGACTACGACCGATAAGGCTCAGGCGACGGCAACGGGCGCCGCGTCCTGTTCCTCCTTCTGCGCCCACAGCGCTTGTGCCCGCCCAAGCAGCGGGGCTCGCGACTCGGCCGGCTTTTGCAAAGGTTCTTCGGGCGGTCTCAATCCGGCCGCAATCGCCGGCAACGGCGGCTGCGCACCCCTGCGCAGCGCCCGGCGGCGCCCCCGCCTCAACTCACACTCGAGTTCACGGGCGTAGCGTGCCAGCGCAGGCCGGGAACGGGCCGTAGAAACATCAAAGAGACCGCGGGCCGTCCGCCCGCGATCGTAGGGACGCTGGTTTCGCATGGCGAACAAGTCGGGCAGCACATAGCTGCCTCTCAGATACTCGGTCACCAAGACCGCCTGCATAGCCGCCGCCGCGGTCGCCTCGGCCGGCAGAAAGGAGCCTACAAAGAAAAGGCTGTCGATCGCCGGCCGGAACACACGCTTGTATAGTTCGAACTCATGGCCGCCGGCGCTCTGCAATGCAGGACTTAGAAAACCGAACTGTGGCGAAAAGCCGGTAGCGTAGACAATCGCATCAACGCCGGCAGACGAACCGTCGGCAAGGAACACGGCCTGTCTGTCAATGCGAAGCGGCTCACCGACCAGTCGCACGCTGCGACCCGCAAGCGCGGAGAGCCGATTCATACTGATCGTCGGTCGACAGCAAAGGGAAACGTAACGCGCGAACCTGCCCGGCCGCGAGAGTCGAACACTATCGTCGCAGGGGGCCGACGCGAGCAAAACCCGGTGCGCGTACTCGGCCAGTTCCAAAGCAACGGTTTCCGCCCGATGCCCGTCACCGACCACGAGCACGGTCGCACGACGAAACGCCTTGACGCCGGGGCAGGCGTCGGAGTGGTAGCTTGCGCCGGAAAAGCCGTCAGAGCCTGCGATCCGAGGGATTCGCGGAGAAAGTCGCGGACGCGTGGTAACAACGAGCGCATCAAAGAAACGAGTCGGACCGCATTCCGGATGCAAGCTCCAGGCTCCGTTATCGATGCGCCGGACATGGTCAAGGCGTTCGTGGGCAAGCGCGCCCGTTCCGCCGGCACCACCGGAACCTTCCTCGAGCGGAACCCCGCCCTGGTGACGTTCGAACGGCAGACCACAATCGAGGAAAGCCTTTGCCACTGCGGCACTTAGATGCGACGTGCCAACAATACACGTCGTCGGTAATTCTCCGGTCATTACGTAGCCGCCCCCATTCTCGCTCACCCGCAGCTTGCAACCATAGCGAACCTTGGGCCTGGCGCCAAACGGTTTGTGCAAAATCGCACACCCATTCGGGTGGGATTTAGGTCGTATTTGTCAGGACTTGCTTGAGCCGGACGCCCCGGCGTACACCAGCGCACCAACGAGATCGGCAACGCGGCCCGCCCGGCTCCCGCCGGCGGCGACCATCAGCAACGACACTCAGGCGGGCTTAGTTCCAGCGCAGAGCCATACCGCCATAGCTCCAAGTGGCGCTCTCTGCACTGGCCATCAGCAAGAGATCGCCCGCCTGAAATGTGTGCTCACGCTTGAGTTCATCGAGGAGGATCAGCGTCGAAGGGGACAGAGTGTTGCCGACGTGGTCGATATTGAGATGGAGTTTCTCCGCCGGCATCCCCAACGACGAGATAATACGCTTCATGTTTCCCGTAGCCTGATGGATAAGAAGATGATCGACGTCGTCAAATTTCAGGCCGATACCGTTGAGCACAGCGTCAGCTGCGCGGCGGGTCAGCGGACCGCCCAACTCGAGAACTCTGCGAAAATCATGGTAGGCGATGCCCTCGCAAGCGGAACGTTTCCGGCGAGCGTTTCGCCCGCCGGTTGCAACACGGAGCAAGATTCCCGGAGATTGGTCGCTTGCCGTCGATACCGCGAGCGGAGATTCGATACGGGCAAGTCCACCTTGGCCGGCCGCCAATACCATCGCGCCGGCCCCGTCCCCATACAACGCCATACTCATTCGAAGGTCCTTGGGCAGGTTCCGGTCGAAAACGAAATACGGGGAACCCGCGTCGGCCGCTACGATTAGGACGGTCGCCGCTCGCCCGGTCGAGAGCAGCCCTTCGGCCAGCAAAACGGCCCGAAAGATTCCGGTGCACGCCGCCTGCAGACTGAAACCCAATCCCTCCGCTACGCCGAGGTCACGGCGGATCAGAAAATCAAGAGGCGGCGAGATGTACTCCGGCGTCATGGAAACAGCGATCACCGCATCGAGTTTCTTCGCGACCACCCCGGCGTCTTCCAGAGCCCGGCGCCCGGCCTGCGCCGCCAGCGTACTCACCGATTCGCTATCGGTCTCCGTCGTGCCCTCGTCTTGACGTACCCACCGGCGTTCGGTCACACCGAAAAGCTCGGCGATCCGCCCGGGCTCGAGGCCCACAAGTTCGGCAACCTCGCGGTTGTCAACACGCCTCGCGGGAAGCGACGCACCCACGCCCTGAACCGATAATCTCACTGTTGCACCCCTATTCCACCAGTAACGTTTGTGCCGGAAGCGCCCGCACCTCCGAAGCACCAGCGACGGCACCGGCAAACATAGCCGTGAGCGTAGAAAGCACGACGCATACGATGGCGCTTCCCCAAGCCATGTGCAGGTGCAGTACGTATCCAACGAGCAACGGATAGGCAACGTGCACCCACAACCACGAGGCAACAAAGCCCAACACCACGCCGCAAACTCCAGCCGTAAACCCTACGACACCGGCCTGGTAGACGATGACACGCACGATCCCTCGATCGGTCATACCGACAGCCCGAAGCGTCGCCTGAATGCCCCGGGAATCGAACACGCTAGAGACCACGAGGTCCACAATTCCCGCCAGCGTTATCAAGATCACCAGAAGCTGAAGCGCATCAAGGTCGGCAAACGCCAAAGCGATGGCGTCGTCGATGTGCGCAACCAGCTCGCCGATCGAGAGTACGGAAACCGACTCCGCGTCGGCACCGGCCTGCAGACGGAATTGGCGCCGCACCTGGCGCAAAGATACACCCGGCTTCAGAGATAATGCGATGTAATTGGCAAGGTGATCCCGCCAGCGCCGCTCGAACAGCCGCCGACCGAGAATCACCGAGCCACGGTCGGAGATAAAGTCGGGGACCACCGCAGCGATCCGCAGCTCGAGGGGCCCGGTGGGCGAGACGAGTTCGATCGTGTCGCCTATAGCCAGTCCATAGTGGACTCTCATATTCTCCGAGATCGCCGCTGCGCTTCCGTCGCGAATACTTTCGATTGCTTCCCGGTTTTGCGAGCCACGCAGCTCTCCGATGCCCGCCATCGCATAGCGAAGATATCCGTCCCCCAAAGACGCGATCGCGATACGGTCACCGGCATACGGTTGGCCTTGCAAAACACGCAGCGTATCGACTGCCGCGACACCGGGAAGCCGGCTGATCGTATCCGCGTAGTCGTCCGTCACTGCCGCCGCAAGCCACCCTCCCTGCTGAGTTCGTGACGTGACTACTGCGTCTCCGTAGAATGCGTACCATTGAGAGATCGACCTGCGAAAGCTCTCCGGCAACGTCGACGCCGCAATCACGACCCCGATCGATAAAGAAATGGCTGCCACCGTGATGAGGCTCCTTTCTACGTTACGATTGAGAAGTTCAACGGCCAACCAACGAGTTGTTCGCCCCAGCCCTTTCTTCGCCCGACCTAAGCGGATCCACAAGATACGCACCACAGGAAGAGAAACGATGATGCAGGCCGGCCAGAGCAACAATACCGCACCGGAGAATGCGGCAGCGGACCCCGAGCGCCGAGCCAAAAGCGCAACGATCGACGCCGCGACGGCAATGCCGCCGCCGAGACCGAAATAGGAGACGGCAGAAAACTTGTCCGGGTCATCCGCGACCCCGACTTGCCGCAACGATAGAGGATCGAGCTTACCTAAACGACGTGCCGGTCCATACGCCGAGACCGCTGCGGCACCAGCACCCAGCCATGGCAGCCACAACAGGTACGCGACGGGCGGGATCGACGACCGCCCGGCCGCAAACGGCAAGGAGTAGTTGAGACTCATGCCGGCGGCGACGTCTGCGACCGCCATCTTTGCCATGAGGATTCCCGACAACGCCCCGAGGATGCCGCCGACAAGGCCGAGAAGTGCAGCTTCGACAATCACCAGTCTCACCACCGACACAGGTGTCGATCCCGTTCGGATGAGTGTAGCCAGCATCGGCGTACGATAACTCACAAGGGCAACCGTGGTCGCGTAGACGATGAACACGGCGGCCAAGAGCACAAATGCGCTGATCCCGATCAAGGTCGCGCGCAGGCCTGATACCAGCTTCCGGTTGGCGAGCTTGCGTTGCGCCGGTTCCGAAACCACCAACTGCTTCGCAATGTCTTCTTGCAGAGCACGAGCCGCCACCGGGGGTGAGACTCCGGCTTTCAATTCCACGTCGATCCGATCGATGGGCGACTCACGACCGTCAGCCCCCACGAGGCCCAGAACACCCTGTGCGGCGGGCAGATACATGATCGCAACGCGTTCCCCGTAGGAACTCGGAAGCCCTTCACCGCGGATCAGTCCCCGCACCGTGTACTCCCGTGTGCCGATCGCGCTCGCGAGTCGAACTCGGTCGTCGAGCTTCAAGCCTCGCTCGGCGGCAACTCGCTCGGTCAAAAACACACCATAAGGATCGTTGAGGATAGAAAAATCATCCGCCGTTCTCTCCACGACGGTTACATCATAAAGTTTCTGAACTTCGGGCTTGAGAAGATCGACTCCGAACAGCTCGAGCAATTCACCAGAACCGTCCGCAAACGAGAGCGTACCGCGTACGAGAGCCGCTGCACGTTTTACAAACGGTTCGTGCCCTACCCGTTCCGTCAACTCCTCCGAAAATCGGGACTCCCCCGTACCGAACGTGATTTGCAACGCGGCGCGGCCCGCAATTTTGTCGACCTGAGCGTTGAAGTCGCGAATCACCGCCTCGCTGGCAAGAAGCGTCGCCGTGAGCAGTCCTACGCCGAGAGCGATCGAGACCACAAAGAGTCCCACGCGAAACGGACGCGACGCCAGATCCCGGAGGCTTATGTTACGGAGTAGCGAAAACATGAAGCCCGTCATCATCGCCCGCATCGCCGTCGTCGGACAACCCCAGGTCCTCGGTGATACGGCCGTCGACCATGCGAACAACCCGGTCCGTCAACGACGCCCAAACGGGATCATGCGTGACGATCACCATCGTCACGCCGGTTTGTTGATTGACGTCACGGAGCAGCTGCATAACCTGCCGCGCCGCGTGCGAGTCCAGGTTGCCGGTGGGCTCGTCGGCCAGTACGACGCGGGGACGAATCACGAGCGCCCGTGCCAACGCAACGCGCTGCATTTCCCCACCCGAGAGTTGGTGCGGCTTATGGTCGGCACGGGCCGCCAGATCAACGGTCTCGAGGACCTCCATCACCCGCTCGTGCTCATTGCGTGCCGCTCCCGCATCCAGGCGCAGGGGCAATGCCACGTTCTCGTAACTCGTCAGAAACGGGATCAAATTGAAAAACTGAAACACGATCCCCACCTCGTGGCGCCGAAGCAAAGCCAGTTGGTTCTTGTCGAGCTTCGAGATCTCTCGCTCGCCGATACGAATCTGTCCGCTATCGATGCCGGTGAGCCCGGTCGCCGTATGCAGCAGCGTACTCTTGCCCGCACCGCTCGGCCCCATCAACGCGCACATTTGATGCTCGGGGACGACGAGGTTGACCTCTTGCAACGCACGCACACAGCTCGGGCCTTCCCCGAAGTGCTTACATACCGCTTCAAAGTGAATCATCGCCAAAGCGGTCCTGTACGCCGCAGGCCTCCCATCGGTCAGAAGGAGCGGATAACCGTGCGCTCTATATGCTCGAGCCAGCCGAGGTCTGCGCGCACGCGCATCTCGGCTCCGTCCATTACCAGCCCTACAACCTGTGTATCATAACCGGATTTTTCCAAGCGGCAGCGACGCTTGGACAGTCGCGCCAAACGGGTCAGGTAGATACCGCGTTGGCGCGTGATCAACTCGCTGATCGCGTCTACGTTCGCTTTACCCAAAAAAAGAAGTTTCACCGACAATTCGTCCCGCAAAGGCTGAGGGTCTTCCGACACCGGCTGTAGCAGCCAATCGTCAAGCGTCTGTCGGCCGGCATCGGTAATTCTGTAGACCTTTCTATTCGGCCGATGCTCCTGGATCTCTTGGGCGACCCCCAATTGGCCGCAACGCTCGAGGTCGTCGAGCACGCGGTACATCTTGCCGTAGTTCAGACCCCAGAAATCACCGCACAGGGCCTCGAATTCCGATTTCAGTCGGTAGCCATGCATTCCATCCGATGATGATGAGACAAAGCCCAGTACTGCGTATTCCAAGTTGCCTTTTCCCATCAAGAATCCCCCTCAGAAAACGGCTCCCAACCAACGCCTGAATAGCAACACGGAAGCCACCCTAAAGTCAACGAATATGCGGCCCTTTGGCGCTCCGGCGGCCTGCTGATGTTTATGGACGAAATAAGACGCTCTGGTCCGGCCCACCGTTGTTTTGGGCCGGTGACAGCCCCCTAGCCCCATTCGAGCACGTTCTTGTCTTTTCGCTGTTTCCCTTGTAACTCTTTGCGATTCGACTATGTCGCAGCGCGTGATTCGCTGTGCTGCGGCACTCCGGACGACACCATGGCGGTCAACGCAGTCATCGAAGAGATCAAGCGGCGCCACGCCGAGGCTGAGGCCGGCGGGGGCGCGGAAAAAATCGCCAAGCGTCACGAGCGGGGCCTGCTGACGGCACGCGAGCGTATCGACCACCTGTTCGATGCGGGTACCTTCGTGGAGGTCGACAAGTTCCGCGTACACCGCTGCAACAACTTCGGCATGGAAAAGCAGCGTATCGCCGGCGATGCCATCGTCAGCGGCTACGGCGAGGTCGACGGCCGCACGGTTTTCGCCTTCGCCCAGGATTTCACCGTATTCGGCGGCAGCCTCAGCCATACTTTGGCCGAGAAGATCTGCAAGGTCATGGACATGGCCATGAAGGCCGGCGCGCCCTGCGTCGGCCTCAACGATTCGGGCGGTGCACGCATCCACGAAGGCGTCGAGAGCCTGGGCGGCTATTCCGACATCTTTTGCGCCAACACACTGGCATCGGGAGTGATCCCACAGATTTCGGCCGTCCTCGGCCCCTGCGCCGGCGGCGCCGTGTACTCGCCGGCCCTGACCGACTTCATCTTCATGGTCGATGGGACCAGCTACATGTTCATCACCGGCCCCGAGGTGATCAAATCGGTCACCCATGAAGAAGTCACCCAGGAAGACCTCGGCGGTGCGGCTTCGCACAACACCCGAACGGGTGTGGCGCACTTCCTGACCGCCAACGACGAGGCCTGCATCGCATCGATCCGCCGCCTGCTTTCCTACCTGCCCTCGAACAACGTCGATGCGCCTCCGCTGCTCGACAACGGCGATCCCTTGGAGAGACTCACCCCGGAACTGAACGACGTCGTCCCCGACGACCCGAACAAACCTTATGACATCAAGCTCATCATCGAAGCCACGGTCGACCGCGACAGCTTCATGGAAGTCCAAGAGCACTTCGCCAAGAACGCCGTCGTCGGTTTTGCGCGTATCGGCGGACGTTCGATTGGCATCGTCGCCAATCAGCCGGCGGTGCTGGCCGGCTGCCTCGACGTAAACTGTTCGGACAAGATCGCCCGCTTCATCCGTTTCTGCGACTGCTTCAACATTCCGGTGATCACCTTCGAAGACGTTCCCGGTTTCCTTCCGGGCACGCAGCAGGAATGGGGCGGCATCATTCGTCACGGAGCCAAAATCGTATACGCCTACGCCGAGGCTACCGTACCCAAGATCACGGTGATCACGCGCAAGGCCTATGGTGGGGCCTACTGCGTGATGGGCGCCAAGCACTGCCGCGCCGATATCAACCTCGCCTACCCTACCGCAGAAATCGCCGTGATGGGCGCCGCCGGCGCCGTCAACATCATCTTCCGGAAGGACATAAAAACCGCCGTGGATCCGGAAGCACGACGAAAAGAACTGGTCGATGACTACCACAGCAACTTTGCGACGCCCTTCCAGGCGGCCGAACTGGGCTACATCGACGGCATAATCTCGCCGGCCGAAACGCGTGTTCGCATCGCCCAGGCCCTCGCCATGCTGGCGAACAAACGCGACACCAACCCGCCGAAAAAGCACGGCAACATCCCCCTCTGAGGGATTGGCGCGGCGGCGACGGGGACAGCAAGAGTGGACGCAGCCATCACCACGGGGCCCATCATGACCACCATCGGGGTCGGTGCGGTTTTTGTCGCGCTGGGTTTGCTGATCGCGGTGGTCGTGATCACCTCCCACTTGATCGACCGTCGTGAAAATGGCGATGGGACAGGCGATAAAGGGGCACGCAGCGCCGGCAAGCACACGAGCGCAAACAAAGACGCACACACCGCCGGCACTCACACCGACCACACACAGCTGCTGCACATAGCCTTGGCGGCCTACGGATTGCATCGTCGCAACGGCGTCGCCGTACGCGGGCCCCAACCGCTATCGCAATGGGCTACGGCCTCGCGGGTAGCGCAACGCGAGAGGTTCCCGGGGAAAACATGAGGAAGCGATGGCTACCTACAAGGTAAAGACAGGCGGCAAAGAATACGACGTCAAGGTCGAAGACGACGGCCTCGGCGGCGCTACCGTCACGGTCGAAGGCGAGCGCTTTCACGTCGAGCCCGGCGCAGGCACACCGCCACCACGACCGGGCGCACCGGCTCCGCTCCCAACGGCCCCAATCGTGCCGACGCACCCCGCTGCCGGCTCCCCTTCCCCGACGGCCGCGGCGACCGGCAGCGGATCGATCGCAGCGCCGATCCCCGGTGTTGTCACGACACTGATGGTCAAAGTCGGCGATCAAGTCAGCGCCGGACAGATCGTTTTGAAACTCGAAGCAATGAAGATGGAAAACGACATCGCTGCGCCGGTGGCGGGAACCGTCCGCGACATTCCCGTGTCCGAGGGCGCCCAGGTGAGTGACGGCCAGCTTCTGATGGTGATCTCCTGAAGCATGCTTGACGGCATCCTTCATTTCTTCTGGACCACAGGGTTCGGACTCTACCTTTCCGACGTCTCCAATCTGTGGAACGTCGTCATGATCGGCGTCGGCCTCGTCCTCATCATGCTCGCCGTGCGCAAGAACTACGAGCCGCTCCTACTCGTGCCGATCGGCTTCGGCATGATCATGGGCAACATCCCCGCGGGCGGCGCCTCACCGCAGGTCGAGGGTACGATCCAGTTCCTGTACTTCGGCGTGAAGCACGAAATCTATCCCTCGCTCATTTTTCTCGGTCTCGGAGCCATGACCGACTTTTCGGCCATGCTCTCGCAGCCGCGACTGATCCTGCTGGGAGCAGCTGCGCAGGTGGGAATCTTCGCAACCTACTGGGGCGCCCTCGCGCTCGGCTTCCTTCCCACCGAAGCAGGCGCCATCGGTATCATCGGCGGTGCCGACGGACCGACGACCATTTTCGTTACCGCCCGTCTCGCTCCGCATCTGCTTTCGGCCGTAGCCGTGGCCGCCTACGGCTACATGGCGCTGGTGCCGATCATTCAGCCCCCCATCGTACGCGCGCTCACCACCAAGAAGGAAAGGCTTATCAAGATGCCGGCGCCGCGTACGGTATCGAAGACCGAAAAGATCGCCTTTCCCATCGTCGCCTTTCTTACGTGCACGCTGATTGCACCGGCGGCAACCACCTTGCTCGGCATGCTGTTCTTCGGCAACCTGCTCAAGGAATCCGGCGTCACCGACCGTCTGGCCAACACCGCCAAGTCGGCCTTTATCGACTCGGTGACCATTATCCTCGGCCTTACGGTCGGTGCCGGTGCCACCGCCGACCGATTTCTGACCCCCGAGGCCCTGAAAATCTTCGTGCTCGGACTTATAGCGTTTTCCGTCGCGACCGCCTCGGGCGTGATCCTCGCCAAGCTCATGAATCGATTCTCGCACACGCCGATCAACCCCATCATCGGCGCCGCCGGCGTATCCGCGGTTCCTATGGCCGCCCGCGTCGCGATGGTCACCGCACAGAAAGACGACCCCACCAATTTCCTGATCATGCACGCCATGGGCCCCAATGTTGCAGGCGTGATCGGCTCGGCGGTAGCTGCTGGGGTGCTGCTGTCGCTGCTCGGCTGAGAACGGGTCGGCCGGCCCGGCACCTCTTGGGATCGTACGAGGATTCGGCTAGGTTCACGCGTTATGGCGAGTTTCCGAGACCAGCGTAGTCAATGGGAGAAGGAAACTTTGGCCAAGGCATTGGCCAAATCCGGTGAGCGGCGCAGCGACTTCGATACCACCTCGGCCATCCCGGTAGAGCGCCTGTACGGCCCCGGCGGCGACCTGCCCTGTCCGGACAATCTCGGAATGCCCGGCCAATACCCCTTCACCCGTGGGATCCAGCCGACCATGTACCGAGGGCGGCTGTGGACGATGCGGCAGTATGCCGGTTTCGGTACCGCCGAGGAATCCAACCGCCGCTACCGCTACCTGCTCGAACAGGGCACCACCGGCCTGAGTGTGGCGTTCGACCTACCCACACAGATGGGACGCGATTCCGACCACGAGATTTCCCACGGCGAAGTCGGAAAGGTTGGAGTCGCCATCGACTCCGCCGACGACATGGAAGTACTCCTCAACGAACTGCCCCTGGACAAGATCACCACCTCGATGACCATAAACGCGACGGCGGCGATACTGCTCGCGTTCTATCTGGTGGTAGCCGAACGCCGCGGTGTTTCTTGGGACAAAGTCGGCGGCACGGTGCAGAACGACGTCCTCAAGGAATACATTGCCCGCGGTACCTACGTATACCCGCCGGCGGCCTCCATGCGCGTGGCTACCGACATCTTTGAATTCTGCACCGAAAATGTTCCGCGTTGGAATACCATTTCGATTTCCGGCTACCACATCCGCGAAGCCGGATCGACGGCCGTGCAGGAGGTCGCATTTACCCTGGCCGACGGTATCGCCTACGTACAAGGCGCCATCGACGCCGGGCTGGACGTCGACAAGTTCGCCGGCCGATTGTCATTCTTCTTCAACGTTCACAACAATTTCTTCGAAGAGATCGCCAAATATCGGGCCGCGCGCCGCATGTGGGCGAAGATCATGAAGGAACGCTTCGGAGCCAAGAACGAGCGATCCATGATGATGCGCTTCCACAGCCAGACCGCAGGTTCCTCGCTAACCGCTCAGCAGCCGATCAACAATGTCGTGCGCACCGCCATACAGGCACTCGCCTCGATCTGCGGCGGCACCCAGTCGCTGCATACCAACAGCTACGACGAGGCCCTGGGATTGCCGACCGAAGACGCCGTTCGCGTGGCACTGCGCAGCCAGCAGATCATCGCCTACGAGTCGGGCGTCGCCGACACCATCGACCCCCTTGCGGGCTCGTACTTTGTCGAAAACCTGACCGACGAGATCGAAAAGCGTGCGAACGAATACATCGAGACGATCGACAAGCTGGGCGGCGCAGTCGCTGCCATCGAACGGGGTTTTCAACAGCAGGAGATCCAGCAGGCCGCCTACAACTATCAACGTGCTATCGAGACCCAAGACCAGATCATCGTCGGCGTTAACAAGTTCCAAGTCGAAGAGGAAACCCCCACCGACGTCCTGCGTATAGACGCGACCATCGAAGAGAAACAAAAACAACGCCTAGCCTCGCTCCGAGAACGCCGCGACAGCGGCGCAACCGCCGCCGCCCTCGCCGCCATTACCGATACCGCCCGTGGAAGCGGCAATCTGATGCCGGCAATCCTGGATGCCGTACGGGCTTCGGCGACACTCGGAGAAATCTCCGACGCCATGCGCGAGGAGTTCGGAGAGTTCGACGCTCCCGTATTTATCTGAACCATGGCGCTCAGCCGAGCAGCAACCAAGGCCTTTCTCACCAAGGGCGTAGGCCGTCACAAGGAACGACTAGCGTCCTTCGAATTGGCCCTGCGCGATGCAGGAATCGCGCAGTTCAACATCGTTACGGTATCGAGTATTTTCCCGCCAAAGTGCAAGATCATACCTAAGCGCGAGGGACTCAAGGAATTGACCGACGGGCAGATCCTGCATGTCGTGCTGGCGCGTGCCGAGTCCAACGAACCGCATCGGCATCTGGCCGCCTCTGTGGGTGTGGCCATTCCGAAGGACCGCAACATGTACGGCTACCTCAGCGAGCATCACGGCTTCGGTCAGACTGATGAGCAGGCCGGCGAGTATGCCGAAGACCTGGCCGCCCAGATGCTGGCCACGATCCTCAACGTAGAGTTCGATGCCGACAAGAGCTACGATGAGCGTCGGGATTTTTGGCGCTTGAGCGATCAGATCGTCAAAACCCGAAATATTTCCCAGTCTGCGCGCGGCGACAAAAAGGGTCTGTGGACTTCGGTCATCGCGGCGTGCGTATTGGTTGACGCGTAAACTGCAAAAACACGAGCTGCTACTGCAACGTTTGCTCGACCGTCTGGGTAAGGCCAAGCGTAAATACGCGCAAATCGACAAGCTGGCAGCGAGCTTGCGCGTTCCGATCGCCGATCTGGAAACGGCGATCGATGTGCTCGTAGCCGACGGCGACGTCGTACGCGCCCGCAAAGAACGCATCGCGCTGACTTCACGTCTGGGGCTCACCAGTGGGCGCTTGCGCGTAAGCCGTCACGGACGCGCGGTGGTGGTTCCCGACCTGCACGAGGCGCCCATCGCGATTCCGGCTGCGCGCGTGCGCCCGGCGATGCACGGCGACCGCGTGCTCATCG
>CAZKLE010000003.1:0-33895 GCA_964553415.1 uncultured Myxococcales bacterium
AGTGAGGTACGGGTTGTCGTGGGGCTCAAATCCCGTTCGAAAACCGTGCTGGTGAACAGCCCCGATCCCGCCGGCACAGCGGACCGCATTCTCGTCTCCTTCACCCCGCGTAGCCATTGACAAGGACGATCTTCGTCCCTACGGTCCTGGGTATACCGTGCCGATTTATGAATACGATTGTCCCAAGTGTGGGACCTTTGAGCAGTTGCAGGCTATTTCCGACAAGGCTCTGGATCGATGTCCGAAGTGCCGTCGCAAAGTCCAAAAGTTGATGTCGCACAGTTCCTTTCGTCTGAAGGGTGGGGGTTGGTACGCCGACGGCTATCAACACCGGCCGAACGATTCCAAAAAATCCGCCAGCCCCGGCGGCTCGACGGGCTCCACGTCGGGCTCCGCGCCGAAGGGGGCATCGGGCTCCGCGCCGGCATCCTCGACGGGTGGGGAAGCGGTATCGGCGAAGGCCACGCCGGCCGAATCTTCGGCCAAATCCTGACCGGCGGGCTAGCGTGTTCCCCTATGCGGGGCGATTCGGCCATCTGTGCTCACCGGCTTTGGCCCTATAACCAATCGAATTTATGGGCTTTTATGTCTGATCGCCGCGCTGCGTAAAAAAGATGGTATGGTGCTGTTGACAGTTTGACGCGACGTGTTATTGATCTGGCATGGCAGTTGGCACTCAGCAAAGCGGGGACGCGAAGACCTTCCCGTTGCACGGTGTTTCAGAAGTGGAATACTCGCCTGGGGGTGTAGTAGCTGACGATGTCAAGTTAATGAGTGGAGGAATAGATCCCATGGCTAAAGCAAAAACAGATACGTCGCTTTCCATCCCGTTCTTGCAGGATGTTTCGGAGGTGTTGGACCGTGTGCGCAAGGACGTCGAAACGACGGTGGAAAGTATCGGTAAGCGAGCGGTTGACCTTCTGCCCGAGAGCGGTCGCGAGCAGGTTGACAACGTGATCGAGCGTCTCGATGACGCCCGCGGCGATGTGAACAAACGCGTCGATTCGTTGCGCAAGGACATCGAGGAACGCTTCGACGTCGTGCGTGGCACGATCGACAAGCGCGTCGCCGCGATTCGGAAGCAGACCGACGGTCGGCGGAAGGACTTCGAGAAGGCGGCGCAGAAACGGGCCGTCCGCGTATTCAAGTGGTTCAACCTTCCGGTTCGTAACGACTTGGATGCGATCAAGCGAAGGCTCGGAGCGCTCGAACGCCGCATCGAGGCGATCGAGAAGCAGAGAGTAAGCCGCCGCGCCGCGGCCTAAGGTCTCAGACCTCGTAGCGCCGGCTAACGAACCTGTTCGACCGGCATGTCTGTGATGGCGGCGCCGTTGTAGCTAACGTGGACTTTGGTGTACGTGCGGTTGCGGGTGGCTTCGTCGTAGCGGACCGCTTTCCACGCGAGTGAGCGTGGCGAGATCTCGGGCTTTCGTTGAAAGACCAGTTCGAGAAAAAGAATCTCGGGATTGGGCCCTTGCAGGCTTCGTAAGGCTAGGCGGGGCATCGTCTCCGGGTACCGGGGCACTTCGATTTCGCCGATCACGTGGAACTCGTAGTAAGGCGATCCCATGAGGTTGATCCAGGAGTACCACTCCTTAGTGTGTAGATCCGAGGGAGCAATGAGGCGCACGCCTGTTTCTTGATCAATCACGCTGCCTCCCTCCGCTCTCTTTTGCTGCCGGCGGTGCGCGTCTTTCGCTCGTAGGCCCGCGGCCCGGCCGCGCACCGTACTGCTGCCGACACAACACCCGTCTGGTTCAACGACAGCGGTATAGGTTTGGATGACTCGGCGCGGAAAAAAATGGTGGCGTTGGCCCTTACGGGTGTGTCGCCGTCCCGTTTTTCAGCGGCAACCGGCGATTGGTGGCCGGCGCGAACAGGACCTGGAACAGCTGTAGCCATCCCGCGCGGAAAGCCGCCTCAGCGGCCGCGAGGTACAAACGCCAAGTCCTGACGAACGGCTCGTCGAAGAGTTCCGATATGGCCGGGCTCGCGGATTCGAAGCGTTGGCGCCAGAGTTCGAGTGTCCTTGAGTAGTGTGGCCTCAGGTTTTCCATGTGAAGGACCGATAGGGAATTGGTCTCGAAAATAGCGGCCATTTCCTTGAGGGAAGGAGTGTAGCCGCCGGGAAAAATTCTTTTGTGGATCCACGGGTTGGTCGGAAAAGGACGGTTCCGTCCGATGGTCTGCAGGAGCCCACGACCATTTTCATCCAGACAGCGTCGCATGAGCCGGCCGAACGCCGGGTAGTTCCGTTTCCCGACGTGTTCGAGCAGTCCCACCGAGACGAACGCGTCGAAACGACCTTCAATACTGCGGTAGTCACCTTCGATGAACTCCACCCGTCCGCCCAGGCTTTGGCGAACAGCCTCCTCTCTCGCGTACGCGATCTGATCTGCCGATACGTTGAAAGCCCTCACCGTCACACCGTAGTGTCGGGCCATGTGTAGGGCCAAAGCACCCCAGCCGCATCCTGCTTCGACGACTGTCTCGCCCGCACGGAGCCGAAGCTTGCGGCACACGAGATCGAGTTTGGCCGACTGGGCCTCCTCGAGCCCGGTGTGTAGATTCTTGAAATAAGCGCAGGTGTAGACCATGCGCGAGTCCAGCCACAGCCGGTAGAAGGGACTTCCCAGCTCGTAGTGCGCGTGGCTGTTGGCGGGTACGAGTGTACGCAGTGCGCTTTGCACCGTGGCCAACGGCGAGGCACGTGGCTCGTCCAGGCGGTTGACGGCTTCGAGCAAACCGACAAGATCCCCTTCGATCTCGATCGAACCGTCACGGTAGCACTCACCGAACTGCAGGCTCGGACGAGAGAGCAAGCGCAACAACGCCGTACGTGAGCGGATGAGAACGGAGGCTTTGGGTGGTTGTTCCCCGGATAACACCTGCGAACCATCCCAGAGGACGACGCGAACCGGGGGGGCGCCCCAACGTCTAAGCGCAAAAGCAATTGCCCGGCACGCGAGCGTCGGTGTTGCGATGGAAACGCCGTTTGCGGTGGTGACTTTCCCCGATGGCATGGGGCCATGGTCTAGCATGAACCCACGTTGTGGCTAGGCGACCGCAGAGCGGTTTCGTTCAGCTACCCATTATGTCTATGTCAACCCGTTTTTCGGCCATGCACGCGGAGCAACCCCGCTGCAGCCGTGGATTCACCGATAACGGTTGATCAGTGTCCAGTGCCCTGGCCAGGACACCCAGCACCTATCCAAATACCGCCGGACGGGCACGGTGTTCCCTCGCCGTGGCGAGGTCAGAAACAGATCGGACAAAGCATCGGATGTGTCTGGCCGACCGCGACTTGCAGCACGATGAGCGCGTCGGTCGCCGACTTCGAACCATCGCCGTCGACGTCGGCAACGCACTCGTCAGCGCTTTTCGAGCCCACTGCCACCTGCAACACGTAGAGCGCGTCGGAGGCTTTCACGCCGTCACCCAGCCGGTCGCCGCAAGCCGGCGGTATCGGCGTCGAGTCGACGGCTACCACCTCGCCGAGGCCATGGGAGAACTGCGTAGCGTTGGCCAATCTTATGTATCCCGGGCCCGTTGCTCCGGCTCCACGCGTGAAGGATCGCCAGGCCGCCACTTCGTTCGTCTCTTCCGTGGGGCAGCCCGGGCAGATCGTGACCTGGTCGCCTGCGGAAAATGCGCTCGGATCGAAGACCTCCAGTGTTGAGCCTAAGGGTTTCGACCTGATAGAAGAACCTTTCTCGGATCGTGTACAGCGGCTGAACTCGCTGGTGTTGCCGTTTGCGTCGGTGGCCGTGGCCGAGAAGTAACCGGCGCGGTTTCCGGACATACCAACGATAAAGTTCGAGGATCCGGACAATCCAAAATAGGCGTTGGTCGTTTGCGCGGAGCCTACAACGCTCTGTCCTTCTCCCCAACCGCTGGGGTCGCAAGAGTTGTTCTCGAAAACGTCGATCGTGTAAGGCGCCGAACCGGTAAGCGGTGCGCGTACGGTTCCGTATACCAACGTCCGCCCAGCCGATCGTACTACCGAAGTGATGATGGCAGTGTTTTGCTTGTTGTTCGGACCAACGTCGCCGTCGCCCACGTCGCCGGGGCCGTCAGGACCGTCTGCGCCGAGGTCGATGCCCAGGCCGCCGTTGGCATAGATCCGGTTACGGCGGATCACGTGACCGGTGCCGTCGAGGACGGCGATTCCTGCTGCCGATCGCCCGTTGAGGACTTCGGGATCCAAGCCGTTGGCGAACACCTCGTTGTCGAGAACGCGCGAGTCGCTGCTTGCGAATTCGAGAAAGATGCCGCTAGCGTCGGCATTGGAGACCCGGTTCGATGCGATGACCGTTCCCTTTGCCTTGCTTATGATGTTGCCGTTGGCGAAGACGAACGCCGGCTTGCCCTCGAGTGGCCGTCCGCTCGGTCCGATGCCGACGAAATTGCCGATCACCCGGTTCTGGTCGCATCGGAAACCGACGGACACGTTCGGGACTACGTTCGCTTCGCCGGGAGCATAGCCACCAACGACGTTTTGTGTTGCATCGTCGGTGATCTCAATCCCTGCGGTGTATCCGGGACCGTCACCGATCACGTTTCCCTGGACGAGGTTGCCCTTGGCGCCCTGGCCGGCGATCCGGACCTCGCCGTTGAATCCCGCGAACATGGTGTTGCCCTCGTCCGGCGAGGAGCCACCGATGAGATTTCCCGAGCCGTCTCCGATCAGAAGGTTGACATCCTGTACGGCCTGACCGCCTCTCCCGCCCTCGAAGCTGTTTCCCTGGACGACGTTGTTGTTACCGCCCACGATGCGCAGGCCGATCCCCTCGACCGCTGCTTCGCCGGGAATGTTCAGGAACGGTACGACACTGCCGTTTCCGCGAAAGACGTTGCCGGTGATGATGTTTCCTGAGGACGCGACGACCACCCCCCCGCCGAGGTACTCCGTGGGGAATTCTACGTGGGTGAAGCTCGTGCACGACGTTCCGTTGCCGTGGCCGCTCGTACCATCCGTGCCGATGAGGTTGTCGGCGATCGTGTTGCCATCCGATCCCGCCTCGATGCGGATTCCAAACATACCGAAGCCGTATACGGCAAGACCGCGGATCTCGCTTCCCCCCGATCCCGCATCTAAGAGCAACCCGCCGAAGGTCTTCGCTACGGCCGTGCCGAGCGGATCCGGATCACTGCACACGCCGGGAAGAAGGGAAGCGTTGCTGGGATCGGCACCGCCCGCGCCCTTGAGTGCAACCCGGCCCGCTCCCGGTTGCGTCGTTCCGTCGATGACCACGGGGTCGTCGATGGAGGGTATAAACCCTATCTCCGGTAGGCCCGACACGTTGGGAATGTCGAAGGAGATGTAATCGAGGCCCGGCCGGCCGTTGGCAAGCTGGCCCGCAGCCATGAACGTACATTCGGGTTCGGGTTTGCCGCCGCGCATTATGGTATCACCCGTATCGCAGCTCGTGGACCCGGCCGCCAGACGAGCGCCGCCCACCGAGTTGACGACGATCGTCTGGTCCGTGATCGTCACTCGACCGCAGCCCGGATCGGCCGGTATGCAGGTCGACTTGGCCGTCACCGTGCCGCCGTCGCCGTTGCTGCCCTGAATCTGCGCGGTGAACACCGCCTTCCCGGCGGCGACGGCCTGGTAGTCGTAGGCAAAGGTCTGCACCTCACCGGGAGCCAAGGTCAACGACCCGGCCGGTTGCGGACCGCCTGTCAGTTGCACGTCGGCGCCGTCGTCGCTCGCAGCCGCCGGCGGACCGGTCGGCGCCACACCGGTCATCGGCTGACTGCCGTTGTTCCTTACCTCCAAGTCGAGGGTGAAAGAATCTCCCATTGCTACCGACTTCGGATCGGAAACGGGAGTGTAGACGAGCAGCGGCTTGTTGTTTCGCACGTCGTGCCGAACTATGTCGCCGATCCCTTGGTCGTTGGTTACGGTCAGCTTTACGCTGTAAGTACCCAGCTCGACAAAACGATGAGTGGTCTGAACGCCGGTGCCGAATTCCCCGTCTCCGAAATCCCAGTCGTAAGATACTATGGTGCCCTTGGAACGGCTTCCATCGAACAGCACCAGTTGCGGATCGTTCTGGTCGTAGGAAAAAGAGAATCGTGCCAGCGGCGGCTGTCCGGGGAGGTCAACGTCCACGCCGGCAGCCACGAAGCGAGTCCTATCGGGCTCGCCGCAGGTCGGCCGAAAGCTTTCCGAAGTGAACGCCGTGTGGACGAATCTATGTCGACCGGCAGGTGCGACGTGTAACGTAACGTACTGGTAGGAATCGCCGTAGAAGGGAATGATTCCCCCCGCTTCCAGGGTCACCAGCCCGCCGTTGTCGTAAACGTGTGAGGCATAGTTTGTAGCCCCGGGAATGTCGTCGAACTCGTCGAAGGTGACGACTCCGCAGTGTACCACCCCGCCGGGCTCGATAACTTTTACAGTGGAATAGACGATGACGTTCGGATAGGACGCCGCTTGCCCGATCGAGGCCACGAGCATGCCGCAGACGAACGCGAAAAAACCAAGTAACAGCGGACTTCGCCGCATGAGCGGTTCCCTGCGTACGACGGTGCGTTCGTGTTGCCGCGAACACGGGCCACAACGCTAACGCATCGTACGACTACGCTATACGCCCGCCTGACCGTGGCTGTCAATCCCCTGGATGGGGGGTCTCGCGCAGTCCTCGCGGTCGCCGGGTCGAAGGGGGTGGAAGCTCCAGGTTTTGCTCCAGGCGAGGGCGAACATCATGGCGACCGAAGTGTGAAACACACGGAAAGAAGTCCGCCCCCATATCAGCCCCGTTTGATTGTCCGTGATCGTTCCATCGCCGTTGTCGGCGTGCGAGAGCGGGGCACCGGCCAATCGGCGCCGTCCGATCCGGGCGCACCGTCGTCGGTGTGGCTGCAAGCCGACAACAGCAGGCACAGGCTCAACGCGAGCCCGGTTCCAGCGTCCCGCCTCATCGCAACCGCCCACATCTCAAAGCACCGCCGTGCAGGGATAGTATCGTACAGCGAAATACCCGCCGTTGCATCGACGGGGCCGGGGCGTAGGCTCAACCGAGGGGGGTCAGGGCTTTGCCTTACGACATCACGCGGCGACAATTCATCAAGCTTACGGGATCGGGGGCTGCCGCTATGCTGCTGCTGGGCAACCTGCGCGGGGCGGAAGCATCGCACGCGCAGGCGGCATCTTCGGGGCCGCTGCCACCTTATGGAGGCTGGGCCGATGTGTACCGGCAAAAGTTCGAATGGGACCGCCGCGTGCGCTGCACCCACATCGTCAACTGCTGGTACCAGCGCAACTGCTCGTGGAACGTGTTCGTCAAAGACGGTGTGGTGCTGCGCGAAGAACAGGCCGGAGTCTACCCTGCCGTCAGCCCCGAGGTCCCCGACTTCAACCCTCGCGGATGCCAAAAGGGCGCCTGCTATTCGGCCTTGATGTACGCTCCCGACCGGCTGCGTTACCCACTGCGAAGGGTCGGAGAGCGCGGTTCGGGGCGCTGGAAGCGCGTTAGCTGGGACGAGGCGCTCGCGGAGGTCGCCGACAAGTTGCTCAACGCGGTCACCGAAACCGGTCCCGACGCGGTCGTGCTCGAACCGGGCGGCAGTCTGGCGTCGGCCACCTGGAGAGTCGCAGTGCAAAGGTTGGTGAGGATGTTGGACGGCGTCGAACTCGACACCAACACCGAGTTGGACGACGGTCAGGCGGGTGCGGCGGTTACCTTTGGAACGCCCGTATCATCGCGTTCGGCGGACGATTTCTTCTACTCCGATGTCATTTTGGTTTGGGCCGCCAACCCCACCTACACGCAAATCCCCAACGCCCACTTTTTCAACGAAGCCCGCTACCACGGCAGCCGAGTCGTTACGATCGCGCCCGACTACTCGGCCTCGGCGATTCATTCGGACCTTTTTGTCCCCGTCCGTCCCGGCACGGATGCGGCTCTGGCTCTGGCCGCCTGTCAGGTCATGCTCGAGCGCTACGGCAAGGACCAAAGCGGCGGAATCGATGCCGAGTTCATCCGAACGCAAAGTGATTTGCCGTTCTTGGTACGTGAAGACGGGCGCTTCCTACGAGCCGCGGATGTCGAAGAAGGCGGCCGCAGCGATGTCTTTTATGCCTACGACGAAATCAGCGCCGGCATCACAGCCGCGCCGACTTCCGGGCTCGACTGGAATGGGGCCAGACCGGCGCTCAGCGGGCGCTACGAGGTCGAAACCCTGAGCGGGACCATGACGGTGCGTCCCGTGCTCGAACTCTTGCGCGAGCGACTCGACGCCGACTACACGCCCGAAAAGGCTTCGTTGGTCTGCGGTGTATCTGCGCAACTGATCAGAAGATTCGCCGACCTCATCGCCAACGCGCGCTCGGTAGCCGGGGTGGCCGGCTCTTGTATTTCCAAACTGTACCACGGCGACCTGATCATGCGCGCGCAGATACTCTTGTTCGTACTCGGTGGGCACTTGGGCAGGCCTGGTGCGGGCTACGACACGACACCGTTTCTATGGCTCGACGGCCTCGACAAGGTCGGCGCCAGCCAGCTCGAGGGTCTGGCGAGCAAGTTGAAGCTGGCTCCGACTTACCTGAAACGCCGCTTTCAGGGCGAAAGTAAAGAACGCATCGTCTACGACTTTTTTCGCGACTACATGAAAGACGAAGATATAGTCTCTTCGGTTCTGTATTGGCGACAGCACGCGGGCATGCAGGAGCGGACCGATAAGGATTGGGGACGTAATCTGCCGCGTTCGGTCGAGGACTATCTGCAGGAGTCCTACGCGAAGGGCTGGCAGAAACAGCCTCCAGCGACACCGCCGAGGGTGCTCATGATTGCCGGCAGCAATCTTCTGCGCCGCCTGCGTTCTTCGGACGTTTTGCTCAAAGAGCTATGGCCGAAGATCGACCTCATCGTCGACACCGATTTGCGCATGTCGACCACCTGTTTGCACAGCGACATCCTGCTGCCCGGGGCCGGTTCCTATGAAAAAGACGACGTCATCAACTGGCTGACCTTGCTCTCGCCCTATGCCCACATAACCCAAGCCGCCGTGGATCCCGTGGGTGATGCCAAGCCCGAGTGGGACATACATGCACGCTTGGCCGAGTGGATCGAAAAGCGTGCCCGCGCACGGGGCATCGACAGCTTTCGCGACCGCGACGGCAAGGAGCAACGGCTCGACGACTTTCACCGGCGCTTCACCTTCGACGGCAAGTTCGGCAATGATTCTCAGTCGGAGATTGCGCGCGAGGTGGTAGCAAAGACCGAGTTTCTCGACAGTAGCTTCGAGGATCTGCGTGAAACCGGCTTTGAGCGCGTGAAGGGAATAGGCAGTCATCCGTTCAACATAGGCAACGCCACCGACGTACACGCCGATGCTCCGGTGATCAACCGAGGACGGCGGCGCGAAAAACCCGGGCCGTGGCCGACGCTGACCAGGCGGATCCAATTCTACATCGATCATCCATTCTATCTGGAACTCGGCGAGGAGCTGCCGCTGCACAAGGAGCCGCCGCGGCCGGGCGGCAACTACCCCTTGGTGCTCAGTGGCGGTCACACGCGCTGGAGTATCCATGCGGGCTGGCGCAACCTGGATCTGTTGCTGCGACTGCAGCGTGGCGAGGCCGCGGCGTTCATCGCCACAGCCGACGCCGAGGCCCGCGGCATAGCCGACGGCGACGACATTCGCCTGTGGAACGACGCCGGAGAGTTTCGGCTGCGGGCCAAGCTGTCATCGGCAGTGCGTCCGGGAACGGTGATCGTGTATCACGCCTGGGAGGACTATCAGTTCAGCGGCGGTGCGGGCTATCGAAACGTGCTGCCGAGTCCCCTCAACCCGGTCGAACTGGCGGGCGGATACAACCATCTGCGTCCCGTGCCCGCATCACTACAGCCGGGACAGAGCGACCGCGAGACGCGCATCGATATGGCGAGAGCCTGAAGTTCGACTAATTCCCGCGGCTCTTGCAAAGTGCCGCAAGATTTTGGCGCGCCTCGAAATAGTCGGGGTTGAGCGCGGGCGCCTTGCGGGGTCGCTATGAAGGGGCGGTGTCTCCGTACCCCGTCGGCGATTCTCGAGTTAGCAGATCAAAAACAGCCAACGAGAGGAGGCGAACTCGACCTCGGCGATCTTGTCGCGCTTGGTGCCGAGATCGATGCGGGGATGAACGCCGAGGCAACTCTCGTTTCGGTCGTCGGCACGCAGTTAAAGGTCTCGGCGTGCGGGTTTTCCCCCGCGCAGACAGCCGAACAGGTTCTCAGCATAGCGGAAAAACTCAGACGGAGCTTGATCGCCGCGCTCGACAAGACGGCCCGTCAACAGTCGACACCGCAACTCGGTGCGCTCGTGCGTGCGCTTAAGACACGAGCGAAGGAACATCGATAAGCAACTCCGCAGGCGAAGATCTTCCCCACTCAACTGGGCGAATCCTATATTACCAAGGCCGTCTTGGCCGCCACACGCGGAGTGAAGAATAGAGGCGGGCCAATCACGACGAGCCCGCCTTGGCATTGGTGCGTCCACAGAGTAGGACTGGTTCATGCGTTATGCTTTGGTCTGTCTTCTGGCGGGTCTCATTTTCGGATGGGTGCCGGGCCTCCTTCACGGTCCGATTCCCTTCAAGTACGACGTTCTCCATATGGACGGTTCCATTGTCGTGGCGGGTTTTTACACCGCCCGTTTGCTGATCGGCCTTATGGTCGGCATCACATGGTTCCCGGCGAAATGGTACTTGCGGGGTCCAATGTGCGGGTTTTTGACGATGTTTCCGCTGACGTTGATCTCGCTCGCAACGCCGGGCTGCCGCGGGGTGTGCATGTTCTGGAATCTGCTGACGGCGACGACCGTGGGGTTTGCGGTGGCTGCTACGGCCCGTGGTATTACCGGGCTCGACCACGCTTAGAAGACCATAGTCCGCCGAGCAGACTGATGGCGACCCAACTTGCGCAGGCGAACGCGAACGTGTCGCCATAGCGCGAGTATGCCGTACGTAGGTTGATGGGAGCTATACGGGCGCTGACGGTCGATCGCGAGAACGGTTTGGTCTTGACCAAAACCCGGCCGGAGGGTGCGATAACCGCGGAGGGGCCCGAGGTCGAAGCCCGAACCATGTAGCGCCGTTGTTCAATGGCTCGTAGCAACACGAGGTTGAACTGCTG
Organism: uncultured Myxococcales bacterium; assembly: GCA_964553415.1. Lineage (GTDB taxonomy): Bacteria > Desulfobacterota > Binatia > UBA1149 > JAJCZL01 > CAZKLE01. The sequence continues at coordinate 11,124 of CAZKLE010000003.1, forward strand.
TTCGGCAAATCCCGCATCTCGGACCCATGCATCGTTGGAAAGATTGACGAGAACCTGAGCGCCGCTTTCAACGCGACGACCGGCCAGGCGCGGAAACATCGCTTCGTTGCATATGAGGACGCCGGCTTTTCCGGCCACGGTGGGTAACAGCGTCGCGGAAGTACCCGGTTCGAAGCTCCGCACGCGGCCAAAAGAACGCCGGATGTAGTCGAAGCGCCCGAACGGTAGATACTCGGTGAACGGTAGCAGATGTACTTTGTCGTAGTGGGCCAGGACTTCGCCGTAGGGCGAAAGTAAGAAGGCACTGTTGTAGTACTTAGGATTGTGGCGATTGACGAAACGCGGTGCGCCGGCGATCAACTGGGCGCCGGAAGCGCCGGTGACACTCGCGATGATTTTCCTGTATGCGGGTTCGTCGTCGACGAAGAATGTCATCGCATTTTCGGGCCAAACCACGAGTTGAGGCTTGGTCGTGGCCAAAGCGCGATCGGTCATTTCGAGATAGGTCTGCAGATTGCGACCGTAAAAGCGGGGGTCCCAACGTGAGCCGAGATCCAGGTTGGCCTGTATGACGCTGACCCGCACAGCCGCTCCGCTTGCCGGGGGATCCAGCGGTGCAAGAGATCGTCCGTAGACCAGCGCCGATGCCAAAAGGCCGAGGCATAGGAAAAGCTCTGCTGCGGCTCGCCCCGATCCGCTGTGGTCCCGCGCCGCCAGCAACACCTCGGCCAGCGCGACGTTGAACGCGACGACGACGAAGCTGATGCCGTAGACGCCGGCCAGATCGGCGATCTGCGGAAAACCGACGAGCAGCTTGTCCATCGCCGACAGTTGCGAGGGGTCGAGGGCGGCCAGGCCCACCTGGCTGTAGCCGAGCAGGCCCCAGGGGTTACCGGTGAAAAGTCGGGCGCGGCCGAGTTCGGCCGCCACCCATGCCGCAGCGACCGGGAGCACCCGCCAGCGCCCTGCCGGGTGCAGATGCGAACCTCTGACCCACCACCGGTAAAACGCGGCGAAAGCCATGTAATCGGCCGCACCCATGAAGGCTGCCGCGAGCAGAAAGATCGTCATGCCGAGCCACAATGGTTGTTGGTAATACAGAGCGATTGTCGGCGGAAGCCAATTCGTTACGCCGTAGGCTGCCGCCATCCCCCACAGACCCCCAAGGGCTACGGTTTCCCACAGGCTGCTGCGCCGCAGGACGTACAGAAAGGGTACGAGCGCAAACCAAGCTAGCCAGCTAATCTCGTGGGGCGGGAAGCAGAGAGTGAACAGCATCGCTGAGACGAGAACCGAGAAGACCTTCCCAATTCTGCCAAAGGCCACGCGAAGCAACGGCTGCACCATGATGATGCACGCTCTCTCGATCCTACGACGAGCTCAATGCTCAAGACTCCCGAGCCATGTTTTGTGGGCGCCCCCATATGGGGAAATTTATGGGTCAAGGTAAAAAAATGATAGTGAAGTCATCCGGCGGGCCGATTTTGTCGTTATAGAAGATTGGGGAGGAGTCCCTGGCATGTTGAAGAATTCTGCAGAGAATGCTTGGAGGTTTTTGTTCACGATCGCGGTTGTGACCTCGAGCCTGCTGTTTGTCGGCGGCGGCGTGCTCGGAGTGCGACCAGCCGATGCCGGATGCAACATCATTCCCGGAACCACGAAATCGTTTCGCGGTACGCTGGGCACGCTCGACCGACCATTTGCGGGTCGGGACACCTGGGTGGAGATTAATCTCGGCTCGCCCTGTCATTCGGCGTCGGTGGGCTTTTCCGCTCAGCCCCAGGCGCACAACGTGACCGTCGTGTTCCAACCGCCGAACGGTCCGAGTAATGTTGTGACATTGTCGGCCGACTGCAACGCGTTGGCGGCGCGGCTGCAAGCGTGCGGCGACACCCCGGGTGTACAGGCGGCTACCTGTATTCCGGCGAGCGTGGACCTTCCCCCTTTCGATCTCGATATTCTCGACCGCGACGGGGAACGCAATCTACGTTTTCGTTTTCCCGATACCGACAATTTGTTTCCGCCGGCGGGAGACGACCACACGTTAACTGGTCCGGCCGCGATTGCGGTGACCGCCGCAGCTGATCCTCTACCCTGTGCGTTAGCCACGGAGACCTGCGCCCAACAAACCGGCCTGATCGCCTGTGTCGATGAGCTCTACCAGGAGGATGGCAGTTGCGCGAGCGTCGCGGATTCTCTGTCGTCGCACTTTACCGCTCTTCCTCCGGCGAACAGCTACCAATCCGTATGCAGCGATCCGAGCCCGCCTTGCTTAGGTACGGTCGACGAGATCCGGTTTACTACCGACCGGGACGGAAATATTTTGTTACCGATGGATTGGCGCGGCGTTCTTCTGGGCAATGCCGTACCGGTTGCCAGGCTTTTGCGTGGCAGCTCCGCGCTCGCGGCGTTTTCGGCCGGAAACGGAACGATCAAGATTCCCGGGGATGGGTTCTTGTCGTCGTTGTCGCCCGAGGGGGGTCTGTTGCCGCCCGTGTTCGAGCCCCAATCGAGTTTTGCATCCCAGATCAGTGCCGTTCTGTTCGGCTCGACCGATGCGACCGAAACGGTATTGCGAATTGAACGACGCTCATCGAAGTTCACCCAGTGCGTCGGCGGTACGAACGACGGTCTGCCGTGCGAAGCCGCCGGCGATTGTACGGCTGGTGGCGTATGTACGACGGCCGTATGTGTGGGGGGACTCGCCGCCGGCCAGATTTGCGCCTCCGACGGAGACTGCGCGGACGGCGAATGTGGTCCGTCACTGTTCGAGTTTCGCGACCGTTTCGAAGCCGGTTCCGGTCCTGTCGTCGTCCGGCGTGTCAACGATGCGGCAGCAGGTGAGCAGGGCATGTGCGACCAGGGTGTAAATGCATTGCACGCCTGTAGTACGGACGCGGAATGCCCGGCCGGTCAATGCGTTATGTACACCGGCGGGGCCCTGGATCCGGTGCTGCTATCGGCATTCGAACAGACCGACACCGTTTCGAGTTTTGTGGTGTCTGAGGTGGACGCAGGAGCGGACTTCAACGGCGACGGGGATGCGGTCGATCTGGTTGTTACCTTCAAGGATCGTGCGACGGGTCTCGGCCAGGCTCTAGGAGCGCCGGACGGGTGCGGCATAGGTGCCACGGCGGAAGGCCGCGCGATCACCCTCGTGCAACAACCCCCCTTCAGTTTTCCCGCCATCGCCGTTTCGGGTGACTACCTGGCATTTCTCGAATCGGAAGCCGGGCAGAAGGGTTGTGACGAGAATCAGGACGGTGATGCAGCCGATTCCGTCGTTCGAGCGTTCCGTCTGGGTCAGGCCGCCGCTCTAACCGCCGGCCTCGGCGTGCCCCGTGTCGTTGACGAAACGCCGATCATCGATGGGCGTAGCCTGGCGATATCGAACGATCTGTTGTTCCTACGGTCCGCGGAGGTCGGGGGCAATATCGACTACGACGGCAACGGTACCATCGCGGACAACGTACTCGAGGTCTTCGACCTTGCGACCGCAAGCATGACGACGTTGTGTCCGGCCGAACAGGTGTCTACGGCGGCCGGCCGGGCGGCCTTCCTGAGGCCCGAAAGCAGCACCGGCACGGCGGACTGTCCGGCGGGGTCCCTGAACGGTGATGGGGACGTCTCCGACCTGGTAGTCGAACTCTGGAACGGGGGTGGTGTTGCCGAGACCATGGGTAAAGCGGCTGTCCGCGTGGCGCTCTCGGATCAATGGCTGGGGGCCCTGGTCTCGGAAGCCGGCGAGAACGGTACCGACCTGAACGGCGATGCCGACACTCTCGATACCGTCGTTGCCTTGCACGACTTGAGTGATCCGACGCCCAGTTGGAATACTCTGTCGGTTGCCGCCGATTCGCTCGACCTTTTAGGATCGGTCGCGGTGTTTCTCACCCCGGAATCGGCTCAAGGGGGCCAAGACCTCAACGGAGACGGCGATGCGAACGATCGCGTTCTTCAGGTCTACTATTCCGCTACGGGCGAGCTGCTCGATCTTGGGCAGGCGGCGGAAGAGTTCGTCATCGGCAGCGGGGTGGTCGGCCTTCGGACGAGCGAGGCGAGCCAGAGCGTTGATTTGAACGGCGATGGCGACATGCTGGACTACATTCTGCAGCTCTATGATCTCTCGTCACGGGTTCTGATCAATACGATGCAAACCGTCATTCCGTGCAACCATGCACTCTGCGATCCGCGAATTCCCTACCGTATATTGAAGGATACGGCACGTTTTCTCAGTCTCGAAGCTGCGGCGGGGAAGGACTTGAACGGAGACGGCGATACCGACGACGTCGTCGTGCAAATTTTCAACACGGCGATGGCTCTCAATAACGCCGCGCAAACAACGTCGATGCTCAGCAACGGGCTGTCGAGAGTGACACGGACGGCTGCATTCGGCGCTCTCGTCGATTCGGGTATGCTTACGGCGCTCAGCTCCGTTCCTGCGCGGTCGCCGCGATCGGGCGACTCGGCAGCTGACGACAGCGGACTCGAGAAGCTCCTAGGGCCTCTGACCGGCGATGATGGGAATCTTGCCTACGCGAGCGCGGGGCGCTGCGTAGAAGTGTTCGCGCACGTATGCACGGCCAAGTCGCCGTGCCGGAGTGGCGAGTTCTGTAATGACAACGGCCGCTGTGAACGTGAGTATGGATCCTGTCTGGGGCCCGATGACTGTCCGCCGGGGGCGCAATGTCGCGAGGATTTGATTGTGGCAACGGCTGCTGATTCCGACGGCGACGAGTTGCCCGATCCCTTCGATAACTGTCCGAAGGTGGCGAACATTCTGCAGGAGGATTGGGATCGAGACGGTGTCGGAGATGCATGCGAGTCCACCTGTGGAAATTCGGTCATCGATCGGGGAGAGCAGTGCGACGAAGGGAGCGAAATAGGCCGCATGGGCCGTGTGTGCCGCCCGGACTGCAAGTGGAGTCTGTGTGGTGATCCGACCGGACACAATACGATCAGCGTCGCTTCGGCCTTGTACATCCTGAGGTCGGCCGTCGGTCTGGTCGGTTGCGCAGACTGTGTGTGCAACATCGACGGCGATGGGGCGACCTCGGCAAGCGATGCGCTGCTGGCGTTGAACCGTGCCGTGGGTCTAGAGGTAGGGGAGTTCCGTTGTCCGCGCTGTAGCCGGTAGGTGTCAGATCTCAGCCTGTACCCTGCGTCGCATGCGACGTAGGGTGAGTTCGGACGGTGGGGTTTGTGCCAGCCAGTTCAGCAAGGCTGCCACATTTTCGTATACCGCCACTAGAGACCGGCAAGGCAGACAGTCCTCGTTCAGATGCGTCTGAAACGTGTGCATGTCGGCGGCGTTGAGGCTCCCCAGGGCGTAAAGGGGCGCCAAGTCCGTATAGTCAGTGTGGTACTTCATCACAGAGTCCTCGTCTACCTCTCGTGAATGAAACGACCTCCGGGGTCCCGTGGATGAGTCGTTGTTCTCTGTTTTCCGAGGGTTTCTGTAGAAGATACAAAAGTAAGTTTTTGTCATCCAAGACCGCCGCTGTGTCGTTACATCTGTGGCGGAGGTGTATGCCGGAGCATTGGTTATGCGTGTCGAGACTTCTTGGATAGGTCAGCGCAGGGGCGCCGAAGGGACGGTTTGTTGAGAAGAACCGCGCTCAAAGAACCGGCGCCGCCGAGCGACGAAGAGTTGGTTGCTCTTGCCGCCGTTCGCGATGCCTCCGGAGCCCAGGCCTTCAGTGCCCTGTACGATCGCCACGCCAGTTTCGTCTACGGCATCTCGAAGCGATTTCTACGCGATTCTGAAGAGGCCGAGGACCTGCTGCAGGAGATCTTTGCCAAGCTGTGGGAACGCAAGATCCGTTTTCAACCAGGGAGGGCGCGTTTTACTACCTGGCTTTTTACCGTCACGCGCAATCGTTGTATTGACATGATGAAGAGTTCGGCACGGAAAGCGACGCACGTACCGCTGCCCGACGATGCACTGAGTTTCGCCGAAGATGGTCCGGAATCCGATACGTACGGTTCCGAGTGTTGTCGCCGCGTTCGCGCCGTGATCGCCGAACTTCCCGAACACCAGAAACGTGCTCTTGCTGTGTGCGCGTTCCAGGGTCTGACGCACAACGAGGCCGCGAAGGTGTTGCAGATTCCTCTCGGTACGTTGAAGAGCAGGGTCAAAGCCGCAATGTCGAAAATAGCCGCAAACCTGGCGGAGTCGGAGGGAACAGAATGATGGTGCACGCTCGAGTTCAAGAACTGATTTCTCTGTATGCCATCGGTAGCCTCGACGAATCGCAGCGTACGGACGTGGAGAAGCATCTCCGAGCGGGTTGTCCTTCCTGCCGTTCTGAACTCGAGAAATTGGAGGATGCGGCTGCCGAGCTTGCACTTCTCACGTGTCGAGTCGAGCCGCCGCAGCGGACCGGATTACGAGTCAAAAAGCACGCACGAGATGACGCTGCTTCCCACTTCGTTGAATGCCGTGACGAACGCCGACCGGATCATAAATTCTATGAGAGCCTTGTGCCGTTTTACGCCCTCGGCAGCTTGAGCGAAACATCGCGGACGGCATTGGAAGAGCATCTAGCGGCAGGATGCGGTTTCTGTGGCGCGTTACTTGCCGACCAAGAACGGGTAGCCGCCGAGTTGGCAAGCGCAACTTCGCGTCTACAGCCACCGTCAGCGATCGCTGAGCGGCTCAAACAGAGGGTTTTGAGCCACGTCGATACTCGGGGAGTGGTGTCGGACGCGGTTGTACGGTGCCAGTCGCCGGCAGCCTCGAAAAGGCTGATCGGGCGCGAGGAAGAAATGGTGATCTTGAGAGCCCGCTTCGACGAGTTGAAGCGAGGCGAGGGGAGCATGGTCAGCATCGAAGGGGAGGCGGGGCTGGGGAAGACCCGGCTGGTCGAAGAAGCTTTGCGTGAGCAGAATCCGGACGGCGCCGATGTATTCACCGGCCACTGTGTCGCAGCGGAAGGCAGGATCACCTACGAGCCCTTCGTGGAGGTGTTGCGGGCGTGGGCCGGCGTCACGGGTGAGAACGACGCCGCGTTCCAGCGGGATGCAATCGAGACAATGATCGTGAATGCCCTGGGCGAAGAGGAAGCCCGCGATGTGTTTCCCGTCGTGGCCCGCATGCTCGGCCTGGATCCGGGATCGGCTCACCGGAGCACCATCGCGGGGATCGAGGGGGCGGCGCTCGAACGCCGCATCCACGAAGTCTTGAAGGCACTTTTTGCCGCGCGTAGTAAACGCCGGCCGGTGGTGCTGATCATAGAAGATCTTCACTGGGCGGACTCGGCGACCGTTTCTCTCCTGGAGTCGTTGCTGCCGTTGGTCGAGACTCACGCGTTGCTCGTGGTCGCTGTTTTGCGCCCGGGTAATGCGCAGACGAGTGATCGGATCGTGGCGTTTGCCGACCGGAGTTTCCGCTTACGCCATCATCGGTTGAGGCTCCAGCGCCTCGACCGTCGTCAAACTCGCAGGCTCGTGCGTGACCTGTTCGATGTCGAAGAACTGCCTCGCGAGGTCATCAGGGTCGTCGAGCGTAAGGGGGAAGGCAATCCTTTTTTTGTCGAGGAGATCGCGCGGACCTTGGTGGACTCGGGTGCTGTAGCCGATAGCGGCGAGGGTAGGCTCCGGGTCAGCAGTCAGCTGTCCTCTCTCGATGGCTACGGAACACTCGGACAGCTGGTGATGTCGAGAGTATCGCGCCTGGACCCGCACACTCGTCGTGTTCTCGAAACCGCGTCCGTCGTCGGACAGAGTGTATATCGGCGCGTTCTCGAGTCGATGCTGGGCGAAGGTACCGATGTCGATGGCGCCATCGATAAGCTACAGGCGGCGCGCTTGCTGAAGCCGATGTCGTCACGGCAGACGGCGAACCGCAAAGTGCGAACGCTATCGTTGGAAACCGGCTTCACATTTGAACACGCACTTACGCAGGAAACCGTACTGGGGTCCTTGGACGTCGACCGGCGTCGTGGTCTGCACGCTGCGTGCGCAGAGGCGATAGAGGCGGTTTACTCCAACCGCCTACAGGATTTCCACGCAGTTCTTGCCTACCAATATACTCGCGCGCAACGGTGGGAGAAGGCCAACGAGTATCTCCTCAAAGCCGGCGAAAGTGCCGCTGCCTCGGCCGCATCGGCGGATGCCCTGTATTTCTTCCGCGAGGGCTATCGTGTTTACAGGCTCATTCACGGTACAGGTGGCGACAAAGAAACTCAGGCCCGTTTGGAGCGCGATATAGCGTTGGCGCTGCTTAACGTCGGCGACCTCTCTGAATGCATAGAACACTTCAATGCTTCCCTGCGACTATATGGGGAATGGGTGCCTCGAAGTGGATGGTCCATGCGGGTCAAATTTCTCATCGACTTGCCGGCGGTTGTATCGGGCCTGTACCTGGGCTCGTTTGCAAAGGCGAAACGTGCCTGCAGCGACCGAGATAGGGCGCTTTTCGAACTCATGTACAACCGTTGCCGGGCACAAAACATCGTTGACGACGAACGCCGCACGTTCGATAACGTTGCGGCCATACGTCATGTAGGTCATCTCGACCCTGCCAGCGTCGAGAATGCGACGGGTATTCTCGCCTCGGCCGGCGCCTTCTTCGCGTTCTCCGGCTTGTCGTTCGGACCCAGCGAGCGCTTTCTGGCGATCGCTGAGCACCTTGCGGAAAGAGGTAATCGCAGTGATCGGTTCCTTTATCAGACGATGGCCTTTGTTGTACGTTTCTTTGAAGGAGATTGGTCGCGCCGGCACGATATCGATAGCGAAGACTTCGAGTACGGCTTACGGCGCGGACTGCTCTGGGACGCCGACGTCTATCTCGGCATGAACTGTGAGCGGAACATCCACCAGGGCGAATACGAGATGGCCGAGCGGCAGATCGAAATGTGCGGGCAGCTATGCGACCGCTGGGGTTATGAGTTTGCCCGTTCGAACGAGCTCGGTACGAGGGCGCACCTCTTGGTCGCCCAACGTAGGCTCGCGGAGGCCAGAGATGCTGCGACTTGTTGGTGCGAAGTGCGCGACGAGGATCAGATTCAACTGTTGGCGTTCAGTCTACTGGCGAAAATCGAAAGCCTCGATGACAATCCGGCGGCGGCGGCCGAGGCGTTGGCGCGAGCCGAGACCATACGCATGCGCGGGAGCGGTTTGAACTTTCCTTTCTACTCTGGCGCGTACCTGACCAGTCGGCTGCGCTTGGATCTACGGGAATTGGAAGAAGCGGTTCGTTCCGGAGAAAAGTCTTCGACGAGGGATACGAGACGTGTGCGCCGGGATTGCCGGCGCGCGATTGCAAGTGCGCGCAAGATCGCCCGCGATAGAGCCGAGGCTCTCCGTCTGGCTGCGCGTTTGCACTGGCTGTGGGGCGAACCGGCGAAGGCGTTCCGATTCTGGGAGCAAGCACTTGAAGCCGGCCAAAGGCTTGGCGAACGGGCGGAGTTTGCGCGCTGCTGCCGCGACCTGTGGCGCTCACTGGCGGATGCCGAGGATGGTGCCCGGCTGTTCCGTGGAGTCGACGCCGAGGGGTGGTTAGGACGCGCGCGGGAAGGGTTTGCGCTGCTCGGCGCCGATTACGAGTTGGCCGAACTCGAGGAGCTTAAGTCGAAGGTCCGGGCGGCGTAGGCCGCTTCAGCGACCCCCACCGGGACCGAAGCCGCCGCCGCCGGGAGTTTGTACTCGCAGGCGGTCTCCCTCGTGCAGTGCGATACGGACCTTGCCCGGGATCCGCGTGGTTCCGGCGCCGGAGGTCACACGGTCGACACCCGTCTTTGCCGGCTTTCCTCCGTCGAGACCGGGGGGTGGCAGCAGCCTCCGTTCGCTAAGAAGCGTCAGGGTGGCGGGGCTCAGCAATTCAATCTGACGGTCGACGCCGTCGCCGCCACGATGCGCACCCCCGCCGCCGGACCCGCGGCGTATGCGGTAGTGAATCACGCGAAGCGGATAATAGGCTTCGAGGATCTCGACAGGGGTGTTCAATGTGTTGGTCATGTGGGTCTGGATCGCCGAGGCGCCATCTCGTAGGGGGCCGGCGCCGGCTCCACCGGCGATCGTTTCGTAGTAGGAGAACTCCCGCTTGCGAGCCTCGTCGTAGCCGCCCAATGCGACGTTGCTCATAGTACCGCAGCTCGACGCGGGAATCCGATGCGGGAGGGCTTGCGCCAGGGCAGCGAGCAATACGTCGACGATGCGTTGTGAGGTCTCGACGTTGCCGCCGGCTACCGCCGCGGGAAAACTGCAGTTGACGACACTGGCCTCGGGGGCGCGGATGTCGACGGCGCTCATCATGCCGCTGTTGGCCGGTACCGATCCCTCAGAGAGTAGGCCGAGAACGTAGAACACTGCCGATGTCGTTACTGCGAGGTTGGCATTCATCGGGCCGGCCACTTGCGGGGCGCTGCCCGAGAAATCGACGAGCAGGCGCCGCCCGCGTCGTTGCAGGCGAACACGGATTTCTATCTTCTCTTGATGGATACCGTCACCGTCCAACCAGTCGCAGGCCTGCCAACGGCCGGGTGGAATGCGACGTAGGACGCGTTCGCTGAGGCGAGAGGAGTAGTTTTGCAGCTCTACCATTGCGTGCGCTAAACGACCACGTCCGTAACGCTCGGTCAGCTCCGAGATGCGGACAATTCCTGCACGTAGTGCTCCGACCTGCGCGTCGAGATCTCCCTGCCGTTCGGAAGCGACCCGCGTGTTGGCCAGAAAGAGTTCGACGGTTTCGCGCACGTAGCGCCCGCCGCGGCAGAGAAGGACCGGCGGTATGCGCAGACCTTCCTGGTAGATTTCCGAGGCCAGCGGCATCGATCCCGGGGAGATGCCGCCGATGTCGGCGTGATGGGCGCGGTCGGCGACGTAGGCGTAGGGTTTGTTCGACCGCCCGAGAAAGACCGGCGCTACCAGGGTGACATCGGGCAGATGGGTGCCGCCCGCGTAGGGGTCGTTGAGGATGACGACATCGCCCGACTGCATGTCGATCGCATCGATGGCGGCCCTGACCGACAACGGAGTCGAGCCGACGTGCACGGGGATGTGCGCTGCATGGCAGACCATCTCGCCCTCGGCATCGAATACGGCGCAGGAGAAATCACGTCTCTCCTTTATGTTGGGCGAGAACCCGGTCTGCTGGAGCACCGAGCCCATCTCTTCGGCGACCGCGATGAGACGGGTGTTGAACAGCTCGAGATCGACGGGGTCGAAGCGTTGCTGCAATGTTCGCGGGGCGCCGCTGGTGGGTTTGGTGACGGGCTGTTTCAAAATCGTCTCCGCGTTCAACGTTCCAGGCGTATGTTGCCGTTGTCGTCGATGGCGATACGCCAACCGAGGTCGACGAACACGGTGGAGCTGTATTCGGAGATGACCGCCGGTCCTTTTCGTTCAAAACCGATCGGCAAGTCTTCGCGCCGATAGACCGGTACAGCGCGCAGGCGGCCACGGACGAAAACCTCGGCGCGTTTCACGCTGCGCCGACCACCGCCCGCGGTGGAGGACGGCTTGCGTGAGCGGCGGACGGGGGCCGGCTCGTGGGCTTCCCCCGTCACGCTTACCCGCAACCCCACGCACTCCAACTCTCGCTTCTCATCGGCTTGATGGAACAGTTTGCGGTGGATTCTGTCGAACGCACGGCGGAATCCCCTGCCGAGCCGAAGCTCGAGTTCGATCGATTGGCCCAGGTAGCGCAGCTTGACGAAGACTTCGCTGTGGGTGTGGGTTGCCGCGATGCCTTCGCGAGCCACCAAACCCACGTTACGGGTCAGCAATGCTTTGCTCATCTTGGCAAGGGAGGCGAAAGTCGGGTCGGCAATTCTGACGTGCATCGTCTCTTCGCGGATCACCGTAGCGTCGAGGATCCCACGGGCCGATAACAAGCCGGGATCGCGAGGAACCAGTGCCGAACGCAGCCCCAGTTTGTCGGCCAGACCGCAGGCATGCAGGCCGGCGGCTCCACCGAAGCAGATCAACGTGCAGTCGCGCGGATCTTCTCCGCGCTCGACGGTAATGAGGCGGACCGCGCGTTCCATGTTGCCTTCGACAACTTCGACGATGCCGGCCGCGGCCGACGAAACGTCGACGCGCATGCGGTGGGCGAGCATGCCGAGGCTGCGTTCCGCACGATGCGGGTACAGAGGCATGCGCCCGCCGAGAAAATCGCTCACCCGCAAACGACCGAGCAGTAGGTGTGCATCGGTGACGGTCGGCAGCAGGCCGCGGCCGTAACATGCCGGACCGGGATCGGCGCCTGCGCTTCGGGGTCCGACCTTCAGAGAGCCGCCGGCATCGAGCACGGCGATCGAACCCCCTCCGGCACCGACGGTATGGATATCCAAGCAAGGGATTCGTACCGGCACGTTGCCCACAACCGTGGTCGCACGTCGGGGTAAGTCGCCGGCGATCAAGGCTACGTCGGTTGACGTACCTCCCATGTCGAGAGTAATCGCCCGCTCGATGCCCGCGGCAGCTGCGCATTGAGCCGCGGCCGCCACTCCGCCGGCGGGCCCGGACAGCATGGTCCGGATAGGTTCGCGCGCGGCGAGGTCGGCGCCGATGCCACCGCCGTTGGACTGCATTACGCGGAAGCGTCGGGCGTGGGTTCCCGCGGCCAGGCTGCGGATGTGGCCTTCGAGCACCGGCCGCACGTAGGCGTTGGCTACGGTCGTGCTCGCGCGCTCGTATTCTCCGGGAGCCGGAGACAAGAGGTGCGAAACGCTTACGGGAATGCCGAGGCCGGCGAGAGCATCAGCCACTGTGCTTTCGTTTTCGCCGTTGGCCGCAGCATGGAGAAGGCAGACGGCGATCGACTCGATGCGTGCAGCCTCGAGCCTGTGTTTTAGTTTCGACAGCTGATCGATCGACGGCCGGACTTGGACGCTGCCGTCGTAGAAGCTGCGTTCGGTCAAACCGTAGCATCGCGACCGCCGTACGAGGGGTTCCGGTTTTTCCGGTTCGAAAGCATACAAGTCGGGACGCGCTTGACGTCCGATCTCGAGCAAGTCTTCGAAGCCCTTTGTCACGACCAACGCGGTCTTGGCGCCGCGGCGTTCGAGCATGGCGTTGGTTGCCACCGTGGTCCCATAGGTCAGGAGATCGACCGGCTGGTCCGCCAAGAGGTGGCTGATTCCTTCGAGTACTGCGACGGCGGGATCCGCCGGTGTGCTGAGTAGTTTGAGAGTTCCACTACGCGCGCCTTCGCGGAATACGATGTCGGTGAACGTGCCGCCTGTGTCCACGCCCACCACGAGGGTTTTTCGTTGTGCTTTCGACATGAGGCAGGTGTGGTGCTCGCCTCCATCCTACGAAAGCCGCGGCGTTTGTACCAGTTGCGGGTCGCAGCGCTCATCGCCACAATGAGCGGACGTGTTGAAGAGAATCGCAGTTGCAACCGGTGCGCTGGTCTGGGGATTGGCGCTGGCGGTAGCGTCGCCGGCAGCCGAGTACACGGGTCGACTCGAACTCGACTTTTTGCAGGCCGATAGCGGACAAAACGCCGTGCGATCGGTCGCCAGGGTGGCCGACGAAACCCGCCCGCTGGCCGTTCCCACGGGCCGTGTTCGCCTGGCTCTGCGGCCGGTCCAGGTAGCCACCGGTGGCCGGGTTTTCATCTATAGCGACATACCCACCGACCTCGATTCTGAGGACCTGCGGATCGATATCTTCCTGCGCGAGGCGGGCCGGTGGGTGCCACGGAGGACTCTCGTGCGCGAGGCGGGGACCGTTGGTCGGGCATCGCTCACCCTGGTAGTCCCCGATCTCAAGCCGGGGCCGGTGGTAGCGGCGGTGTATGCCGAACCCGCAACGACCGATCTCGATGTCCGTCGTGTAAGCAATACGGTGGCGATACCCAAAAATGCTCGCTTGCGCCTGGCCTACACCATAGACCGTATTGTGTGGAAGGGGATGGTGCCGGTCGACGTTTCGGTCCGTGCCGAGGTACTGGACGCGGGGCGGTCGTCGGGTTCCAGCTTCGAACTCCTCAGCCGCCACATCGACCCGAGCACAACCGAGCCGCAATGGTTTGATGAGGACATCGACCTTGCGCGCCTTTCGGGTCGGAACGTGCGTTTCGAGTTTCGCACCCGTCAATCTCCGAGCAATCGGCGCCTACCTGCGCGCGTGGCTTGGACACGGCCGGCGATCGTCTATCCCACGCGCGCACGGCGGCGGCCCTCCGTCGTCTTGGTTTCGGTCGACGGCCTGCGCGCGAGCAGCCTGAGTTGTTGCGGAAACAGTCGAGCGACCTCCCCATTCATCGACGAACTTTTCGGCAAACAGGGGGTGATTTTCGACCGCGCCGTGGCTCAAGCCGTGACGTCCACGGCTTCGCACATGAGCTTGATGACGAGCCTGTACCCGTCGGTGCATCGTGTTCTCAACGAACGCCGGGCACTGTCGAAAAACGTCGGTACCCTGGCTGAGGCGTTCCGGAAGGCGGGCTACGCGACCGCCGCCTTTACGGGCGGTGGAACCGTCCCTGCGGAACTGGGTTTCGCTCGAGGCTTTGATGTCTACTACGAGGACCCGGAACGCTACATGGGCAATCCGAAAGGGATCGTCGATGCAACGCTGGAGAAAAGCTTGCGGTGGCTCGAAAAGAATCGTGGCGCTCCGATGTTTCTCTTTGTCCATCTGAACCAGGTGAGGCGGCCCTGGGTTCCTCCCACGGGCTACCTAGAGCTGTTCAAGGACTCGCGCCTGCAACGGGAAGGGAACGTCGACCAGGGCGCGCTGGTCCGTTACGAACGCGAGATCCGCTACGTGAACGATCGTTTTGAAGACTTTGTTACCAAGCTCGATGCGCGTTCCGACCCCCGCACAACGGTACTGGTTCTGACGTCGGCCAACGGTACTGAATTCGGTGAGCACGGTGCCGTCGGTACCGGTACTCACCTGTACGACGAGACCGTACGGGTGCCGTTGATGATGCGTGGAGGCAAGCTGCGCGCATCCCTTCGTTATGCGGAGATGATAGGCCTGATCGATGTCATGCCGACGCTCCTCGACCTAGCCGGGCTCCCGGTCGGTACGCAAGGCCAAGGGCAGTCGGTTGCGGGCAGTCTGAGAAGCGGGCTCCCGTTCGAGATCCCGCCGCGTTTCACAGAGGCGTGGGGATCGTTCCGTCGACGTCGCGACGGGCAGAAGGTTCGATGGCGGGCGCCCGCTTACGCGATGAACCAGGACCAACATAAGCTGATCATGTACCCCAAAGCCGATCCGCCCGTGTTCGAGGCCTACGATTTGAGCGCAGACCCTCGGGAGACGACCGATTTGATCCAAGGCGGTCAGGGGCCCGACTGGGCAATGCGCATGAAGCAGGTCCTGACGAACTATCCTCTTGCGTGCAAGCAGGTGGCGCGGCCGGTTCGCAAGGATCCGGAAATCAGCTACGACGCGCGCGTCAAACTGCAGTCTCTCGGTTACGGTCAGTAACGCTACGGCCGCGACGGAACCGGGGGCTCAGCCTGCTGTTACTGAAACGTCTTCGGAGCGGATGGTAGGGATCCAGCGACTGCCGCCGATTAATCTCCGTTCCCGCGAGATCGCCGAGATGTGTTCGAGCAACGAAAAGAGGTTGCCGGCGATCAGCGTCTCCTTGATCGGAATGGGATCACCCTCGCCGAGAAGGAACCCGTTTTTGACGACCCCCGAGAAATCCCCGGTCACCGCATTGCTGCTCCCGGAGAAACGATTGACCAGCACGGAGGGAGACTCAGGGTGGTAAAGATCGTCGAGAGTTTCGTCGCCGGCGGCGATTTCCAGCGACAGCGGACCGATGGTCGGGAGACTACCGACGCCGCCGGCAGCGTGTCCCGTAGAAACCGAGCCGTTTGCGGCGGCTGTGGCCTCGTAATGGTTCCAGAGAAAACTCCGTAGCACCCCGTCCTCGATGATCGGGAGCCGTGCCGTCGGGACGCCTTCGCGATCGAAGGCCGAGGAAGCGAGGCCGCCGGTTCGGGTGCCGTCGTCGCTGAGCCACAAGAGCGGGGAGGCGATCGTTTTCCCGAGTTTTTCGGCCAACGGACTGCGGCCTTTGCGGACATTGTCGGCGCAGATTGCGGCCGTAAGATCGCCGAGGATCAGTTCACAGACGGCTTCGGGCGACAGGACGATGCCGCCGCGGAAGCTCCTGCCTTTGTGTGCACCGAGGCCGGCGCTGCACTTGTCAGCGAAGCGGGTCGCGGCAACCGACATAATCTCGGCGAGGCGGTCGGCATCGCGAGTGGCCTCGCTGTCGTAGTCGAAGCTGGCGACTTCGTCGCCGTCGACCGCCATTCCGAACAGATACAGGTCGGCGCTGTTTTGCTTCTCGGAGGCACGGATCCCGCGTGTCGAGGCGATGGCGCTTGCCGACGAGGATACAGCGAGCGAGCCCGAGTCGATTCGCACGCGCCCATCGCGGCCGTGCACCCGTTCGATCCGTGCGCTCGCCATCCGTGTGGTGTCATCGACGCCGAGTTGCCCGAGGGCGGGATTGAACAGGCCGTCGACCTTACGGATCGGACGTGGCTCGGGCAATCCGGCGAACGGGGCGGGCGGAGAGGATCGTGCCTGCTCGACGGCCTCTGCGGCATGGTCGCTGAGGGAACGTTCGCTTACGTCATTGGCGGTTACAAAACCCAGACGGCCGCCTTTGTATACACGCAGGCCGAAGCTGGTCTCCTCGCGGGTTTGCACGACGTGGACGTCGTCGTTTTCTAAGTGCGTCTCCGTCGATCCGATGTGGGCGGCTACCGCCTCGGCCTCGTCGGCCCCGGCGGACGAGGCGCACTCGAGCAGCTGCTCGCAAATATCGAGCACACGCTGTTCCGACACTACTGGGTTCCCCCGAGGATTGCTCGACATCGAATGTAGGGACCGCCGGCGTCGACCTTGGCCGGCTGGCCTTTGCCGCAGTAGCCCGAGCCGAGGTCCCAGCGGAAGACGTCGGAGACTGCGTCAACGCCGGCGAGCACATCGAAAGCGATACCGCTGATGGTCACTCCTTTGACCAGCTCGCCGAGCTTTCCGTTACGAATGCGACGCGCTTCCTGCACCCCGAACATGAACTCCCCGGTCGAATCGGCTTGACCGTTGCGGGGTCCGTCGAGCAAAAATCCCGACTTGGTGTCGGCAATCATCTCTTCGAGAGACGATCGACCGGGTTCCATGTAGGTATTGCGCATGCGGATCAGAGGCTGGTCCGAGTATTCCCAGGCACGTGCATTGCCGGTAGGTGCGACGCCGAAAGCGGCCGCGCTCTCCCGATTGTGCAGGTAGGATCGGAGCACGCCGTCCTTGATGATTTCGGTGCGGTGGGCCACGACGCCTTCATCATCGACGGGAATCGTACCGGCCGCACCCTCGTAGAACTCCGAGCTTCCGCTGTCGCACAGGGTAACCAACTCGCTGGCGACCCTGCGGCCCAACTTTCCCGCCGCTACCGAACCCGACAGCACGAAGTCCGCTTCGACGGTGTGTCCGATTGCTTCATGCACGAGCAGCCCGACGATCGACGGTGCCAGGATGACCGTTGCGCGGCCGCCTTCGGGGCCTTCTTTGCCGAGCAGGTCGGTGGCGGTTTTCGCGGCCCGGTCGGCGAATGCTTCGCCATCGCCGTTGCGAAATAGGCATTGCCAGCCCCCGGTCACGCCGATCGACTCCGACCCCGTGGCCATCTCGCCGTTCTTCTCTGCTACGGCTCCCATGCGGATCTCGGGACGCACCAGTCGAAACGAAGCCGATGCGCCATCGCTGGTGACGATGGCTTTGTCTTCGAAGATCTCGTTGTACCAGCAGCTCGCGGAGGCGATCCTCGCCGAAGCGCTACGGATTTTGTTTTCGAGTCCGACGGCAAGAGCAATTTTCTCCTGCAAGGGGCGCTCACGAATTTCGTCGACACCGGGTTGGTCGAAGTTGCCGCGCGCGAGTTCGGCGACGGCAAGCTCGGTCACTTTTGTGCGGCCGGCCGACGAGGCGGCGCGGGCGGCACGGTGGGCTTGTTCGATCGCTCGGCGGACCGCAGGCAGGTCGAGCGATCCGGTCGAGGCCAAGCCCCAGCCGCCACCGGCGAGAACGCGTACGCCGACGCCCATCCGCCGTCGCTGTTGGCTTCGTTCGAGCTTGCCCTGCTCGACGGTGAGGCTGCGGGTGAGCTTGTTGTGGTAGCGGAGTTCGACATAGCCGTCGTAGCCGCGCGCGGCTTCCTCGAGAATCTGTGTGGTTTGCCGCATCAGGCGATTGTATCGCCCCCCAGGGGAGGCTCCAAGCCCTTTGCGGGCGGGGGTTTGTCTGAGGGAGGCCCCCATTGTAAGTACATGAGCCGTGAATCGGGGACCCAAGGTGGATGCGGCGCCCAAGGCCAAGCCGCTGAAGGTCCACGTATTGCGGTGCCGTTCGCAAACCTGCGGAGGGCTTCTGGCATTCGAAGAGACGGATGAGGGTTTTCTGCTTGGGCAGGCGATCCTACTGGCGGATGAGGATGAGGGGAAGCGGTTCTTTCCGTGCCCGAAGTGCGGCGGCCGAAACCTTGTTCAGGAGAAGAATTTCGCCGGGAAACTGCGGACCCATGTAGTTGGATTTGAACCTGCTACCTAAGCGTACCTACACAGCCCCTCAAGCGCCTTAGCGATTTCCACAACTACGGCTTTCTTCTTTGTTATGCTCGGTGATGCCTCATCGTGGGCGTGGCGGCGCCGCCCAAGCATGACGCATGGCATCGGGACGAGCCGGTGAGACGATATTGTGAAAGCGAGAACTGAGACGACCAGCGAGACCGTCATGTGCGGCGGATGTGCCCGGTTCAGGCGGTCGCCAAGAGCCGCCGGCTTGGTAGCCGTGGCTTCGCTGCTGATGGTTTCCACGTTGATGATGGTGAGCCCCGCCCGAGCGGCAGCCGGGCAGGATGAAGTGGCGCCGAGTCCTTTGCAGCTCGGACGGCTGTATAAGTTCGAAGCCTACATTCGTTATTTTACTTCGATTTCCTACGGTCCGAACGATGCGCGTGTGTCGCCGGAGTACCTCAAGGCCCTCATTCTCACGGAGTCGGGTGGCCATCGCTTTGCGCACTCTTCCAAGGGCGCCCGCGGTCTCACGCAGATCATGCCGGCGACCGGGCGCAACGTGGCCAAGAAGCTTGCCGCAGAAGGCTACGACTACCTTTACGTAGACGAGAAGGATCTCGCCCACCTCGGCGCCGACCGCCTCTACGACCCTGCTATCAACATCCTGATCGCGTGTTATCTGAGCGCGACCTATCACGAGCGATTCGAGGGCCGCACCGAGTTGGTGGCCGCGGCGTGGAACGCCGGACCCGGGGCGGTGACCCGCTATGGCAACGAGCCGCCTCCGTATCGTGAGACCCAGGCGTTGATTACACGTATTCTCGGCTACATGGATTTCTTCCAGGCTGTGAGGTTAACGCGGGTCGGCGAGTGATTCCGCCGGAGTTCCGGCGCGACCCCTATCTGCGGACCTGCGGCTACGACCTTCTTGTTTGGGCTCCACTGAACGCCCTACTTTCGTTTCCCGCGGCGATGGCGCTGGTCGCCCGACCCTTGCCGGCATCCGTGAGCGGGTTCTTGCTCGCGACGACCATCGCATTCGGTATCGTAATGATGTGGACCAACCGGCGGCGGGCGGCCAAACTCATGGGCCCGACCGACTGTCGCCCCAGCCATCGCCGGTTCTCCGTGAGCGGCGCGACCATTTGGCTTGCCGCGCTTGCGTTCGGAGCCGTGCTCAACTGGATACCGGGCGTGGGATGCCGGTGCATGCTCTTGCCGATTTGGATGCTCACAATCGGCTGCGGCTGTGTGTTCCGCGGCCGACGTCGGGTCCCCGAGCTATCGATCTTCGGTATGTCGGCGGCTCTCGCCGGACTGGCGAGCGTAGGCTTGCAGAGCTTTTCCGGCATGGCCGCAACGAGTGCGGGCACACTGATTGTATGGAACGCGACGATGGTAGTTGCTGCAGGCATAACGGCGGTGATCATCAACCGCCGTTATGTCTGGAGAGCTATCTAGTGAAGCGTGCGGACGCGCTGATTCGTTGCCGGCAGAGCGGTTTGAGCCTGGCCGCGCGTGCGGCGTTGCGGCGTAAGCTTGGATTCCATCATCCAGGTGCCCTTGATGCGCTTGCCGGTTACGACGACGCGTGTACTGCGAGAAACGGTTTTTTTGTTGTTTGTGATCCAGCCCATGACAGCCCTCCCGTGTGCTTTGCCGATAGTCAAAGCAGCAGCTGTGCCAGAGGCATGGATCGTCTAACTCATTGATATTCCTTGCTTGCTCTCGAATATGGCTGAACGAAAGCGCACATGGGCGCACGCCGTTGTTCGACGTCGTACATTGGTCGGGGCCGGATCAGCGGCCGCGGAAGGCCGGCCGTCGTTTGTCGAGGAATGCTTGGACCCCTTCCTGGTAGTCATCGCTCTGAAAACACTCGGCGATCATACGCAGGCGCTGGTCCTCGGTCAGTAGACCGCGGCTGCTGCGGCGTACGGCCAAACGAGCGTAACGAAGGGCGAGCGGTGCGTTGGCGGCAATCTGTCCGGCCAGCTCGCGGGTCGTCTCTTCGAGGGCCGCTGCGGGCGACACCCTTTGCACCAGACCGAGTTGCAACGCTTCGTCGCCTCGGACGAAGCGCCCGGTGAGCAGCAGGTCGAGGCTGACGGCCTCACCAGCCAAGGTCACCAGCCGTTCGAGTCCGTCGTAGGGGTAGGCCAAGCCCAATTTGCCGGCCGGGATGGCCATACGCGCATCCTCGGCGGCGACGCGCAGGTCGCAACCGAGGGCGATCAGGCAGCCGCCGCCGATGCAGGCGCCTTCGATCATGGCCAGCGAGGGAACCGACAGCGAGGCCAACGCTTGCAGCGTGGCGGTGCTGCCCCGGTCGTAGCGACGCGCAAGCTCGGGGTTGGAACGCAACTCGGCGAATTCTGAAATATCGGCGCCGGCAATAAAGTTTCCCTCGCTGCCGCGAACGACAATAAGGCGCACGCCGTCTCCGGCGGCCAAGTCGTTGAGGACCCCGGGCATGGCTTCCCACATAGCCCGGTTCATGGCGCCGCGGCTGGCGGGGCGGTCGACGATCAGCCAGCCGATGTGGCCCTCGATCTTGCTTCGTAAAAACGGTGTGGCGGTCATCGTGTGAAACCGGCCGCCGTTCTACACCCGTACGCGTGCTGTCCGAAGCCCGGGCTTGGCCGAGATGCCGCTACTTGATGGGCAGGGCTGCGTCGGAATAGCTGCCGATCAACACGACCCGCCCGGAGTTGATCAGCCTGCGCGCGGCGTAAACGAGTTCGTGTTCGCTCATCCGGCCCATATCGTGTGCTTGTAGCAGTGCGATGAGGTCGAGCATGGTCAACTCGACGGGTTGCCGGTGACGACGGTTCACGTCGGCCGAACATGCAAAGTCCCTGCCGCCGGGCCGTTCTTGGCTCCGGGTCAAGCTGGGTGCGGGTTAGGCCGGAATCCGGGGCCGCTCGCCGGTTGGACGCGCGTTCGTTCTTGTGCGCGGGGTGTCCGTAGCTGCCGCCTTTCCTTGTGACTCCGCCCGTGTCCTGGTAGTGTGGCGCGTTGCGCTGGGATCGGCGGCGTGCGAAGCAGCAATGGCTAAAGAGGGAATCGAGGTAGACGGCAAGGTTGTAGAAAACCTGCCGAACGCGTTTTTCCGCGTCAAACTGGACAACGGCCATACTGTTCTGGCGCACATCTCGGGCAAGATGCGCAAGTACTATATTCGCATTCTCCCGGGCGACACCGTCAAAGTAGAGCTGTCGCCCTACGATCTGACCCGAGGCCGCATTACCTGGCGGGAGAAGAATCCCGGCGGCCCGCATACCGGACGCAGACGCAGGTAGTGATTCTACACTGGGGAGTGGCCAAACTGGTAAGGCACCTGACTCTGGATCAGGGGATTGTAGGTTCGAATCCTACCTCCCCAGCCATCGACTGACCCGCTATAGCACAAGACTTTTCGGTAATTTGTACTTATTGTTCGGGGCCGGATTTTCTCCTTTTGGAACTCTCGGGGTAACGCTTGGGGTAACATTCCGCGTGAAACGTACGCGGGTGGCGGTGTGGAAGTACTTGCCGGCCGGCTTCGGTCGTCTTGTAGACGCCTGACACCCGGGTTGCCGTGGCTTGTAGGATTGCCCCAATGCGATTTGTCGCCGTCCGCGAGTTCCTCTCCGGCATTAAGGAAGCGCTGCGGCCTCGATATCCGCGCTAGTCGTTCCCGCAAACCAAGCCTCCGTTGTCCTTCGTCGTCAGTGCCGCACGACGGAACAAGTCGTCGGATCGTACGGCGCGTAACGCAGTCCGAGCGCAACCTTTCGCTCTCGATGCCGTAGCCATGAGCACGGACTTTCAGACAAAGCCGCGCATAAGCGTATCGGTGAGACCCGGAAGAGGCCGTAGCGTGGACGCGAGCGCTATGATAGCCACCCCGTGGCGCGATCGCGCTTTGGATCTTGCAGGCAATGACATTCGATCGATTCTTCGCCGGGCTTTGCTACCGCATATCGATGGCGCTGATCTGCCTCGCCCTGGCCGAACCACTCATAATGTCGGGCGGCAAGGCTGCGGCAGCCACGAACGCTGGCCATGACTCGTCGGCCCTGCACAATCCGCCGCAGCAAACCGCTACGACCTACGTCGGATCGAAAGCATGCGGCAGGTGTCACGCGCGGAAATTTGCGGCCTGGCAGGACTCGGCGCATGCCTGGGCGATGCGCCGGTCACGGCCGGATGAGTCGGTCGCGGACTTCGACGACGCACGCGTCAGCTTCGGCCAGGGCGGCTCCGCGCTGCTGCAACATGACGGCG
>CAZKLE010000004.1:0-26232 GCA_964553415.1 uncultured Myxococcales bacterium
CCGGCTCTGCTCCCCGCGGCCTGCCTCGCGCCAGCCGGTCTTTGTAGTGCAGCGCCGACTTCGCCGGCCGTTCTTCTGGCGCGTCCCAGCGTCGTGGAGACAACATTCAAAAGTGTCGATGCAACGGTTGCAGCCCAATGGGACTTTCCCAAACAAAGCCCCGCGCCGTTGGTGGTCTTGATCCCCTCCGCCGGAGCGATCGATCGCAACGGTCGGCCACCCGGGGTGGCCGACGGGGGAGGCAAAGGCGCGTACCAACTCTTGACGGAACAGTTGGTCGCCCAAGGCTTCGCTGTATTCCGCTACGACAAACCCGGCACCGGACGCAGCAGCCGAGGCGCCTACAGCACGGGACGTTCAACCGCGTTGGAGGCCTACCGACGTGCCGTCGATCATGCTCGTATCGATCGCAAGCACATATTTCTGCTCGGCCACAGCAGCGGCACCGACGACATTGCGGGAATCTATTCCCGCTACGAAACGATCGCACCACTCGCCGGGGTTGTGCTTTTGGCGAGCCGGGTGAGCGAGGTCGAAGTCATTCGCATCACCGCTCCCGTCCTTATCGTTGTAGGCGAGCACGACCCCGACGACTTGTATAAGTATGGCCGTTTTGCCCAAGAGGCCCGAGAGAACGCGCGAGACAAAACGTACGAAACCGATTTCGTATCCATTCCCGATGCCCGCCACTCGCTCCTGGCGGGCGTCGAGACAAAATCCGGCAAACGCTACGCCTTCGACCCTCGCGCCACCTCGGCCGTGTTGAAATGGCTGCAACGAAGGAGCAACGCGGTATCCGGCAATGGTGCCGACGCGCACCATGTGACAAGCCGAAAAACGGCTGTTAGCTTAGCCCGGCGCTGATATCCTGGACGGGCAGTTCGCCGACACAGCGACCCGCAAGGCACTGTCGTCTGCCGGCATCAAGCGCTTATATGAACCGTACCGACCACAAGTGGTTCGCACCGCGAGGGCTCGCTGTATCTTTGTGCGTCCTTGCGTTTGCCGTCGGCGCCTGCCGGGCCTCCGCCCCGAGCGATGCGGGGCCCAAGCGCAAAGTTCTCGTAAGGACGGCGATGCCCTCGATCCAGGATGTAACCGACTCCATCCGCGCCGTGGGAACCATTCGGGCGATCGAGCAAGCGGAACTCAGGCCGCAAACCGAAGCCGTCGTATCCGCCATCCTGTTCCAGGACGGAACTTTCGTAAACAAAGGCGAGGTTCTGTTCCAGCTCGATGACCGTAAGGCGCAAGCCTCGTTCGCGTTGGCAGCCGCGGCACTCGATCGCGCGAAGGCAGGGATGGCAGTCTCGCAAGCCAAACTCGCGCGCTACAAACAGCTCATTCGCGAAAAACTCGTTGCTCAGGAAACCTTCGAAGAAGCCCAGGCCGAGTATCGAAGCGCCGAAGCCGAGGTTCGCGAACGCGAGGCATCGCTCGATTTGGCTCAGACTCAACTCGACGACTACCAGATCCGTGCGCCCTTCGACGGACACATCGGTGCCCACATGATCGACGTCGGCAACTTCGTCGAGAAGGCCACCCCGCTCGCATACCTCGTCAAGACCGATCCGCTCGAGGTCGAGTTCGGAATCGCCGACCGTTACGCCAACGACCTGCACAAGGGTGTTCGGATCCACGTTTCCGCGGACTCCGGCGTGTCGGCGAACGGGACCGTCACCTTCATTGACCCTCGCGTCGACGTCGACACCCGCCTGCTCAAGCTCAAAGCCGAGATTCCCAACGAGCAAGGAAGCTTAAAACCCGGCCAGTTCGTGCAGATCTCCATCGCGATCGCCGTGCGTAAGGCGCAAATACTCGTTCCCGAACAGGCGATCGTAACTGCAGACGGCAAGACCTGGGTGTTTGTAGTTCACGACGGCAAAGCCATTCGCAAACAGGTGGTCGTGGGCACCAGGCTCCCGGAACGCGTCGAAATACGCTCGGGGCTCGAACCCGGCTCTGAAATCGTCGTCAGCGGTCAGCATCGGCTCAGCGACGGCGACGAAGTCGAGATCATCGCAGCGGAGACGAACCCCGAAAACGCAGGCGGCAGCAACCTGCCCTCCGGGTAAGTTCCCGTGTTCCTTACCGACACATCCGTAAAGCGCCCGGTTCTGGCGACGGTCATGTCCATCGGTCTGGTCGTGTTCGGGATGGTCGGCTACCTGCGATTGCCCGTGCGCGAAGTCCCCGATGTGGAATTCCCCGTCGTATCGGTATCGACCGTACTCCCGGGTGCGAGCCCGGAGGTGGTCGAGAGCGAGATCACCGAAGTTCTCGAAGAGGAAATCAACGGAGTCGAAGGCGTCGACTTCATCCGCTCGGAGTCGACCGAACAAGCCAGCTCGATCACGATACAGTTCGAACTCAACCGCGACATCGACGTCGCCGCCCAGGACGTACGCGACCGGGTGTCACGAGTACGAGGGCGCTTGCCCGACGAAGCGGAGGAACCGCGCATCGCCAAACTCGACGCCAACGAAGGCGCGATCATGTGGTTGGCGCTCTACTCTCCGACCCGCTCTGCGTTCGAGATCACCGACTTCGCCGACAATATCCTCAAGCCCCGCCTGCAAACCATCCCCGGTGTCGGAAGGGTTCAGTTGGGAGGCAACAACCGCGAAGCGATGCGGGTCGAAATCGACCGCGACCTCCTGGCGGCCCACAGCTTGACGATCACCGACGTCACCCACGCCCTCAAGACCCAAAACGTGGAAATCCCATCCGGCCGAGTTGAAGGAGCGTGGCGCGAATTCGTCGTCAAAACCGAAGGCGAGGTGCGTACACCGAAAGCCTTCAGCAACCTGATCGTCGCCTTCCGCAACGATCAACCCGTACGCCTCGGGGATGTCGCCCACGTACGGCGTGGATTCGAGAACGAGCGCACGCTGGCGCGCTTCAACGGACAGCGCACGACCGGCCTGGGCATCGTCAAACAGACCGATGCCAACACATTGACCGTCGCCCACGAGGTCAAGCGCGCCCTGGGCGAAATGCGATCGAAGCTTCCCGCAGGGTATCGTCTCGACATCGCCTTCGACCAGTCCGGCTTTATCGAAGATTCGGTCCGCGAAGTGCAGCAGTCGTTACTGATCGCCGGCATTCTCGTCCTCCTCGTCATCTTCGTGTTTCTGCAGAGCCTACGCTCCACGATCATTCCCAGTATCACCATGCCCGTCTCCATCATTACGACGTTCGGCGTCATGTACTTCGCGGGCTTCACGATCAACACCCTGACACTCATGGCGCTGACACTGGTGATCGGTGTCGTCGTCGACGATGCCATCATCGTGCTCGAGAACATCTACCGCTACATGGAAGAAGGAGTTCCGCGCATGCAAGCCGCGCGCGAAGCCAGCGCCGAAATCGCTTTTGCTGTGATTTCCACGACCCTGACGCTCGTAGCCGTGTTCGTTCCGATTGCGTTCCTGTCCGGGGTCGTCGGCCGTTTTTTCTTCGAGTTCGGCATCTCGGTGGCGGTAGCCATCTCGGTCTCGAGCTTCGTTGCTCTGACTCTGACCCCGATGCTTTGTTCCCGTTTTCTGTCGAGCGGTTCGACGGCGCGCCGCACGGGGGTGCTGGGGCGTCTTGCCCGACTCTTCGACGAACGTGTCGGCCGCATGGCCGACGGCTACCAAACACTGTTGCGCTGGGCCCTCGAGCACCGGCTCGCGATGGTCGTTATCGTGGTGGTGAGTCTCATCGCCAGCGTGCTCCTATTCCAGGGTGTCGGCAAAGAATTCCTCCCTAACGATGACCGCGGCTACCTGCAGGTCTGGCTGAAAACTCCCGAAGGGTCGACGGTCGCCTATCAGAATCGATACCAACAACAGGTGGAGACCGTTCTTTCCCATACCCCGGAAGTGGCGTCGTACTTCTCGGTCGTAGCCTTCCGCGGCGGCGGGCGTGTGAACCAGGGATTGATGTTCGTGCGCCTGCAACCACACGGTCCCTCGCGCAACAACAGCACACAAGAGGTAATCGCCGAACTGAGACAAAAAACCCACAACTTGGTTGGTGCCGATATTTTCTTCACCCAGTTCAACCCGATGCAAAGAGGAGGCAGTTCCAAGCCGATGGAGTTTGTCCTCCAGTCGAACGACTTCGACGCTCTCGGCCGTCAAGCGGCGAAGCTCAAAGCCATCCTCGAGCAAACCGACGGATTTACCGATGTAGAAAGCAGCCTCAAGATCAACAAGCCTCAGCTCACAGTCTCGATCCGCCGCGACAAGGCGGGCGCAATCGGAGTGGCCGCGGCCGACATCGCCAATACACTGCGAGTTCTGCTCGGCGGCGATACGGCTACCACCTTCAAGCGCGGCAACAAGCTTTACGACGTTATCGTCCAACTGAATCCGGAGGACCGATTTGCGCCGGCCGATCTGTCCAACATCTACGTGCGAAGCTCGTCGGGTCAGCTCGTACAGCTCGCCGGTATCGTCAAGGTAAAGGAATCAGTCGGGCCGAGCGTCGTTCAGCATTACAACCGTCGCCGCTCGGTCACCGTCAGCTCCAACCTCGACGGGATCGACCTCGGCAGCGCACTGGACAAGGTGGAATCGATTGCATCCTCGATGCTGCCGGCCGGCTTTTCGACTACGTTGAGCGGAGAGTCGCGCGAGTTTGCACGCGGTTCGACGGGCCTATCATTTACTTTCGTGCTCGCCCTGGTCGCGATCTATCTCGTGCTCGCGGCACAGTTCGAGAGTTTCCTGCATCCCTTCACGATCATGCTCGCCCTTCCCATGGCCATGGTGGGCGCCCTCGGAGGGCTCTACGTCGCCGGTATGACGCTGAATGTATACAGCTTCATCGGCATCATCATGCTGATGGGGCTGGTGACCAAAAATTCCATCCTGCTCATCGACTACGTCAATATTCTCCGATCACGCGGCGTCGAGACCGTGGAGGCGATCCTGCGTTCGGGAAAAACCCGCCTGCGGCCCATCCTGATGACTGCGATCTCGACGATTTTCGGGATTCTACCGATCGCCGTCGGCTTCGGCGCCGGGGCGGGGAGCCGACGGCCCTTGGGGGTCGCCGTGCTTTCGGGCCTGATCCTCTCAACGCTGTTGACGCTGCTGGTCGTGCCGGTGTTTTACAGCCTGCTCGAAGACCTCGGCGTCAAGGTCAAAGAACGCAGATCGACTGCGGCCCGTCGCAGGCCCGCCTGAGACCAACGCCGAGGGCGGCGGCTAGGAGCCGAGAACTGTATCCTTGAAGGACTTGGCGACCGTAAAAGCGGCCTTGGTCCGAGCCGGGATGTGGATTTCCTCTCCCGTTTGCGGATTCCGGCCGAGCCGCGCCTTGGTCTCCCTCTTTTTGAAGGTTCCCAGGCCCGGAATCTTCACGGGATCACCCTCTTTGACCGCCCCGACCACAATCGCGACTAGCGACTCCAATACCGAGTTGGCCTGGGCTTTGGTCAGATCCGCTTTCTCTGCCAACTTTTCCACCAATTGTGATTTCGTCATTGCGCCTACCTATGGAGTAAATTTGCGCTCATCGTTAGGGCTTTTGGACCACGTGTCAAGCCGCCCGAAAAAGGCGGGCTCCGAGACCGACCCGGCCCGCGCCACCGCCGCACGCGGGGGCCGCAACCGGGTTAGTTGTAGGTCTCGACCAATTCGAGAAGGCCGTTCTCTCTCAGCGTGGCAAAGATGCGCCCTTTGATTTCTTCGATGGTCTCGCAGTTGAGCAACTCCAGCGCCAAATCGGCGGCATCGGCCATGCTGACCGCGCGGATGAGCTTCTTGATGACGGGGATGTACTGGGGCCCCATGCTCAGTTCGTCGAGCCCGAGTCCCAAGAGAAACAACGTACACATTGGGTTGGCCGCCATCTCCCCGCACATGCTCACGCGGCGGCCGGCCGCATGAGCGGCATCCACCACCGTCTTCACCGATACCAGAACCGCCGGGTGGAGAGGTTCGTACATGGCCGCGACCCTGCTGTTGTCGCGATCAACCGCAAGAGTGTACTGAATCAGGTCGTTGGTGCCGATGGCAACGAAATCGACTTCGCGAAGGATCTGTTCGACCCGCAAGACCGCCGCGGGTACTTCGATCATGGCTCCGAGTTCAACGTCGGCCGCAGGCATCTTGCCCCTGGCCGCCAGATCGCTTACGCAGTCCGCGTACACCTCGCGCACACGTCGGATCTCCTCAACGCTGGTGATCATGGGGAATAGGATCCGCAAAGGAGCGCCGCCTCCGGCCGACAGAATCGCACGGATTTGTTCCTCGAAGAGGTTTTCCAGATCGAGCGACACCCGTATCGAACGCCAGCCCAAGAACGGATTGGCCTCCTTGTGTCCTCCCATGTAGGCCGGATACTTGTCGGCGCCAAGATCCAACGTGCGGATCGTCACCGGCCGTGCGCCCATGCGCTTGATCAGACGACGATAGAAAACGAGCTGTTCTGCCTCACTCGGGAAGTCTCGGTAGGAAAGAAATTGGAACTCGGTTCGATACAACCCGACGCCTTCGGCTCCGTAATGATCGGCCAGTTCGAGTTCGCTCAGAAGGCCCACGTTCGCCAGCAAGCCGACTCGATGTCCGTCGGTCGTCTCGGCCGGCAAGTCACGCAGAGACTCGAGGCCCCGCTGGAAGGCCACGTACTCGGCATGGAGCCTCTTGTACTCGCCCCAGACTTCGGGGCCGGGCCGCAAGTAGGCGGTCCCCGTGTTGCCGTCGACGATGATCTCGTCGCCCTGCCGACAGTACTCGATCGCATCTCCGCAGCCCACGACCGTAGGAATCTCCAACGATTTCGCCAAAATCGCCGCGTGCGAGGTTTTACCGCCCGCGCCCGTGACGATACCGCACAGCTTAGCTGTATCGACGCTCGAAAGATCGGTCAGGGCCAGTTCTTCCGCCACCAGTACCGTGTCGTCGTCGACCACATCGAGGGTAGCGCTTCCATCGCTTCCCGATAAGCGATCCAAAATACGCCGGCCTACATCGCGCACATCGACGGCGCGCTCGCGCAGATAACTGTCGGTCATCGACGCAAGAGTCTCCGCGTACTCGCCGATGACACGCTTGAGGGCGAACTCGGCGACGTCACCGTCGGCGATGAGTTCGTGCACACGCCGTGCGAGAGATTCATCTTCGAGCACCAAGCGAAGCGCCTCGTAGATGGCACCGCCCACCTCGGGTACGAGTTCGTGCATCCGACCGCGCGCCTTTTCGATGTCGGCGGAAGCGGCGGTCAGGGCCTCGTCGAAACGAGCGGCCTCGGCGATCGGATCTTCCACTTCCGTATTCTCGACATCCGCGAAGTCCAGATGCTTGACGAGGCAATGCGCGCGCCCGGTTCCGAAACCGGGTGAGACCCCGAGTCCCGACAAGCGCACGGGGCCCTCGGCACCGGTGGCAGCGGCGTCGGAGGACGCCTCGCCCTTCTCATACTGTTCGAGGCGATGGGTGGCCTCAATCATCTCCCTGCGGAAACGATCGCGCTCATCCTCCTGGCGCTGCAAACGCTCGGTCAGATGGGCGTTGACCATGACGGCGTGCAACTGACCAGCCGCCGTACGGATCAGACTCTGCTCTTCTTTACCGAAGTGCCGACGCCAACGCGTCTGGACCACCAACACCCCCAATAAAAAGGCTGAATTTCCGACCGGTACACCCAAGAACGAATGATACTTCTCTTCACCGAGCTCCGGGAAGAACTTGAAACGCGGATGCGAGAGCGCATCTTCCACCGCGATGGGCTCGGCCTGCTCGATGACCAGGCCGACGAGCCCCTCGCCCTTCTGCATGGTAACACGACCGATACAGCGTGAGGGCAGCCCATGGGTCGCCGCCAGGCTCAGGGATTCCGTCTTCGGATCGTAGCTGTAGAGCGAGCAGACATCGTAATCCATTGCCGATGCGATGCGCTTGACCACCAGTTCGAGCACTTCCTGGGGATCGTGCACACGCCCGATCAGAACCGCGATCTCTTCGAGCAAGGCCAAGGAATGCCCGGGCGGGGTCCTCGACTTCCTCTTGTTTGTTTCCAGCTCGCCGGTCGCCAAGGCCGAAACCTCCCCTGGGCGGATCATAGCTTAGCGGTCTGTCGAACAAAGCAGCGCCGCAGCGGTCAAAAGGGGGGCATCCTCAACAACACCCCGTCGCCCAGGGCCACGGCTCGGTCGATCAGCCCTCGCACGTGCTCACCCGCTCGAGCCACGGCCTCGGCAACGTTCATTCCGCGTGCCAGGCCGGCCGCCGTCGCGCTCGCGAATGCGCAACCGCTACCGTGCAGGTCCCCGGCACGCCGGCGCTCGGCGCGGAAGTGGTGCATACGCCGGCCGTCCCATAACACATCGGTGACCGAGCCTGCGTTTTGACGCGCCGCCAAATGACCGCCCTTGATGACGACCGCCCGGCATCCGCCGCCCGCCAGCGCGCGTGCGGCAGCTTCCATGTCGGCCGGCGAAGTCAGCTGCCCACGCATGAAATGCTCGGCCTCGCCGACGTTGAACGTCACGACGGTCGCGGATGGAAACAGTTCTTCGGCGAGCGCATTGGGTACCAACGCGTCTACCAATGACGGGCCGGCCGAGGACTGCAACACGGGATCCACGACCAACGATCCCTCGTGCTCACGGACGAGCCGAGCGATGCAGTCGACGATTTCGGCTGTGGGCAACAGCCCGCACTTGACCACGCACGGAGCAAACGCAGTGAGCATTGCCGCCAATTGACGTTCGACCAGATCGGCGGCAACCGCCTCCACCAGCTCCAGGTGCCGACCGTCCTGCACGGTTAACGCGGTGACGACCGTCATGGCCGACACCCCCAACATTTCGAGACTACGTAGATCGGCTTGGATTCCCGCTCCGGCCGAGGGATCGGAACCACCGACGACCGTAACCGTCGGGAAGGATTCCACCTGTTTCGCCGCCGCCGCCACCGTGGTCTCAGACGGCCAGCGCCCGTCGTAACGATGCACCCACGGCTTCGATCTGATCTCTACCAACGTGCACACCCATGGGCAGCGCGAGTACCTGCCTACAGTCCCGTTCCGAGACCGGCAAGGAGCCGGGTTCGTAACCGAGGGGGGCGAAACACGGCTGGAGGTGCAACGGCAAAGGATAAAACACCCGGCAATCGACACCGTCGGCGCGAAGGTGTTCGGCGACCGCGTCGCGGCCTTCGGGAATCCGAACCACGAACTGATGATAGACGTGGGAGCCCGCCACGGCAGACGCCGGAGCAAAACAGAGGCTCGCGCTTTCCAGCTCTCTCAGTTCCAGCCGATAGCCTTCGGCGGCCTTCGCGCGAAGCTCGGTCCAGGCTTTCAATCGCGGCACTTTCGCGTTCAGGTATGCAGCCTGCAGCTCGCCCATGCGGCCGTTCATCCCCGTTTCTTCGTGCCGATAGCTACCCGGCGCCGCACCATGCACCCGCAAGGCCGTCAGGCGTTGCGCCAGCGCGGTATCGGAAGTCGTCAGCATTCCGCCGTCCCCGGCACCACCCAGGTTTTTCGTCGGATAAAACGAGAAGCAGCCGATCCGTCCCACGCTGCCGGCCGGCCCGCAGTCCGTGCGGGCACCAATCGCCTGCGCCGCGTCCTCGATGAGATCCACACCAAGCTCGCCCGTCAGCCCGGTGAGTTCGCGCATCGGCGCTGCACGGCCGTAGAGATGAACGACGATCACCGCTCTGAGTTCGGCGCCGGAACCTCGATGCAACCATCGTCCGTCCGCTTGACTGCGAAACTCTTTTTCCACCGTCGCCGAAAGCTCGCTCGCATGCATGTTGTGGGTGAGCGGATCGACGTCGGCCATGACGGGAAGGGCACCAACCCGTGCGACAGCGCCGGCGGTAGCAAAAAATGTGAAGCTCGGAACGATCACCGCGTGTCCGCTACCAACTCCGAGCGCCATCAACGCCAGGGTCAGCGCGTCGCTACCCGAGGAACAGGCCACAGCATGCGGAACCCCCGCCCAATCGGTCATCGATGCCTCGAGTTCTCCTGTTTGCTCGCCGAGCACGAAGGTCTGGGTCTCGAGTACAGCATGGATGCGCTCGAGCACTTGGTCGCGCACTTCCTGATACTCGGCGGCAAGCCCCAAAAACTCGACCTTCACGGCGCCACCCCGACAGCGATACCGGCCCATCCGGTCAACACAAAGACGCCCCGGGCGGCTTGCAGCAGCTCCGCGGCCGTATCCAACCCTCCCGATACCGTCACCGGCAGAGCCTAACCGGTTCGGGTGCAACGGCAACCGCTACCCGAATACATGGAACCCTGTTGACCGGATGGACCGCCATCGCTACTTTCATCGGGAGCGTGCCCGATGCGGCGGTTGAGTTGGATTCTTCTTATTCTGATGATGATGGTGGGCGGTGCTGTCGGCGCGGTCTGTTTCACCCTCTATGACCAGTACTGGAACCAACTGCCGCCGATCGACGGTCTTCTCGAGTATAAGCCGCCCGTCGCCACGCGAGTATATGCCGATGACGGGGAATTGGCCGGCGAATTTTTCTTCGAGAAGCGCTATCTCACGGCGATTGAAGATATCCCCCCCGTGGTTCGCTACGCTTTCGTCGCCGCCGAAGACTCCGACTTCTATTCGCATCGCGGCATCGACATCCGCAGCATCGCGCGAGCCTTCGTCGCCAACCTTCTAGCCGGCAACGTCGTGCAGGGTGGAAGCACCATCACCCAGCAAGTCGTCAAAGCGCTCCTGCTCACCCCCGAGCGGAGTTACAAGCGCAAGCTCCGCGAAATCATGCTCTCTCTGAGGCTCGAACGAGAACTCACCAAGAATCAAATCCTGTTCCTCTACCTCAACGAGATCTATCTCGGCGACGGCAACTATGGGGTCGGTGCGGCGGCCCGTTCCTACTTCGACAAGAAGGTCGGCGAGCTCACCCTGCCCGAAGCCGCGCTGCTGGCCGGACTTCCGCAAGCGCCGAGCCGCTATTCACCGACCCGTAACCCACAAGGGGCCCTTTCACGGCAACGTTACGTCCTCAAGCGCATGAGGGATGAAGGGTTCATTACCGACAAGGAATATGCCGCCGCCTTGGACGCCGGTGTCGCCGTACTCCCTCGTCGGCACCGAACCCCGAAGTCGGCGAGCTACTACGTCGAGTTCGTCCGCCAATACCTCGAAGAACACTTTGGCAAGCAGGCGCCGTATCACCAAGGATTCAGCGTATACACGGGAATCGATGCCGCCATGCAGAAGGCGGCCGAGTCGGCGGTTCGCAAAGGCGTACGCGCCGTCGACATGCGTCTCCGCTACCGAGGTGCGGCCTCTCACCTGGAAGGCGACGACATCCAAGCACGGATCGCGCTCGACCAAAAAAGAGCCGACCTCGTCGACCTGGACGACGGGGAACTCTACGAAGCAGTGGTGACTTCGGTCGAGCCGCGCAAGATCGAGGCTACCCTCGGCAATCGTACGGCATCGCTCAACGTCTCCGCTCTCGTTTGGAGCAAAAAGATCAAAACCCACCGCTTTCATATCGGCGACGTCGTCATCTTGGCGGCGCACGTCGACGGCGATAAGACATCCTTCACACTGACGCAGATCCCCGAACTCGAGGGGGCTCTGTTCGCAATGGATCCTTCAACCGGCCACGTCAAAGCCATGGTCGGGGGCTACGACTTTCAACGCAGCCAATTCAATCGCGCGGTGCAGGCCAAACGACAACCGGGTTCGGCGATCAAACCCTTCGTCTATGCCGCCGCACTCGACGCCGGCTATACCCCCGCAAGCATTCTCCTGGACGCCCCGATCCAATACATCGACCACGACAAGATATGGCGCCCGCAGAATTACAGCCGTCGGTTTTACGGACCGACGACCCTGAGGCACGCGCTCGAGAAGTCTCGAAACGTCGTTACCGTCCGTGTCGTCCAAGATTTGGGCGCCGACAAAGTTCGCGATTACGTAAAGAAGTTCGGCTTCACGACTCCGATCGGCGCGAACCTTTCGATCGGGCTGGGAACCTCCGAGGTGATCCCCGAAGAGATCACCAGCGCCTACGCGGTGTTCGCCAATGCAGGGGTCTGGACCGAGCCGGTCACGATCACGCGTATCGAAGACGCCAACGGCTGGGTCATGCTCAACAAGATTCCCCGCACCCGAAAAGTGATCAGCCCGCAGACCGCCTACTTGATGACGAGCATGCTACAAGGCGTTGTGGAACGCGGTACGGGCCGGGCGGTACGGCCTCTCAACCGACCGGTGGCGGGCAAGACCGGCACCACCGACGAGCAACGCGACGCTTGGTTCATCGGCTTCACTCCCCATCTGGTTACCGGCGTCTGGGTGGGCTACGATGACGACCGCACGCTCGGCAGCTCCGGAACCGGCGGCCGGGTCGCCGCACCGATCTTTCTCGACTTCATGTCGCATGCCTTGGCGGGCACTCCGGTGAGCGACTTCGAGGTGCCGGCCGACATCAGCTGTGTCCACATCGACACCAAGACCGGCCTACGCGCGCGCCCCGCGGACAAGAACGGATTCATCGAATGTTTCCACAGTGGGTCCGAGCCCGTAGACTTTGCACCCAAGTGGCAGGTCGATCCCGACTCGGGCACCGAGACTCTCAGCATCGACGGAGGCCCCACTCCTCTGAGCCACGACACCATAGAGCGCTACCGTTCAGGGGCCATCTTCCAGTAAGACGAGAGGGCGGCGGCGGTCTGCCGCCCCCAGGCCGAAAGCTCTCCCCCCTGCAGGCCCGGCTCGGCCGGTTCGCGCAAGTGCCGCAACACCACCGCGACCGATTCCTTCAATGCCGCCGGATCGTAGCCCCCTTCGAGCAACAAAAGCGCGCGCCCCTTTGCACAACGATCGGCAATCCGAACCGTCACGTCCGTCAGTTCGGCGAATGCGTCGGCGTCCAAGTTGATCTGCGCCAACGGGTCATCGCGGTGAGCATCAAACCCGGCCGACACGAGCACGAACTGCGGATCGAATCGCAGTGCCGCCGGCATGACGATTTCACGCATCGCGGCACCGTAATCCGCAGGCCCGGCGCCTGCCGACATCGGCAAATTTACGCTATAGCCCTCCGCTTTGCCCGCACCCACTTCGGTCGCAGAACCGGTCCCGGGGTAAAACGGATACTGATGGAGGGAGACATACATGACTTCGGTGTCGTTGTAGAAAATGTGTTGAGTGCCGTTGCCATGATGGACATCCCAGTCGAGGATCAGGATCCGCTCGAGCCCGCCGGCGAGCAAGTGGCGCGCCACAACGGCTACGTTGTTGAACAAGCAAAAACCCATGGCACGGTCGTGCTCGGCGTGATGGCCGGGTGGACGCAGAGCCGCAAAACCGTTGTCCGCCGAACCCGCGAGGATGGCGTCAGCGGCTTCGATCGCCGAGCCGACGGCCAGCTTCGCCGCCGCAAATGAATCCGCGCAGGCCGCGGTGTCGGCGTCGAAGCGAGTTTGCGGCCGACCGGCACTGGCCGCCACCGCTTTCAGGTGCGCACTGCTGTGCACACGGGCGAGCTCTATTTCCGTTGCCGCGCGGGATGCCACCCGCGGTAGGTCGCGGAAGCGGGGCTCGGCCAGGAGCTCGTCGAGGACCTTCAGCCGCTCGGGGCGCTCGGGATGACCATAGCCCGGGTCGTGCCTCTGGAAACGCTCGTCGGCGACAATGCAGGTCGTGCGCATGGGCCATGGCTACTCCCGACCGACCCCGAAAGCATGTCCACGCCCCCTGCCCACCGACAACGGTTGACAGCCGAGGTGCTTGTCCTTAGCGTTGGGTCGGGTTACCACCGTCGGTGGCGGGGCAGCGCCGGAAAAACCATGTTTGGTATCGGTTCAACCGAGTTAATCGTCATTCTGGTCATTGCACTGCTCGTGCTGGGACCGAAACGACTCCCCGAGTTGGCACGTTCGCTGGGCCGAGGACTCGCCGAATTCCGCAGGGCCACTTCCGACATCACCGAAGAACTCGACAACGCCCGCATCATGGTCAAGGAAGAAGTGCGCAGTGCCGCCGACAGCGTAGAAACAGGCGACGAGAAGCCGCAAGCCCGCAAAGGTGGGGCCGAAGAACAGAAAGACGACGAAGACAAAGACTCGGACGCTTGATGGCCGAACTCGAACTCCCTCTCTCCGGCCACCTCGAAGAGTTGAGGCACCGACTGAGCCGCGCGCTCCTGGCGGTGGCCGTGGGTTTTGCGATTTGTTATCCGCAGAGCCAGCTGATCTTCCGAGCACTGACCGACCCGCTGCACTCGGCGGCGGATGGACTGTCGGTCGAAACGACCCTCATCGGCACCGGCGTCGCGGAGGCCTTCTTCACCCGCCTCAAAGTGGCCTTCATCGCAGCGCTATTCCTGGCCCTGCCGTTTCTCCTGCACCAGACCTGGCAGTTCGTAGCCCCGGGGCTAAAGCAAGCCGAGGCCCGCTACGCCAAATATTTTGTCGCCTTCGGGACCGCGTTCTTCTTGAGCGGCGCCGCCTTCTGCTACTTCGTGGTCTTCCCGATCGGCTTCCCCTTTCTTCTAGGCGAGTACGCAAAAATAGGCATCAACCCGGCGATCCGTATCAGCGAGTATTTGTCGTTTTCCTCGCGCATGCTGCTTGCGTTCGGTATCACATTCGAGATGCCGGTGGTCAGTTTCTTCCTGACGAGAATCGGCCTCATTACCCACAAAACGCTCCTCACCTACATCCGTTACGCGGTACTCGCGGTGTTCGTGCTCTCCGCGATTCTCACCCCGCCGGACGTCGCATCGCAGATCCTCATGGCTCTTCCGCTGCTCGGTCTGTACGGTATCTCGATCGGCGTCGCTTACTTCGCACGCCCGCATGGTTCGTCGAGTTCACCCAAGAGTTGACGGCGTAGATCACCTCGCATGGCAACCGTGGGCTCGAGAAGCCGCAACGGGACCTCGCTCGAGAACTGTTCGAGAACGTCTTCGGTAAGCGACAGGAAATCGCTGACGACGAGCAGCACCTGGCGCACCTCATCGCCGCCTTCGTCCGGTTCGACATTGCGGACGACGGCGATGCCCTCATAGCTCTCGATCACGAGTTTGAGGTAGATCGACTGCGCTCGCGGCATCTCGATAAACACCGAGTATAAGCCGAGTCGGCAATCGTAGGCGCCGGGGGGGATCTTCATACGCGCCGTCGTGTCACGTGCCCTCAATGGAGGGTCGGCGGGAGTGGGACTTCCGAGGTATCGAAATACACCCACCCGAGTTCTTCGCAACGCCCGCACTCGACTCGCACCACGCGGATGCTGGTGCCGTCTTGCTCGGCGCTGGCTTCGCCGAGACTGGCGTATTTTCCTCCGCAGGGGCAGCGCCTCCCCTCCAGGTGCTCGTCGATTTCTCGATACGATCCGACGGGAATCGGATGAGACGGGCCGGCGCCCGGCAAACGGGCCTGCCCGAGCCTGCGGCGTCTCGCACGCAGGAGACGCCTCGCGCTGGCTGCCAAAGCCACGACCAGCGCCAAACTAAGAACAAACCACACGGGCCTCGAGACTCAGCGCCCGTACTGCTCTTCGAGTTTGGGAAGCTCGATGTCGAGGGTGGGTCCCGGTTGAAAAGGAGGCACAGGGGAAACCCGTCGACCGCTTACGGCATCCGTTGCGGTTTTCAAAAATTCAGGGCGGACCTTGACGCTGAGGGCCGCCAGCTTTCCCAGCAAACGCACGGGCACATGGATGGATCCATCAGCGGAGACCAGGGCTCGCAAACCCGGGGACTTGCGTAGGATCGCTTTGACCACCCGCCGGCTCAGAGCCGTATCGGCTTGTACATCGATGACACCCTCCGCATCCACCGTGCCCGAGCCCTGCATCTCGAGACCGTCGAGATAAATCTGTAGTGTACCCAGATCGAAGCCGTCACGGCGCGACTTGAAATCGAACTTCACCGTTCGGAATTCGCTATCACGGCCGAATGCACCGCCAGCGGCCTCTTCGACCTCAGGGCCTGCAAAACTCTCCAGCCCCGGACTCGCCGCGATTTGTCCGAGCAGACTCGCGGCCAACGCAAAGCCGGCGAAGCGACCACGATGCACCCCGATTCTACCCATCGCCCACGTACCGCTATCGTCACTCCCCAGCTGTACGATTGCGTCCATACGACCCGACACATCGGGCTCGAGACCGGGAAAAACGTTTTTTAGAGCAACCGCCGCATCCAAGTCGTCAAACAGCCCGGCCACCTCGACGGCGTTGGCCTTCAGGGGTTCATGCCGTCCCGAAACGGTCCCGACGCCGTCCCAGATCGGCACATTGGCCATGTTCACGCCGAGCTTATTCCGCCAGTAGCGTGCACCGAACAGCGCCGGCTCGATTTTCATCGGCCCTACGCTCAACGAGGGAGTATCCACGACAGCCGAAAAGTCGGCGCTCGACTGTAGCAAAAGACCCTTGATCGCCGACGGGCCGACTACGACCGGGTAGCCGTCGTAGAAGTCCATCTTGATTCCGCCGGCCTTCGCCGTGTACTGCATCAGAGGCTTGTTCAGCGTGCCTTCGATACGAATTTCGCCCGACAGGATGGCTCGCGGCCGCCAGCGGTCGGCAACCCCGAACTGGGCCAGGATCCGATCGCTGTCGGCATGGTCGAAATGGAGCCGGAACGAAGCGGGCTGATCGAAGAAATGCGCGGTCCACCCCGATAGCGTCGCGTCGATGCCGTTCCATGCCATCGAGGCCTTTTCAAAACGCAGCCGGCCCTCTTTATCGGACAGAACCATATCGAGATCGAGAGGCTCACGGACATCCTTGACCGCCAAAGTACCGCGGCCCTTCACCGTGATGGTGAGCTTCTCGGCGGGTACGTTCTCGGTGCGCTCGGCGCCGGCATAGCCGTGCGCCTCGCCGGCAAGCTCGAGAGCCCCGCTCAAATGGGCATCGCCGATACGCGGGAAGAGATGAGCCTTGTCGGTGTCCAAACCCGAGACGACATAACGCAGATCGACGCGTAGCCCCTTCGTGGGTTCACCCGTCGGCCGCACGGTACCGTCGGCACGAATCCGAGACGACGGCCCCGTAGGTTGGAGCTCTAGAGAAAACGCCGTGCTCCCGTCCTCGACGGTGGTCTCGACATCCAGCCTCAGGTTCTTGGAAACCCATTGCACCGGCGGTTCCTCGTGGTGTTCTTCCCACACCAGTGTGCCGTTGCGCACATGCAACGGCACAGATACCGTCAGCATCGCATCTGCAGGCGTACCGGCTATCCATTTACCCATCGTCACCCTTCCCGTGCCCAGGCGTCGGATGGTGATGGTAGGCGATTCGAGTTCGACGCCGG
Organism: uncultured Myxococcales bacterium; assembly: GCA_964553415.1. Taxonomy (GTDB): domain Bacteria; phylum Desulfobacterota; class Binatia; order UBA1149; family JAJCZL01; genus CAZKLE01. Next base: position 17,259 of record CAZKLE010000004.1, read on the forward strand.
CCACCCGCGCCAAGCCCACGAGCATCGGCAAAAGCCGCGGCTTGATGCGTACGATCGGCGCCCGCACGATTTCGTGGTCGGCGCCCCCGCCGGAGTCCTCGATCACCAGACCGCGAAGAACCACCGAGGGTAGAGGGGAAAAGCCGATCCCGGTGGAGTCATAGCGAACCTTGTAATGACCGGCCGCGCGCACCGACTCCGCGTAGTCACGAGCCGCCCTCTTGACGCTCGTGTTGAGCGTAGAGACCGCGAAGCCTATGGCCGCAGCCAACAGGACGGCGACAACCGCGGGCAGTTTTTTCATGAGATGAAACTCCGTTCGTCGATGCAGCAACGTTGACAGTACGCGCAGCGAGGGCTACGGCTGCCGATTGTATTCGTGCATCGGGTAGGTGGCAACCATGGATTTCAAGACCATTCTCTTCGCAGTCAAGGACGGCATCGCACGCATTACGATCAACCGCCCCGCCGAACGCAACGCCATGACCCCGTTGATGGGTCAAGAGATTGCAAACGCGGTCGGACGGATCAACGCAGACGACGAGGCTCGAGTCTGCGTGATCCGGGGGGCGGGCAAGGCCTTCTCGTCCGGCGCCAACCTCAAGACCCTCGGCAAAGAGGCCGGCATCGACAGCGACGCCGAAACCCTCGGCGGCGGAGCGGCATTTTACCGTCTGTTCTTGTCCATCCGCGACTTGCGGATTCCGTCCATCGCGGCGGTCAACGGCCATGCCATCGGCGCCGGTTTCTGTTTTGCTCTGGGAGCCGACCTGCGTGTGGTCCGCTCGGGGGCCAAACTCGGCATGACCTTCGTCAAGTTGGGAATCCACCCCGGCATGGCGTCAACATGGAACCTTCCCCGTCTTATCGGGCCGAGCCGAGCCGCCGAGCTTCTGTATACGGGGCGTATCATCTCCGGCGAGGAGGCGTTTCAACTCGGCATCGCCAATCGCCTTGCCGACGAAGACTTCGATGAGGTGGTCGAGGAACTCGCCGCCGACATCGCCGCCAGCGCTCCTCTCGCCGTACGGGCGCTCAAGGAAACCCTACGCGGCAGCTACGAGAGAGACATCGAGGCGGCCATCGACATCGAAGCCGAACGGCAAAGCCGAACGTTTCAAAGCCAAGACGCGGCCGAGGGCATCCAGGCCATCCTCGACAAACGCAAGCCGCGCTTTCACGGGCGCTGACGGCGCAGCCGCCGGGCCACCCGTCGACCGCCGAGCCAGGTCATTTCTCCATATAATTGGTCACGCGGAATCGGTCGCCGCGTTTTCGCACGGTCAGGATCACGTCACGCGTGAAAGCTTCGCTGCCCTGCGGCGAGATCGTCAGTCGGTAGACAAACGTCATGTCGTTTCCCGCCGCACCGTCTCCACTCGGTTGGCTGCGTCTGAGCCTATAGTGAATCCGCGGCTTGTGTTCCTCTGCCGGAGCATCGAGCCCCTCGGTCAATCGGATCTCCTCGCGTACCTTCCGTGAAGCCGGGCCGTCGGTCCTCCGCAACGAATCCTGCAGATCAATGCGCACGTACTGGGCATCAAGGAATGCTTCGGCCGCCGCTCGCGCGCTGCCGCTGGCGGGACGGCAGGCGATCGCGGCGGTTAGGAGTAGAAACGCCGCGATCGCCACCACCGCCGACCTCGCCATCCCACCCTCAACTCTTGAATAGCTTCTCGAGTTCGCTTGTCGCATCCGAATCCTCCCTCGCGGCTGGTGTTTGCAAGGCAGCGCTAAAATAGTCGCAAAAGTTCGCCCGCCCTTTTTCCAAGACCCGTTCGGCGGAAGACTCCCGGCATTGGTTGTAGGCGGACTCGTCGTGGAACCGGCAGTTGAGGCAACACCGTAGATCGGCGCCGCAACGATCGCACTCCTCACGCCGTGACAGCGTCCCCTCGAAAGTACGGACGGCGCGGCATCCATGGCAGACGACCCTCATGCTATCCGCAACCGCGCGTCGGTCCGGTCACCCGCACGAGCCAGCGCTGCAAGCCGTCAATCAGCGCCGTCAGCGCGCCGACTTCCTCGAATCGATGGTCGACACCCGCAAAAATTTCGACCTCTACCGGCCCGGCCACCGAGCGCTCGATGAGACGCGCGTGGGCCGCGGGCACCACAGAATCGACCGACCCGTGAGTAACCAGGAGCGGGCAGCGCAAAGCCGACAAGGCAGCCGGTATATCGAGGCTCTCGACATCGTCGAGAAAGGAGCGCTTCATGCGCGACTCGTGCCATCGCCGGGAGCCGCTCGCGCGCCAGTCTCGCAAGTCCTGCTCGGAGAGCCCTCGCGTGAAAAGCCCCGCGTCGGCCACTGCGGCAATCGTCGCCACCGAACCCACCTGTTCGGCACGCTCGACAGCGGCCAGTAGAGCCACCGTTCCCCCCAAGCTCGAACCGATCAGCGTGTACGACCTCGCGCGAAACTCGGCGGCAAAATCGAGGGCACCATGTACGTCCTCGACTTCGCCGCGAACCGTCATGTCTTCGAAACATCCTTCGGAATCGCCGACGTAGGAAAAATCGAACACGAGTACGGTGTAGCCGAGAGGCACAAAGCGACGAATCATCGCCTTCTGCTTGGTGCCGCCGCGGGCGGATTCCATACCATGGCAAAGAACGAGAAACGGGGCGTCTTTTTCGGCGCGAAATACGTCGCCGACCAGCAGGCTACCGCGCCGGCTGGGAAACTCGACGTGCTCGCCATGCAAAGCGGTGGTGCCATTACGCTTGCGTTGAGAGGCCATCGATCGATTGATACCATGGGCGCGGTGGGGTCGAAACAATCACGCGCGAAGGTGGAAGCCCTCCTGCAAACGCTCGTCAGGGAGGCAAGCCTCGGCGAACACGCGCCCATCATCGCCGACATCCGGCGCTTTGCGGACTATCTGAGGGTGGAACGAGGTCTGGCCGGCAGCACCATCTGCGCTTACGTACGTGACGTGAGCCGCTTCGCCGGGTTTTTGTTTGCAGGTGCCCGCATCGGCAAGAACGAGGACATGAGGGGAGTTCTGGACACCGGCCCCAACGCCCTCCGCGCCTATCTCGCCCAGCGCTTGTCGGCCTCGAGCCGGGCTACGGTGGCCCGCGATCTCGCCTCGCTGCGCACGCTGTCCGCGTTCATTTCACGCAGCGAAGGCTGTGCCGATAGCGCCCGCTTGGTTTCCGCCCCCAAAATCGGTGCACGGCTTCCCGTCCATCTTCCTCTTGACGACATGGCGCGCCTGCTCGGCGCCGCCGACGGCGACGAGCCGGCGGAACTCCGCGACCGGGCCCTTCTCGAACTCCTCTACTCGAGCGGGCTGAGAGCTGCGGAGGCGGCCGCCTGCGACTGGTCCGATATCGATTTCAATCTCGGCGTCGTGCGTGTGCTACACGGGAAAGGAAACAAGCAACGCGTTGTGCCCGTTGGCGCCGAGGCGCTCGAGGCCCTCACTCGCTATCGCCACGGCTGGAACCGTCGAAAATGCGACGAGAACGCCGTGTTCCTGAACCTGAGGGGAACGCGTCTAAGCACGCGTTCAATCGGAAGAATCGTCGAGAAATACCTGCGCCGGGGGGGCGTGACCATCAAGGCCGGGCCGCACGCGGTTCGCCACTCGTTTGCAACCCATCTGCTCGAGGCCGGCGCCGACCTACGCGCGATCCAGGAAATGCTCGGCCACGCCTCCATCTCGACCACGCAACGCTACACCCACCTCGACCTGAAACACTTAGCCGAAGTCTACGACAAGGCTCACCCCCGCTCCTGAGCCACGCGTTTGTCCCCGGCCCCTAGGGCCGCCAGCCTGGGAATTGGCAATCCGCGGGCGCCCTCGCTAGTTCACGGTAGCTGCATGCAGACACCTCACGCAACAACCATCATCGCCGTCCGGCGCAACGGCCAGACGGCCATGGTCGGCGACGGTCAGGTCTCGGCCGGGCAGACGATCATGAAACATCGGGCCCGGAAGGTTCGCCGCCTGCACGGCGGCAACGTCCTTGGCGGCTTCGCCGGCGCGACAGCCGACGCCTTTACTCTGTTCGAAAAGTTCGAGGGGAAGCTCGACAAATACGACGGCAACCTCACGCGCGCCGCCGTCGAACTCGCCAAAGATTGGCGCAGCGATCGCGTACTGCGACGTCTCGAAGCGATGCTCATCGTCGCCGACCCCGAGACCTCACTACTCGTATCGGGTGCCGGCGACGTCATAGAACCCGACGACGGCATCGTAGCGATCGGCTCAGGAGGAAACTACGCACTTTCCGCGGCCCGTGCGCTGGTCGGTCACACCCAGCTCGACGCACGCACCGTGGCCGAAGAAAGCATGAAGATCGCCGGCGCCATTTGCGTCTACACCAACGGCGAACTGACGGTGGAGGTCCTGCCATGAGCGAGTATCCAATGACCCCCCGGGAAACGGTCTCGGAACTCGACCGCTACATCGTCGGTCAGAACGCCGCCAAACGCGCCGTCGCAATCGCGCTGCGCAACCGATGGCGGCGTCTGCAAGTGCCCGAAGAACTGCGCGACGAAATCGCACCAAAGAACATCATCATGATCGGACCGACGGGAGTGGGGAAAACCGAAATCTCGCGTCGTCTGGCCAAACTCGTCGACGCCCCCTTCACGAAAGTCGAGGCCTCGCGGTTTACCGAGGTCGGCTACGTAGGCCGGGATGTAGAGTCGATCATTCGCGACCTCACCGAACTGGCTATCGGCATGGTTCGCGACGAAGAGACGGAAAAGGTTCAAGTGGCCGCCGCCAAGAACGCCGAAGACCGGGTTCTCGACCTTCTCCTCTTGAATACCCCCGCGGGCGGAGAAGGCGGACCCGAGACCAGCCCCGAAAGCGACGATGCGAGAGAAAAACTGCGCAAAATGCTGCGCGCGGGCGACCTCGACAACCGGGAAGTCGAGATCGAAACACCGCAACCGAAAGGCGCTGCGATGTTCGAGGTCATTACGCCGCAAAATCTCGAAGACGTCGGCATGAACCTGAAGGAAACGCTCGGCAGTTTCCTGGGCGGTGGTCCGGGCGGCGCCGGTAAGGACAACCGTACGCGCAAGAGTTCGGTCGCCGACGCACTCGGCATGTTCAAAGACGAAGAAGCTCAAGGCCTGATCGACATGGCAAAGGTCGCGGCTGAAGCGATTCGTCGCACGGAGGAACACGGAATCGTTTTCATCGACGAGATCGACAAGATCGCCGGTCGCGAGTCGCAGCACGGCCCCGACGTCTCGCGCCAGGGCGTACAACGAGACCTACTTCCTCTGGTCGAAGGCTCTTCGGTCAAGACCCGCCACGGCATGGTACGGACCGACCACATTTTGTTCATTGCCTCCGGAGCGTTCAATCTCGCCAAGCCCTCCGACTTGATTCCGGAGTTCCAGGGCCGCTTTCCCATCCGGGTGGAGCTCGAGGCCCTCGGTCTCGAGGACTTCGTCCGCATCCTGACCGAGCCGCAAAACGCCTTGACCCGCCAGTACAAGGCACTCCTCGCTACCGAAAACGTCGAAATCGAGTTCGAGGAGTCCGCGATCCGAGAGATCGCGCGTAGCGCCGTCGAGGTGAACTCGCGCAGCGAGAACGTCGGTGCCCGTCGATTGCACACGGTCATGGAACGGATCCTCGACGAGATCTCGTTCGACGCTCCGGAAAAATCGGGCTCGCGCTTCCAGATCGACGCCGCCTACGTACGCGAAAAATTGGGGCCGATCCTGGAGGACCAGGACCTGTCCCGGTATATACTGTAGTCTCACCCACGCGGGCCGGCGCCCGTGTACGGTATGGGAATCGAGCCGCCATGGACCAACTGATCGCAAAGGCCGAGGTTCTTCTCGAGGCACTGCCCTATATTCAGCGCTTCCGGGGGAAGACCGTCGTCATCAAATACGGCGGTCATGCAATGGTGGAGGACACCCTCAAATCGGGGTTTGCCGAAGACCTGGTCCTTCTCAAATCGCTGGGGCTCAACCCGGTCGTCGTCCACGGCGGCGGTCCGCAGATCGGCAAGCTGCTCGATCGCATGGGCATCAAGAGTCAGTTCGTGCGCGGCATGCGGGTGACCGATTTCGAGACCATGGAGTTCGTGGAAATGGTGCTGGTGGGCCAAGTCAACCGCGGCATCGTCGCCGCCGTGCATAGCTGGGGTGGAAAAGCCCTCGGGCTCAGCGGCAAGGACGGCCATCTGATCGTGGCGCGCAAACTGAGCCCGCAAAAGGTCGCCGACGACGAGGAAGGCATCGATATGGGCATGGTGGGCGAAGTCGACCGGATCCAGCCCGAAATTCTCGACCGCTTGGTGGGTTCGGATTTCATTCCCGTCATTGCGCCCATCGGATTGGACGAGGCGGGGGGAACCTACAACATCAACGCCGATGTCGTGGCCTCGGAGGTCGCGCAGGCTCTGGGAGCGGAGAAGCTGATCCTACTCACCGACGTCTCGGGTATTCAGGACGGCCAAGGCAAACTTCAAGCCTCCGTGGGTAGCGAGCAGGCGCAGCGCTGGATCAACGACGGAACCATCTGCGACGGCATGATTCCCAAAGTCGAATGCGGTTTGCGGGCTCTCGAGGGCGGAGTCCGACAGACACACATCATCGACGGCCGCGTCAGCCATGCGGTCCTGCTCGAAATCTTCACAAAGCGCGGAGTCGGCACCGAACTCCTGCTCGGCGAAGCACCCCCGTCCGCAGCCGAACCGTCCCAGTCGGCGCCGCAGGCGGCAGCAGGAAAAGGCGGATGACGCTTTCCACCATCGAACGCACAGACCGCTGTATCGTCGGCAATTATGCGCGTTTTCCGCTTGCGTTCGTACGCGGCGAAGGTCGCCGCTTGTACGACGAAAGCGACAAGGCATACCTCGATATGTTCAGCGGGCTGGGAGTGAGTTGTCTCGGCTACGGCCACGCCGGGCTCAGCCAAGCAATCGCCCGCCAAGCCGCCGCCCTGATCCACACGAGCAACCTGTATTACCACGCTCCCGCCGCCCGGCTCGCCGAAGTTTTGTGCGACAGGACGTTCGCCGACAGAGTCTTTTTTTGTAACAGCGGCGCCGAAGCCGTCGAAGCCGCCATCAAACTTGCGCGCCGGGCTGCCGGCGAGCGCTATCGGATCGTCGCGACTCACGGCTCCTTCCACGGCCGCACGCTCGGAGCCTTGGCGGCCACCGGTCAACCCGGGCTGCAGGAGGGATTCGGCCCGATGCCCGACGGTTTTCGCCATGTAGTCTACGGCGATAGCCATGCCGCCGCCGAAGCCGTCGACGAGAGCACGGCGGCGATTCTCGTCGAACCCATCATGGGCGAAGGCGGGGTCGTCGTACCGCCGACGGGCTACTTGCAAAGATTGCGCGAGCTTTGCGATCGCGAAGGGATCCTGCTGATTTTCGACGAGGTGCAAACCGGCGTGGGCCGAACCGGCAGCTTGTACGCCTACGAACAAGAAAATGCCGTACCCGACATCCTCGTCTCGGCCAAAGGGCTCGCCGGAGGCCTTCCGGTGGGAGCCGTGTTGACCACCGAAACCATAAGCCGCGCATTCACCCCGGGAAGTCACGGTACCACTTTCGGCGCCAATCCGGTCGTGTGCGCGGCCGGGCTGGCCGTGTTCGAAGCCTTCGACGAAGAGGAGATTCTGCTCAATTGTCGAGCCGCCGGCGAGAGACTGCAGGCCGGTTTGCGCGCCATCGCGAGCCATCACGACGGCGTCAAAGAGGTTCGGGGACGGGGCCTCATGGTCGCTATGGAAATGGAAGGGCAGGCGCGTCCGATCGTCGAGCGGGCAATGGAAGAAGGTCTCATCATCAACGCGACCGCCGGCAACGTCTTGCGTTTTTTGCCGCCCCTGAACATCACAAGCGCGGAAATCGACGAAGGCGTAGCGCTCCTCGAGGGGGTATTGACGTGAAGCGGAACTTGGTCTCGATCGCCGACCTGCATGCGGACGAGATTCATCATCTGATGCGCTTGAGCCGCCGGCTCAAGGCCGACACGCACGCGCGCCGGCCGCACGCCTGGCTCCCGGGCAGAACGCTGGCGATGATTTTCGAAAAGCCGAGCCTGCGTACACGCGTCACCTTCGAAACCGGGATGCATCAGCTGGGCGGCGACGCCATCTACCTTGCGCCCGGAGACATTCATTTCGGCGAACGCGAGAGCGTAGCCGATATCGGCAAGAATCTTTCCTGCTGGGTCGACGCGATCGTCGCGCGTACCTTCGCGCACAACTCGCTGACGGAGTTGGCCGATAGCGCCACCGTACCGGTCATCAACGGTCTGACCGACCTATTGCACCCATGTCAGGTCCTTGCCGACTGCTTCACCCTGCTCGAGACACGGGACAGTCTGGCAGGGATGCACGTCGTCTTCGTCGGTGACGGCAACAACATGGTCCACTCGTGGCTCTTTGCCGCCGCCAAACTCGATTTCGACTTCACGTTGGTATGCCCGGCCGGGTACGAGCCCGACCCCGAGCTGCTCGCGCGGGCCCGCGGCGAGGCGACAGGCACGTTGTCGGTTACCTCCGACATCGATGAGGGGAGCGCGGGAGCCGACGTGCTCTACACGGATGTGTGGACGAGCATGGGCCAGGAAGCGGAAAGCGAGCAGCGCATGAAAGTCTTCGCGTCCTACCAACTCAACGATCGTGTGGTGGCCAACGCCAAGGACGACGTCGTGGTGATGCATTGCCTACCCGCTCATCGCGGCGAAGAAATCACGTCAGGGGTGCTCGAGGGCCCCCATTCCGTCGTCGTGCGCCAGGCCGAGAACCGCCTCCACCTGCAGAAAGCGCTGCTCGCATGGCTGTTGGGCGCCGAGGAGGCACAACTGTGAGTTCGTCTGCGAGTTCGTCCTTCGACAAAATCGTCCTCGCCTACAGCGGCGGGCTCGACACCTCGGTAATACTCACCTGGTTGGGCGAAACCTACGGGTGCGAAGTCATCGCCTATGTGGCCGACGTCGGCCAAGGCGACGACTACGATGCCATCCGCA
>CAZKLE010000004.1:26332-29510 GCA_964553415.1 uncultured Myxococcales bacterium
GTCATCGCCTATGTGGCCGACGTCGGCCAAGGCGACGACTACGATGCCATCCGCAAGAAGGCCTCGGCAACCGGGGCCGGGCAAGTGTTCGTCGAAGACCTGCGCGAGTGTTTTGCCTCTGATTTCGTGTTTCCCATGCTGCGGGCCGGAGCCATCTACGAAGGAAGCTATCTGCTCGGCACCTCGATCGCGCGGCCCTGTATCGCCCAGCGACAAGTGGAAGTCGCCCGACGGACGTGGGCCCAAGCCGTGAGCCACGGAGCCACGGGCAAAGGCAACGACCAAGTGCGCTTCGAACTCAGCTTCGCCGCTCTCGCTCCCGAACTTGAGGTCGTCGCCCCCTGGCGAAGCTGGGACCTCAATTCACGCAGCAAGTTGTTTGCCTACGCCGAATCCCACGGGATCGAACTACCGATCACCCGTGACAAGCCCTATTCGATGGACCGCAACATCGTGCACATCAGCTACGAGGGCTCGGATCTGGAAGACCCGTGGCAGGAACCCGACGCGGCCATGTTTCTCACCACCGTGGACCCCGAACAGGCCCCCGATGAGCCCGCGTACGTGGAAATCGCCTACGAAGCCGGCGACCCCGTTGCCATCGACGGCGAACGCATGTCGCCGTTTGCCCTACTCGATGCGCTGGCGACGACAGCGGCGGCCCACGGCATCGGCCGCGACGACATCGTAGAGAATCGCTTCGTCGGCATGAAATCGCGCGGCGTCTACGAAACGCCGGCCGTCACCGTGCTCAACCTGGCGCACCGGGCGCTCGAAGGACTGACCCTCGATCGGGAAGTCATGCACCTTCGCGACAGCCTGATGCCAAGATATGCCGAGATGATCTATTACGGATTTTGGTTCGCGCCCGAACGCGAGATGCTGCAAGCGGCGATCGACGAATCGCAAAAACGGGTGACGGGAACGACACGCGTAAAACTCTACAAAGGCCGCGCCTCGGTTGCCGGGCGCCGGTCGGAGGAATCCTTGTATATGCCCGAACTGGCGACCTTCGAAGAAGACAGCGTGTATTCACAAGCCGACGCAACGGGCTTCATCCGCTTGAACGCTCTGCGGTTGAAGGTTCGCCGCATGGTCGAGAGCAAAAAACACCAAAAGGGCTGAGAACGGCGTGGGCAGCTCATCGAAGAAATCCGCCACAACGGCAAATCGGTCTTGGGGCGGCCGCTTCTCGCGCGGACCCTCGGAACAAACCCAGGCTTTTACGGCATCCATCGGATTCGACCTGCGATTGTTGCCCTACGACGTGCGTGCCGGCATCGCTCACGCGCGAATGCTCGCCGCGCAAGGGATCATTGCTGCCGGCGACCGTAACAAAATCGTCAGCGGACTGCGCGCGATCGGAAAAGAATACCGCGACGGAAAGTTCCGACCGCAAGTCGGCGATGAAGACGTGCACATGGCCGTCGAACGCCGCCTGACGGAGAAGGTCGGCGCCGCCGGGGAACGCTTGCACACGGCGCGCAGCCGTAACGACCAAGTGGTGACCGACGTTCGCCTCTACATGAAGGACGCCGTCGAGGCCGTCGACGAGGGGCTCGACGGTCTGCAGCGCACGCTCACCGGCATCGCCCGCGCCCATGTTGACGCCCTACTGCCGGGCTACACCCACATGCAACGGGCGCAGCCCATTCTTTTGGGTCACCACCTACTTGCCTACTACGACATGCTCGACCGTGACCGCCAACGATTGCGCGACGGCCTTGCGCGAATCGACGTGTTGCCGCTCGGTGCCGGTGCGCTCGCGGGCACCACACTCCCGATCGACCCCAAACGCGTGGCCAAGGAACTCGGTTTCGCCCGCACGGCCGCCAACAGCATCGACGCGGTCGCCGATCGTGATTTCGTCCTCGAGTACCTCGCGGCACTGGCCATCGTGTTCGCCCATCTCAGCCGGCTGGCCGGAGAAATCGCCATGTGGGCATCCTCCGAGTTCGGATTCGTCAAACTCGACGACAGCTACTCGACCGGCAGTTCGATGATGCCGCAGAAAAAGAACCCCGACGTTGCCGAACTCGTGCGCGCCAAGAGCGGACGGGTCTACGGCAACCTGATGGCGGTCCTCACCGTCGTCAAGGGCCTGCCGCTGGCCTACAACAGCGACCTTCAAGAAGACAAACCGGCCTTGTTCGACAGTACCGACACGGCGCTGGCTTGCATAGAACAACTGCGCGGACTGCTCGAGTCGCTCGACTTCCGCGTCGATCGCATGCAAGAAGCCGCCGGCGAAGACCTGATGCTGGCAACCGATCTCGCAGAGTATCTGGTCGCACGCGGCGTAGCCTTCCGCCGCGCACACGAGATCGTCGGCAAACTCGTCGCCCATGTTCTACGGACGCAGGGACAACTCGCCGAGCTCGATGCGAAAACGTTGCGCCGTTTCTCTCCCGCCTTCGGCGAAGATGCGGCGGCCATCCTCAGCACACGTCGAGCCGTCGAACGGCGCCGTTCCCCCGGCGGAACGGCGAGCACCAATCTCAAGAAGCGACTGAGGCGTCTGAAATGAAAACCGCGCTACGGGTAGCTTCGCTGGCTGCGGCTCTGACGGCGATGGTCTCGTGCGGCGTCCGCACCGAGCCCCGGCCCCCTGAGGACACCGTGATCCAAACGAGAGCCGTCCGAGCCGAGCGCGGACCGGACGGCGCAATCCACCTCCGTTGGAAACGCCCGCACCGTAGCGCCGACGGTAGAGCCTTGAGCGATCTGGCCGGCTTCACGGTCGAACGCAGCGGCACCGACGGAGAGTACCGCGATTTGGCCAGCGTGATGGTCGACGACAACAGCAAGGTGCGGCCCCAGCAGTCGTTCACCTACACCGACGAACACCCGCCCCCCTCGCAGCTGCGATACCGCGTGCGTGCCTTCGACTCCTACGGCCAGCAGGGCCTGCCCTCGGCCGCCGCACGGGTCGGGGCCGCGCAAAGCGAGGCGACCGGGCCGGCGCAAACAAAGCCCTGACAACAGCCCGCACGCCACTCGCCTTGTTCGGTCGGCACATCTATAGTCGCCAGTCGTTTGCCGATGATGCTCACCGGCCGGCATCGTCGGGCGTCGAATCGAGACCGAAACATGTCCTATTTCCACTACATCGACGGCGAGCTTTTCATCGAGGGCGTTCGCGTGTCCGAGCTCGCCGGCGAGGTCGGTACTCCCAGCT
>CAZKLE010000005.1:0-29155 GCA_964553415.1 uncultured Myxococcales bacterium
GATCTCGGTGCCTTGCAGATCAGTTTGGATTTCGTCGGCGGCAGCGGAGCGTTCGTCGGACGCGGTGCCACGGTATCGTGCAGGAGCCTGGCGTCCGGGGCTATGGTGGCGGTCAACCGTCAGGGCCAGGGCGTACACGCCGGCTTTATTGACTTGAACGGCATCCCAACGCCGGGGCCGGTCCTGAGCTGTAGGTTCAAGTCGCGCGAGAGCGTTACGACGCAGAGCTTTCGGGTACAGGTCGCCGACGCCAGTGATACGGGAAGTGAGAAGCTCGATCCTCCACCTTTCATCGCCGTCAGCGATGTGAGCCTTCTCCAGTGACCCTGACGTTGCACGCTCTGTACCTTCCGCACACAAGCGGGTATAAGCGCGCTTGAGGATTCCAGCATGTTGAAAAACCTGTTTTCCCCGGCAACCGACCGTACCGCGAAACAACCTGCGCTGGTGACGCTGGTCCTGCTCGGGGCCGCCCTGGCCGCTAGCGCAGTCGCTTGCCAATCGGCGGACAAGGAGTCCCCCACGAGCGCTCGTCAGGGCACCACCGCCGCAGCGACGACGAGGAAGGCGAGCGGTGACCCTTATCTGGTCACGTTCAGCGTCAACGGCGCATCGGCCCAGATCGGCGCCATTCAATTCGAAGTCCGGCCGAAATCCGACAAGGGCGGCTTTGCCACGGACGGCGGCAAAGCCGAATGCGATAGTCTGATCGGAGAGGCCTTGTCGGCTTTCAGTACCCATGCCGACGGCAAGCTGGTCGGAGCTTTGGTCGACGTAGGCGGTTTCAATGCTCCCGCCGCCGTCGCGCGCTGTACCTATCTCTCGCCACAAGCTGTTTCCGCCGATGCCTTCACCCTGAGTGTGACAGACGCAAGCGACGTCCAAGCTGTAGCCCTTGCGCCGGCTCCCTCTCTGGTGATCAGCGAGGTCAAACGAGTCCAATAGGCTGACGCGGTGAGGCCACACGCTGCCCGGACGAAACTGAGACGCGCAGCTGCAGCAGCCCTGATCGTACTTTTCTGTGTAGCCGCTTTCGGGCGCGGCACACGCGCCGAGTTTGTCTCCGACGATACCTACGCCATCGTCAACAACCCCTGGGTGAGCGGCCCCCTCGACGCCACCGGCATCTTCGCGACCTACTCCTGGTGGGGCCCCGCACGCGCCGACGCGCCCGGCTACCGGCCGTTGACCACCCTGAGCTTCGCGCTCGATCACGCCGTCGGTGGCCTGCAACCGTTCGGCTACCACGCCGTCAATATCGTACTTCATGCGTGCGTATGCCTGCTTGTTTGGGCTCTGGCCACGGCCTTGGGATTCTCGCCACCCGTGGCGCTGGCTTCCGCGCTCCTCTTTGCCATCCTGCCGATCCATAGCGAGGCGGTCATCTGGCCCGTCGGGCGTGCAGAGCTGCTGGCCGCGTTGGGCTTCCTCGGCTCCGTATGCGCCGGCCTTCGCTACCTGTCGACCGGCAAGGCCACCTGGCTGGCCGCCTCGGCCGGCGCGCTCGTCCTCGGTGCCCTCTCCAAGGAGAACGCCGTCACCGCATTGGCCGCTCCGCTGATCTTTGCCACCGTGCGACGTTGGCGCACATCCGACACAGAACAGCAGCCGCCCCCGATCGGCCTATGGCAGACTACAGAGCCGAGTCGCGAGCTGCTGTGGTTGGCTGCGCTCGTTGCAGGCCTCGGCTTGTACCTCTACCTCCGCTCCTCGGCCGGTTCGCTGTTCGGCCATAGCGGCGCCAACGTCCTCGACAACCCCTTGTCTGTGCTGTCCTGGTGGCAGCGACCGTCGGCGGCTCTCGCGATCCTGGGCCGCTACCTGCGGCTATCGGTTTTCCCCTACCCCTTATCGGTCGATTACTCCTTCAACGCTCTCGGTATCGGCGCAGGATTCGTCGCTGACCTCTATACTTTCGTCGCCCTGATCGTGTCAGCCCTCTGCGCTTTCGGTCTGAGTAGGCCGATGCGTAGGCCCCAAGCAGCGGCGGCGATCCTTCTGCTCAGCCTTGCGGCCTATTCGATCGTGTCCAATACGGTTTTTCTAATCGGCACGGGCATGGCCGAGCGCCTGTTCTACTTGCCTTCCGTCGGACTGTGTATCGCCGGCGGCTGCGCCTTCGGCTACCTATACACCCGGTGGCCGCGTAGCGCGGCCGCGCTGTTGACCTCCCTGCTGCTGGTCTATACCGGTGTGGATGCAGCGCGATGCGGCGATTGGGTATCGCCGCTGCGATTATTCGCGGCCACCGTGCACGCGGTACCGAACAGTGCTCGTGCGCGTATGGAACTCGCCTCCGCCTACGGGCGCACGGGTCAAAGCCAACGAGCACTGGCGGAGTTCGCCACGGCGCTGGAAATCAAGCCGGACTACGCAGCCGCAGCCTACAACCGCGCCAACATGCTGGTACGGCTCGGCCACCTCGATGCAGCCGAGGACTCCTACCGGCTCGCGTTACAAGCAAAGCCCGCCTGGAGTTCCGCCCAGCACAACCTGGCCATGGTCCGGCGCATGCGAGGGGACATCGAGGGCGCTCTTGCGGCCCTCCAGGCTCCGCCTGGGACACCGATCTCGGCTCCCATGGAGTCTCTGCGCGGGGACCTCCTGTTGGCGGCCTCACGTCCGCAGGAGGCCGCCGAAGCCTATACCAAGGCCCTTGCCGCCGGTGCCGATCAAAACGCCGTCTTGGTCAACCGCGGCGTCGCTTACGAGCGCGCCCTCGGCTGCTCCGCCGCCGTCGACGACTATCTTGCGGCCACCCGGGTCCGTCATCCTATCCGGCAATCCTTCGTGAATGCAGCGGCCTGCCTGAGAAGACTCGGGCGAACCGCCGAGGCCGCCGGTGTGCTTGCCCGCAGCCGAGTTGCAAACCCCCCCTCTCGCCGTTAACTTTCGAAGTTGTGGCCGAGCCAAGCCGATCCGGTCCGAAATCCGCCGCTCCGCCGAGCCGGCGGCGCCTGAAACGCCTACTTCTGACCGGCATGGTGATCGCCGTGGCCGGCGTTGCCGTATCGGCTGAGATCCTTTACGTCCATTCCCGCATCGCTGCGCTGGGCA
This sequence comes from uncultured Myxococcales bacterium, assembly GCA_964553415.1. Lineage (GTDB taxonomy): Bacteria > Desulfobacterota > Binatia > UBA1149 > JAJCZL01 > CAZKLE01. The sequence goes on from CAZKLE010000005.1 coordinate 3,058, forward strand.
ACGGCTACACCAGCTTCTGCAACGTCAACGCTTCGATCAACTGCGACCGGGTGCTCGCCAGCGCCTTCTCGGATCTGTTCGGGATCCCGGTAGCCTGGTTCTCACTGGCCACCTACGCGTTCATCGCTCTATGTTTCGGACTCGCTTGGAAGCAAGACGCCCACGACCCGAGCCGAGTGCTGGGCGCAGCTTCCCTGGCGATCGCCGGCGGCGTCGCTTTTTCCGTGTACATGGCCTGCGTCTCCTTGTTCGTCCTGAAGACCATCTGTCTACTATGCAGCAGCCTCTACGTCGTCGCCCTGGCTCTGACGCTGATCATGGTCGCGGTGATCCGCGCTCATCGGAACTCGCAGGGCACGAGCCCGGAAACCGGTCTTTCCCTCAAGCGCTTTGCCCTATCGGGGGTCGCCGCCGGAGCCACCGTTCTGCTGCTGGCACTGCTGGTATGGCCGCGGCCCGAGAGTCTAGGCGCCAATCTGGTTTCGCTCGATGATGTGCGAAATGCGGATCCCGGATTCTACCGTTGGTATCTGGACCAACCCGTCATCCATCAGACCTTCTCAGAGCGCAACGCGATCGGGCCCGAGGATGCGGCCGTGACCATCGTCGAATTCGCCGACCTGCAGTGCGCGCATTGCCGCAAAAGCCACGCCTATCTAGAAGCGCTACGCGCGCGCAGGCCCGACGAAATCCGCGTCATCTACAAACATTTTCCGCTCGACGCATCGTGCAACGAGGCGATCGGAGTCAGTGTTCACCGTCACGCCTGCCGGGCCGCCGAAGCCGCCGAGTGTGCGGGCGAGCAGGGGCGCTTCTCTCAGATGCTCGACGCCCTTTTCGAGCATCAGATCGAGCTCTTCGACCCCACAATTCTGCGGCTCGCGCGCGAGTCGGGGCTCGAGATGAAAAGTTTTCAGGCCTGCTTCAACTCCCAACAGACCCGCGCTCGGGTCGAGGCCGATGCCCGGGTCGGCGAGAAACTCAAGATTACCTCGACACCGACCTTGTACTTTAACGGCCGCAAGATCGTCGGTAGCTTCGACAGCGACGTCGATTACGATTATGCCGTGTTGATCGAGGCCGGCCTCGCTCGTGATCGCGGTTGAGTTGGGCGAGCCGGCCCGCACCCACCGGCGTCGGCGCCCCCACTATGCAAGTGCTTTGGCATCGGCTAATTCCGACTATAGTCCTAGCTAGATCCGCAACGACCTAGACCATCGCCGTAATCCTGCAGAGTCACAAGACCTTGCAAGGGCGCAACCCTAACGGGGGTGTGCATAGGACTAGAGGCTTAGCCCGGATGAGGTTTTATCGCATAAAATTCAATAGTTATGATTATTTTGCGGCCCCCCATACGGGGGCGCAGGTGGCATGGATGTTGCTCATACTAAAGCGAGTTCGGTCCTAGGACCAAGGAACTCAAAAAAAAGGAAAAGGAGACCTGGAAGCCCCTGTGAACAGCCTTTACAACGCCCAAAACACCGCCGACGCGGCGGCAATGACAGATGCCCGTCCGATGATCCCGCCTCAGCCGAGGACGGAACCCGAACGGCCTAGACTCAATCTTACCGAGCGAGAGAAAGAGGTGCTCCGTTTGGTCTGCGATGGACTGACCAACGGCGAGATCGCGACCTCGCTGCACGTCTCCAGAGAGACAGTAAAATCGGAACTCAAGCGGATCTTTCGGAAAATCGGCGTCGCAAACCGCACCCAAGCTGCGGTTCTGCTGGTCCGTCACAACCTCGTCTAAGAGGGTTCGCGTTCCGTTCCTCGGAGCGCCCGGCCTATGATGCAAGGCTGGATGCTTGATTGTGAGCTGTGACCCGCCGGTACCGGGCACGAAGCTGCCCGGTACCCGGAACGAGGCGCCTCGGAGCCGCGCGGCGAGAGGTCGTCGCCGCACGAGGCTCGTGGCGGCCGCATTCGCCTGGCTGAGTCTCGCGCTCGCAATGGGCGCTCCCACTTCGGCCGGGGCGAGCCAGGCGCTGACCAACGGCCTAGGGCTGATCCAGCGCTACTATCTCTTTCACGACCAGGTGCACACCGCCTCCTTGCTGAAGGCGGCCCTGGAGGAAGTGGAACGGCGCTTCGATGCCGTCCATGCAGAGGAGATCGCCCCCGGGGCGTTTCTATTCGAGGCAGGACGTTGCGCACTGCGCGTCGAGGCGGCTCCGTCCGACGACGTCCGCGATTTGGAGGAGCCTCTGGAACAAGCCCTGCAACTCCTACGCGATTGCGTGGGCGATCGGGACAAGCAGAAAGACCTACCGAGCGATGATCTTCTGCTCCTCAACGGCGTCCTAGCTGCGCTCGACCCGTACTCGACGGTGCTCGAAGGCAATCGCCAGACCGAGCATCATATTAAGTTTGCCGGCAGGTTGGCCGGTATCGGAGCACGAATCGGGATCCGCGAGGGCAGCTTGACCCTGATCCAAGTCTACCGAGGGTCGCCGGCCTACCGCTCGGGTTTGCGCGACGGCGACCTCGTTCGCCGCATCGACGGTCTATCGACGACCAACATTTCCGTCCTCGATGCCGTCCGACACATACGAGGCCTCGCCGGCAGCGAGGTCATTTTGACGGTGAAGCGGCCCGATTTCGACAAACTCGACAACGTACACGTCACACGCGCCCTGGTAACGATCCCGTCGGTAAACGTAGAAATGCTCCCGGGCGGCATCGTTCACGCGGAGATTACCCACTACAGCCAGACGACGCCCACGGATTTTCGCCGCCGTGTGGGAGAACTGGTGGGCAAGGATGATGTCAAAGGAATCGTCATCGACGTACGCAGGAACCCCGGCGGCAGCATGCTCGGCTCGGCTGCTATCGCCGACCTGTTCCTGAACCAGGGCATCCTCATCACCACCGCCGGGCGTGACGGCAATACGGTGCGCGGCCTGACCCATGAGATCGACGCCACCTACGACACGCCGTTCGGATCTCTTCCCGTGGCCGTTTTGACCTCCGAATCGACAGCCTCCGGGTCGGAACTCATGGCGGCAAGCCTACGCAACCACGATCGCGCGATTTTGGTCGGCCAGAAATCGTTCGGTAAAGGTACTGTACAGAAAACCTTTCCCATCGGGGAAGGCGCGGTAGTCAAAATGACGATCGGACGTTTCCTGCCGAACAAGAAAGTCATTCCGGGCGGCGGCCTCGTGCCGGACATCGAGGTTCTGCCTTTCAAATTTGGAGACCAGCGGGTCACGATCCCCGATCGCGAGCCCAAGGAGCTTCCCTACTGGCTGCAGACTCCGAAATGGGCCAAGGCCGATCACCGAGAGCCCATCGTACGCATCTTCTCGGTACAGCACCTGGCAGATTCTACATCGAGCATGGACGAAGAAGACACCGCGCTCGAAGTCGCCGCCATGGTCCTTCGCCGTTTCCCCTCGACTTCGGCCTCTCGCATGCTCGACTTCGCAAAGGTGATTCTGAGCGACAAAGTCGCCGCCGCCGATGTGCGTCTGTCGAAAATGATTGCCGACCGGGGCATCGACTGGTCGACGGCGGTGCCAGCGACGGGTCCGGCGAAGCTGTCGTTGTCCGTGTACACCGCGGAAACCTTGAGAGCGGGTGTCGACGGCGATCTCCACGTGCGTATCAAGAACGACGGCAGCGCTCCTGTGTACCGAATGCGCGGGGTCGTCGATTCCCCGGCACCGCTTCTCAACCATCGCGGTCTTCTGTTCGGCCGTATCGACCCAGGCACACAAGCCGAAGCCACACTGCACGTGCATCCCTCGGCCCGTACGCGCACCGGTCGGCTGGAGCTAAGCGTACAGCTGTTCGACGATAGCGGTCACCTGGCGACGCTGGGCCCGGCGTATCTCGCCGTCGCGCAGTCCGATCGCCCCCGGCTACGCTTTCGTCGCAGGATCGACATCAGCCCGGACGGCACGCTTCTGACGGTCGTCGTCGAAGTCACCAACGACGGTCGAGCGGCAGCCAAGGACCTGAGAGTACTTCTCAAGCACGACCTCGAGGGAGATTTCGAGCTCCTCGACGGCAGCGCGACCATTGCAGAGCTGGCCGCCGGAGCGACGCAATCCCTGAGCTTTCGCGTGAGGATGCTCGGCTCCTTTGAAGCGCGTGAGAGTACCGATCTGAGCATCGTCAGTACCGACGCCGACGTGTTCCTGAAATCCGAGCTTCCCTTGGCTGCGAGCAAAGGATTCGGTCCGTGGCTCGAGGCGCCACGGGTGGATTTTCAACGTATCGAACCTACGCAGTCCCCCGGACTGTTCGCTATCCGCGCCCACATAAGCGACGATCGCGGCCTTCAAAGCGTCCTTGCTCGGATCGACGGTGACCAGGTGGAACGACTCGTCGCCGGTGAGCAGGGCCAGCGGCAACTCGACGTGCTGCTACCTTGGCGGCCCGCGCAGGGCGTCAAGGTGTACCAGGTTTCCGTGATCGACTCCGACGGCCTGCGTACGCGCTACATAGCTGGACTCTGAAAAACGCCGGTCCCCGAGCGATCAGTGCCCTGAGCCCGGTATCACCCCCGGGCGCCCCGAAGTCCGTGCGTTCTTCGCCTGCGGGAGGACCAGCGAATCGAGCACTTTGCCGTCGATCTGAAAGTTGGCCTTGCGCTTGACGTCGGCAAGAAACTTTTCCGTTCCCTCACGCCGTCTCTCGTTGGCAAGGCGAATGCGGATCTGATTTTTCACCTCATCGAACGGCCGCACGTGGCCATTTTCCCTACCCGTTCGTTTGATGATGTGGAAGCCGAAGCGGGTCTCGACCAGACCTGTCATATCGCCATCCTTTTTGAGTCCGAAGGCAGCGTCCTCGAACTCTTTGACCATGCGACCTTTGCCGAAGAACCCCAAGTCGCCGCCCTTTTGCGCGTTCGACTTGTCGATCGAATGCTCTTTGGCAAGTTCGGCAAACTTGCCGGGATCGGCCTTGATCTCGGCAAGCACCTTCTCGGCCTCAGCCTTGTCTTTGATGAGAATATGACTGGCCCGCACGCGATCGGTGGAAAACTCCGGCTGATGCGTGTCGTAGTATTTTCGAATCTCGTCGTCGTTTACCGGGTCGCCCTGATGCTCGAGCATGACCTTCTGAATGACGAGTCGGTGTTCGAGATCATGAACCTGTTTGCGAACGTTCTCGTCCTTGTCGTATCCGAGTTCGCGCCCCTCCGCGAAAACAAGGTCCTGCATGACATGGTTTTCCACGAACATTTTTCGTTTGTCCGGATCCTGCAACGCTCGGCGCGAACGCATCGGCAGATCCGAGGCAAGGTCCACGAACTCCTGAGCCGTCATCTCGCGGTTTCCGTAGGTAGCCACAGGACGCGTATCGCCGCCCTTGACCGCACCGGCTGCGGAATTCTGCCCGGACTCTCCGCCGGAAGACGCGCTGTGGTCGGGGCCCTGACATCCCATCCACGCCAGGGCCAGTACGGCGAGAATTGCGACTTTGCGAACCCGAGCACCCGTATGCTTGTCTACGATCATCCGATTCCTCCCGATGGTATTTCGCCCGTGCGCAACGAGCCCCGCCGGGCTCGTCCGCCCGCGTCCGGTCGGACCGCGCATGGCCTCCCCTTACGATGCCACAACGGCGGGCAACCACAACGTCGTCGAGGGGCGGCGTTGACTCCAAAGCTCCGTGTGGGACGATCTCCTGCATGATTCTCGCCGAGGCACGCGCCGTTTGCCGACGGCTCCACGAGGCCGGCTACGAAGCCCTGTTCGCGGGAGGCTGCGTGCGCGACCGACTGTTGGGGCTCGAGCCCGCCGACTATGACATCGCCACATCCGCCCGCCCGGAGCAGGTCGAAGCACTTTTCGAGCATACGGTCGCCGTCGGACGCCGCTTCGGCGTCGTACGCGTACAAAGTGGCCACGACGAGTTTGAGGTCGCAACCTTCCGCAAGGACGGTGCCTACCTCGACGGCCGCCGACCGCAGGAGGTCACATTTTCCGACTCGATCGAAGACGCGCGCCGCCGCGATTTCACCGTCAACGCCCTATTCGAGGATCCCGAAGAGGGTGACGTCATCGACTACGTCGACGGACGCGGCGATCTCCAACAGCGCATTCTACGCGCGGTCGGCAATGCCGGCGAACGCTTCGCCGAAGACCGACTGCGGCTCATGCGCGCCGTACGCTTCGCGGCTCGTTTCGAGATGCGGATCGAAGCGGAAACCTGGAAGGCCATGCAGGAATCGGCGGCGTCGATCGCCACGGTATCGGCCGAACGGGTGGGGGAGGAAGTGTGCAAGATGTTGACCGACGGTCATGCCCGGCGTGCGTTCGAGCTCCTCGACGAGTGCGGGCTGCTCGCCCATGTGCTGCCGGAGATGACGGCCATGAAGGGTTGCCTGCAATCGGCCGACCAGCATCCCGAAGGCGACGTATTCGTACATACGTTGATCTGTCTCGAGCATCTGCCTCCGGCGTGCAGTCGAAACCTTGCTCTGGGCGTCCTATTGCACGACATCGCCAAGCCCGTCTGCGCGGAAATCCGCGAGGGACGTCACACGTTTTACGGCCATACCTCGAAAGGTACCGACATGGCCGTCAACATCTGCAAGCGATTGCGACTTCCCAACGCTACCGCCGATCGTGTCGGCATGCTCGTCCATCAGCACCTACGGCATTGCTCCGCCGCAGAGATGAAGCCCTCCACTCTCAAACGATTTTTACGCCAAAACGGCATCGACGAGCTGCTCGAACTCACCCGCATCGATGCCTTGTCATCGAGCGGAGACCTCGGGCACTACCAATACTGCATGCGGGCTCTCGCCGAGCTTCCCCGAGAGAAGATGCGCCCGCCCGCGCTCATCAACGGACGCGACCTAATCGGTCTGGGGCTCACGCCCGGACCCGGGTTCAAAGATATCCTGCGCACAGTCGAGGACCGACAACTCGACGGTCAGATCTCGACCGCTTCCGAAGCGCTCGCGTTCGTACGCAAGCACTACCTGTAACCGTCGGCATTCGACTGCAACGGCAAACGCACGCGGCTCGCCGGGCGGCATAGACCGTTTCTAAAATGACTCGATGTAGGACACGAGCGAACGGATCCCGAAGCCCGTACCTCCGCGCGGCGCGTAGGGCATAGACTTTTCGGCAAACGCAGGACCGGCGATGTCCAGATGCGCCCAAGGCGTGCGGCCGACAAAAGCTTCCAGAAACAGAGCCGCAGTAATCGTGCCACCGTAGCCGGAACCGATGTTTTGAATGTCGGCGGTCGCTGACTCGATGTCTCTTTTGTAATCGTCGGGCAGCGGCAACTGCCATAGGCGCTCACCGTTGGCCTCGCCGTGCTCGATGAGACTGTCAATCAGCTTCTGATCGTTGCCCAGCACGCCGGCGATACGGGTGCCGAGTGCAACCATGCAAGCTCCTGTCAAGGTGGCCAGATCAATGATGCAGTCGGGATTGTCTTCGCTGGCCACGCACAGCGCATCGGCGAGGACCAAACGTCCCTCGGCGTCGGTATTGAGAACCTCAGCGGTCTTCCCGTTGCGGTAGGTGATGACATCGCCCGGTTTTTGTGCGCCCTGCCCCGGCATATTCTCCGCCGAAGCGATGTAGCCACGCACCTCTGCGCGCGGTTGCAGAGCCGCCACCGACTTCATGACGGCGAGTACCGTGGCCGCTCCCGACATGTCTTGCTTCATCCACTCCATCGCTTTCGCGGGTTTGAGCGACAAACCTCCCGAATCGAAGGTGATACCCTTGCCGACGACCGCAATCGTCGCCCGCGGCTTGCTCTTCGGCTTGTAGATCAAGCGAACAAACGCTCCCGGCTCGGCACTGCCCGCCGAAACCGCGAGGATGCCGTTCATGTTTTCCTTTTCGAGTTTCTTACCTTGCCACACTTCGCAGCTGAGGCCGCCTCCTTTCGCTATACGTTTCGCGGTCCGGACTAGGTACGAGGGCGTTTTCACACTCGACATCTCGTTGATGAGATCCCGAGCCAGATAGACCGAATCGATCACGGCTTCGCTGTGCGCAATGGTCTGCTTGGCATCGACGTCGGCCGTCAGCCCCACGCCAGCGATAACAAGCGAGGTCACACGGAATTTCTTCCGCTCCTTCTCGTCGCTTTTGTATTTGTCGAAACGATACGCAGCCAAGCGAAATCCTTCGATCACCGGCTCGACCTGTTTTTTGGCCGCCGCACCCGGCCCCAGGCACACGGCCACGTTGCGCGCCTTGACGGCAGCAGCAGCCGTCACGCCCTTGGCGGCTGCACGCCGGTAGGCCTCCGCGTTCTTCCCCTTGCCCAAACCCACCAGGAGAAGATCGGCCGCGCCCGTCTGGACCGACAATACATGTCCGGCTTTCGCCTTGAACTCGGTGGTCTTCACGCGTCGCGCCACGGCAGCCGCCTCATCACCTTTGAGTTCGGCTACGCCGCCGCCGTTTTCCTTGCCCTCGGCGACGGGCAGGACTTTGAGATCCGCCTTGACGTCTCCGGCTTTTTTTCGCGCTACGCTGACTCTCATCAATGCCTCCCTATCAATCTTGCCCAAGCGACAGCCGCCACCCGGCCGTTTGGGTGTATGGGAATCGTCTTTACCCGTCAACGAGTTGCGGCTCGTCCGGCCGGCGGGTAAACACACCGGATGTTCTCCGACCCTCTCGAACAACAAATCTATGTCCGGCGACGCGAAGTCGTGTTCATCGTGCTCGCAGGCCTGTTTCTTGGCACCTTGGCCATCCTCAATATCCTCGGCATCACACGATTCATCGATCTGTCGTTCACGCTTCCGCTCATCGGCGTGCGGGTACCCATGCTTCTCGCCGTCGGCGTGCTGCCGTACCCGATCACGTTCCTCTGCACCGACTTCCTGTCCGAACTCTACGGCGAGCGACGGGCCAACATAGTCGTGCTCGTCGGGCTCTTGCTCAACCTATGGGTGCTCCTGATCCTATGGCTGGGCGGGGCCTTACCGGGAGCCGGGGCCATCGGCGCCGACGCTTCGGACGCATTTTTCACCGTACGCCGACTGGCCTTCGGAGCGGTCACTGCATCGATGATCGCCTATCTTGCGGCGCAACTCGCCGACGTACGCCTGTTTCACTTTTGGAAACGTCTTACGGGTGGACGCCACCTCTGGCTACGCAACAACGGCTCGACGATGATCAGCCAGATGATCGATACGGTCGCGGTGATTCTGATCACCCACTTTTACGCACACGCCCTACCGATCGATCACAGTCGCGAAGTTCTTCCCCAGCTCGCCCTCTACATCGGCTCGGGGTACATCTTCAAATTCACGATGGCTCTGCTCGACACGATTCCGTTCTACATCGGCGTCCATTGGCTCACGCGCTATCTGAACATAAACGCCGATATCCAACCCTAGGAGCGCGTGGTTCTGTGCTCGCGCCCTCAGCGGACCGAGTCGTCATCGACAAACTCGCCGTCGTTTTCGGTGAGCGTCGCGCTCCAGAACGTGCCTTTCCCCCAATACCAGACCCCTACACCGGCAACCGCGTAGACGGCGATGCCCTCGAACAGACCGAAATCACCCGCCCACAAGAACAGCGCCAAAACGAGAACGGTGGCAACGACGGCGATAACTTGCTCGATGTGCTTCTCTCGCGCACGCGCACCTACGACGTGCTTGCCGACGACGGCGCCGCAGTGCGGGCAGCGCCCGCCGGGCTTGCGGATCAGGAGCCTTTGGCAGGCTGGGCAATCGATCTTGCTCTGGATAGGCACAATACGATCCCCTATCGGGGTGCTCCGCATCCTAACCCGAAGACCGCACCGGCAACAGCCCGCGCTGCGTCAGCAGCGGCAGTCCCGAGTCACCCCGGAGACACCGGCCGCGCTCAACGCCTTTCGTCGGTCAGGCTTCCGCGCCTGCGTAGCGCTCGATCTTATCCAGCTCACCATTGCCCACCGTCGCGGTCAGCGCACGAGGGGCTTGAATGCGAACCTGCTCACGATGGATCGGCCGTTTGGCACGTGCATACAAGCGCCCGCGTCTGCGGGTTCTCTGCATATCCCGCCAGTCGAGCAATCCTTTACGCGCATAGTCGACATCGATGCTCAGCAACGCACATACATTGTTGAACGAGAACACGCTGGTGTCATCGTCTTCGCCGATCCACACCTCGGCGTCCGCATACAGCTGACGCCGTTTGCTGTCGTGCGCATGGATGTGCTTCTGAAAGCACTCGACCGCGTCCTGCATGATCGCTATGACCAGCCGATGTTCGCCGCTCTTGTACTTCTTGCGTTTGAGCTGTGCGAAATATTGAACCGGCAACAGGACGTCGGGTTCAAAGATATCGTTGAGTCGTTCCTCGGCCTCGTGACGATCGCGTTCGGTATTCGCCATCACATCTACCCCTCATCGCCGTTCGGCATCCGCCGCTGCCGACTACCGAACGGGCTCCACCACCTACAACCAGACGCGCACCGCCCCTTACCTCCGCAAGGCCGACGCCGCGCGCACGCAACTCAATCATTCAACTATGGATGGAAACGGAACCGCAGAATTCCACGCCCCAGCCTCACCCACCACCACAGACGCCAGCCTGTCACAAAAAAGCTGCGAGTTTAAGAGAATGACCGCAAGTCGGGAAAAAATACTCTCGGCGTTGTCGGGACCCCACGGCGCCCGGGCCGTGGGGTCGTTAACGCAACGTGTTATCGGGGGATCCCTCAAACGGGCTTCAAACGATGAAAGACTCTCCGCAGCCGCAACTATGCTTCACATTGGGATTCACGACACGGAAGCCCGCGTTGGTCATCGTGTCGGCGTAATCGACCTCACTGCCGGTCACGTACAAGTAGCTCTTACGATCGACCAGGACCTTGGCACCCGCGTGCTCGAAGATTTTGTCGCCTTTTCGCGCGACATCGAGGTCGATTTTGTACTGTAGACCCGAACAGCCCCCGCCTACGACCTTGATACGGAGGCCGTCTTGGCTATCGGCCGATCCGGCCACAAACTGAGAAATCTTCACGGCGGCGTTGTCACTCAGTGTAATCATAGCGATCCTCTCGACTCCACGACGGACTCGGACATTTCGGGGCGATACAAAGGGGAGAGTTTCCGCAGACGCTTGACCTCGGCGATTACCCGCTCGGCCACGGTCGCGATCTCTTCGGCGGTATTGAAACGCCCGATTCCGAAACGTAACGAGCTGTGGGCCAGCTCGTCGCTGACGCCGATCGCGCGCAACACATACGAAGGTTCGAGTGACGCCGAGGTACACGCCGAGCCCGACGACACGGCTATATCGGAAAGCCCCATGAGCAGGGATTCTCCCTCTACGCAGGCGAAACTCACGTTCAGATTGCCGGCCAGGCGCTGCTCGAGGCTGCCGTTGACCGTCACCTGGTCGAGCCCATCGGCGAGAAGCCGGTACAAACGGTCGCGAAGCCCCTGAATACGCTCGGTTTCTTCGGCTCGCTCCTCAGCGGCGATTTCACAGGCCTTACCAAAACCGACGATCCCCGCCACGTTGAGGGTACCCGAGCGCATGCCCCGTTCGTGCCCGCCGCCGTCCATTTCCGGCGCAAGCCGGACCCGCGGCTCGCGAGCACGAACATACAAAGCCCCGACGCCCTTGGGCCCGTACATTTTGTGGGCCGAGATCGAAGCCAGATCGATGCCGTCTGCATCCACATCCAAGGGAATTTTTCCGGCGCTTTGCGCCGCGTCGCTATGAAAAAGCGCGCCCGCCTCGTGGGCGATTTTTGCGATCTCGCGGATCGGTTGAAGCACGCCGATTTCGTTGTTGGCGTGCATGATCGAAACTAACGACGTCGATTCGTCCACCGCAGCGCGCAAAGCGTCCAGGTCGATCAATCCATCGCTGCGGGGTGCTAGATAGGCGACGCGCGCTTCGTTTCGGCGCTGCAGAGCACGACAAGAATCCAATACGGCATGGTGCTCGGTCGACATCGTCACGATGCAAGCACCGGTATCATAAGCCCCCGCTTTCATGGCCCGAAAACGCACTACGCCCTTGATGGCCAGGTTGTCGGATTCCGTGGCACCACTCGTGAACACGATCTCTTTGGGTCTCGCTCCGATCAGGCCGGCAACTTGCTCACGGGCCTGCTGCACCGCCTCCTCGGCCTGCCAACCGAAGGCGTGGGTACGGCTGGCGGCATTGCCATAGGCCTCGGCGAGGTAGGGCATCATGACATCGAGAACGCGCGCATCGGTCCGCGTCGTTGCATGATTATCCATGTAAATCGAATGTTTAGGTGGGGTTCTCATTACGTATCCAGGCCCGAAATAAACTGGACCAGACTGTACAGTATATAGAGCCGAAGCCTCGCCAGTTCAAACCCACGGCGGAAACCGCCGGCAATCTTCCGCATTTGCGGCCTCAGGCGGCATGCGCGGCATCGAGAGCCGCCGCCAAATAGCGGGCCGTATGCGAGCCCTTCGTACGGACCAGCTCCTCGGGGCTTCCGGCGGCAACGATCGATCCGCCGCCCTCGCCCCCTTCGGGGCCAAGATCGATTATGTAGTCGGCTGTTTTGATTACATCCATGTGATGCTCGATGATGATGACGGTGTTGCCGGCGTCGACCAATCTGCCAAGGACCTCAAGGAGCCGACGCACATCGGCAAAATGCAAGCCGGTCGTCGGTTCGTCGAGTATGTAGACGGTTTTGCCGGTCGCGCGCTTGGCGAGTTCCTTGGCAAGTTTGATTCTCTGGGCTTCACCGCCCGACAGAGTGGTCGCGGGCTGGCCGAGACACAGATAATCGAGTCCGACCGATACGAGGGTCTGTAGCTTACGCACAGCGGTGGGAATCGGCGAAAGGAACATCGCCGCCTCGCCGATGGTCATGTCGAGGACGTCGGCGATATTCTTGCCTTTGTAACGCACTTGCAGCGTTTCGCGGTTGTAACGGCGGCCCGCACATAGATCGCAGGTTACGTAGATGTCGGGCAGAAAATGCATCTCGACACGCTGGGAGCCGTCTCCGTTGCAGCTTTCACAGCGTCCTCCCTTGACGTTGAAGGAAAATCTCCCCGCCGTATATCCGCGCATGCGCGACTCGGGCAGCATCGCAAACAGATCGCGAATGTCGGAAAAGACGCCGGTGTAGGTGGCTGGATTCGAACGCGGTGTACGCCCTATGGGAGCCTGGTTGATATCGATCACTTTGTCGATCCGTTCGAGTCCGTCCAAACCGTCACAGTCGCCGACCTCCGCCTCGGCGCGGTGAAGCTCCCGCGCCAAGGCGGCGTAGAGCGTATCGACCACCAGGGAGCTCTTCCCGGACCCCGACACTCCCGTTACACAGGTCATCTTTCCGAGCGGGAAAGCGGCAGTTATGTTCTTCAAATTGTGACAACGCGCACCCTTGACGACCAATCGGCCGCCCGTGCCTCGCCGCCGTTTGGTAGGAACGCCGATTCGCTCGCGACCGGCAAGGAAGCTCCCCGTCAACGAGGCTGAGTTCTTCTCGATTTGCTTCGGCGTACCCTCGGCGATCACAAGACCACCGTGCCGACCCGCTCCCGGGCCCATGTCGATGACGTGGTCGGCCCGCAAGATGGTGTCGGCGTCGTGCTCGACGACCAAGACGGTGTTGCCGCTTTCCGTGAGTCGGCGCAGACTTGCCAGCAGCTTCGCGTGATCACGCGGGTGCAATCCGATCGAAGGCTCGTCGAGCACGTACAAGACACCCGAGAGCCCCGCACCGATTTGCGTGGCGAGTCGGATGCGTTGTCCTTCCCCCCCCGATAACGTCGCCGTCGGCCTCGACAGACTCAAATATCCCAGACCAACACCGACCATGAAATCGAGGCGCTCGATAATTTCCTTGAGCACGAGCTTGGCGACCAGACGCTCACGCCGGGTCAAGCTGAGCTCGCGAAAAAATGCCATCGCCGAAGTGACCGACAGCGATGAAACGTCGTCAATCGATGTCCCACCCACCAATACATTGCGCGACTCCCGTCGAAGGCGGCTGCCTTGGCATGATTCACAGGTTTTCTCCTGCATGTAGCGCTCGAGTTCACCGCGAACCCAATCGGACTCGGATTCCCGGTAGCGCTTGGTGAGAATCGGGATCACACCGGCGAAACGTTTGCCGGTACGCAGACGCGCCGCGGTTTCCGAATCGAAGCGGCGGCGACGCTCTTCCGTCATGCCGTGCAGAATCGCCTGCTTGGCATCCTCGGGTAAGCGAGCGTAAGGGGCGGTGGCGGAGGTGCCATAGGCCTCGCAGACGGCGGCGATCGCGCGTCCGTACTTCAGCGACAGGCGTTTGTTCCACGGTCCGATGGCCCCGGAGCCGATCTTGGCAGCCTCATCGACCACCATGAGAGCGGGGTCGAAGCTCAGGGATCTGCCGATTCCGTTGCATTCCGGGCAAGCGCCCTGAGGGCTGTTGAAGGAGAACATCCGCGGCGTAATTTCCGAATACGAGACCCCACAGTCGGGGCAGGCGAAACGCCGGCTGAAAGTCCGTTCCTGCGCTTTGGCGGCGCGGCCGACGCCGCGGATTACCGCCGTCATGCTCTGGTCGGCTAAGCGCAAGGCCGTCTCCACCGACTCGGCCAGGCGCTTTTCAATGCCGGCGCGCACGACCAGCCGGTCGACGACGACCTCGATACTGTGCTTGAGTTGTTTTTCCAGATGGATGGATCCGTCCAGGTCCACCGTTTCACCGTCGATACGTGCCCGCGTAAATCCCCGTTTGCGGAATCCCGCAAGCTCTTTTTTGTACTCACCCTTTCGGTCACGCACAACCGGAGCCAAAATCTCGACTCTGCTTTTCGCGGGCAACTCTTTGAGACGATCCACAATCTGATCCACCGACTGTGAGCGAATCTCGCGTCCACATTGGTAACAGTGGGGCCGTCCGATCGTCGCGTACAGCAAACGAACGAAATCGTAGACCTCGGTCGTCGTGCCCACGGTCGAGCGAGGATTCCGGCTGGTGGTTTTCTGTTCGATGGAGATCGCCGGGGAAAGCCCTTCGACCGAATCGACGTCGGGCTTTTTCATCTGATCGAGGAACTGCCGGGCGTAGGCCGACAGGGATTCCACGTAGCGGCGCTGCCCTTCCGCATAGATCGTGTCGAAGGCGAGAGAGGATTTTCCCGAACCCGACAGCCCGGTTATCACCACGAGGCTGTCGCGAGGAATGTTGACGTCGATGTTCCGGAGGTTATGCTCGCGCGCACCAACGATGCGAATTTGGTCGCTCACCTTGCCGGTATCAGCCCGCCGCCACGGCGGCCTTGAGCCCCTCGAGTTCGCGCTCGACGAGTTCGCGGTACTCGCGAAGCCGGTCGGGAGTGTCGGCTTCGAAGCGCATCACCAGCGCCGGCTGCGTGTTCGACGCACGAATCAGTCCCCACCCGTGATCAAACTTCACCCTCACACCATCCACGTCGATGATGTCGTAGCCAAGCTCTCGAAAGCGAGCACGCGCCAATTCCGCGACCTTGAATTTTTGGTCGTCCGTACAATCGACGCGAATCTCCGGTGTCGCCGCGACTTCGGGCAGGTCGGCGAGCAAATCCGAGAGAGACCGGCCGGAACGCGCCACCGTCTCGATCGCTCGTGCCCCCGCGTAAACGGCATCGTCGTATCCGAAATAACGATCGGCGAAGAACAGATGTCCGCTCATCTCGCCCCCGAGAAGCGCACCGGTTTCTTTCATCTTCGCCTTGATCAAAGAGTGCCCGGCCTTCCACATGATGGCGGTACCACCGCGCGCTTCAATATCGTCGTAAAGACGCTGAGAACACTTGACCTCGGAGACGATCGTCGCGCCGGCGCTCTCCTCGAGGATATCGCGCGCAAACACCACCATCATTTCGTCACCCCAGATGATCCGACCGGTATCGTCCACCAGTCCGACTCGGTCGGCATCACCGTCGAAGGCGATACCAAGATCCGCTTTGCGCTCGCCGACCGCAGCGATCAAGTCGGCCATGTTGGCCTCAACCGTCGGGTCGGGATGATGGTTGGGGAAATTCCCGTCGGGTTCGGAATACAGCTCGGTGACTTCACATCCGAGTTCCCGGTACAGCGAGGGCGCCACCGGCCCGGCAGTACCGTTACCGCTGTCGACGACGATTTTCAGCCCTTCGCCGCAGCGACCGAACTGTTGCGCAAGGTAGCCCTGATAGGCGGGAATGATCGGGTAATTTTCCTCGGCCCCCTCGCCACGGGCCATCTCGCCGGCTTCAATGATGTCTCCCAGTTCCCGAATGGCGGCGCCGTAGATCGTCGACTTGCCAATACAGATCTTGAACCCGTTGTATTCCGAGGGATTGTGGCTGCCGGTAACGTGGATGCCGCCGCCGAGATCGAGGTAATGAAGACTGAAGTACATCAGAGGCGTCGGACACATACCGATGTCGACGACATCCACCCCCACGGAACGAATCGCACGCTTGAGGATCTGGTGGTAGGCGGGACCCGAAAGCCGGCAATCGCGGCCGACAGCGACCTTGGTGACTTCCTGCTCGCGCAGCTTGGTGCCATAGGCCCGGCCCAAAGCTTCGACAAACCCTTCATCGAAGTCGGTCTCCGCCACGCCGCGAATATCGTACTCGCGAAAAATTTCCGGATTCATCTTCATCGCCACACCTCCTGCCGTTACCGGGACACTCGTACCATCGAGGCCGCACACAGAACGGCGCGCAGCATGCTCCCGTCGTCGGCTCGGCCCGTTCCCGCCAACGCATATGCCGTTCCGTGATCCGGCGAGGTCCGCACAAGAGGAAGACCCATCGAAATATTGACCGACCGGCCGAACTCGAGGAGTTTCAAGGGAATCAATGCCTGGTCGTGATACATACAGATCACGGCATCGTACGTATCGTCCCGGGCCGCCGCAAATAGCGTATCGGCAGGCAAGGGACCGTCGACGTGCATGCGCCGTTGTCGCAGCTTACGCAGCGCCGGTGCAATAACGCGAGCCTCTTCGTCCCCGAACAGACCGTTCTCGCCGGCGTGGGGATTGAGCGCGGCCACCGCCAGTCTGGGTGTAGGGATACCGCTGTAGAGCTCGAGATGCCGAACCGTGGTTCGGGCCGCATATTCGATCGCTTCCGAGCTGAGACACCGTGCGACGGCTCGGTGGGCAAGGTGTTCCGTGACGAGCACGACCCGCAGATGGCGGCCGGCAAGCATCATCACCGCCTTGCGCCCGCAAAGCTTCGACAGATACCCGGTGTGACCGTCGAAACGGCGTCCGGACGCCGCAATCCACGCCTTGTTGACCGGCGCCGTGACCAACGCGTCGCAATCGCCCGCGAGCACGCTGTGGGCCGCCGCCTGCACGTATGCGAACGCTGCACGACCGGCGCGTTTCCCCGGACGCGGACGACCCGCCCCCAGGCGGACCTCCGGGAGAGCGACCACCGTTTCGATCGCCGAGGGCTGCTTGGCGGCGATCCCCACTGCGCGGCGGGCGAGGGCCAAGACGGCCGAATCGCCGAATACCGTGAGCCGGCAAACGCGCCGCACGCTCGCGCGACTCGCAGCCCGTACCAGAACCTCGGGCCCGATGCCCGCAGGATCGCCCATGCTCACCGCGATCCTCGGTTTCACTGAAGAGCGAGCACCTCACCGTAAAAATCGGCCACGTAGTGGTTCTTACGAAGGCCCGCGTCCATCCACGTTCGGAAGCGTGATTGCAACTTCTCCTCGTAGAGCTTCTCGCGAATCTTGGCTCTCACGTCCTCGAGCGGAACTCGCCCCGGCGGCATCTGCCGGATAAGTCTGACGATGTGAACCCCCTGGTCGGAGACCAGAGGCGGGCTCACGCCGCCTTGCGGCAACCCGGCTACGGCGTCTTCGAATAGTTGCGCCATCGAGCCGCGCTCAAACACTCCAAGCGTGCCCCCTTCCGAAGCCGTCGGCCCCTGCGAATAGGTACGTGCCGCTTGCGCAAAACCCTTTGCGCTCTGGGCGGCGAGCTTGTGCGCCTCGCGGGCCGTCGCCATCAAGTCCGCCAGCTGCTTGGCATCCGCGTTCGGTGGTGCGGGAAGAAAAATGTCCCCGATCTCCACACGATCAGGAAGGAGATAGGAGTCGTCGCCGCGCCAAGCGCGTTCGACCTCTTCGGGCGTGACGTTCACACGCGACCGAATCTCACGGTTGAGCAACTGGGTCTTTTTCACCTCGTTACGCATACGCTCGAAGTAGTCATCCCAAGTCAGATCGAGAGTCTTCAGAGTCGCCATCGTCCGCTCTTTGTTCGTGCCCGTGGCCTCAAACACGCGGTCGATATACCTGTTGACGTCTTCGTCGGAGGCTTTGATGCCCGATTTCTCATACTCGGCATCAAAAAGGCGTTGGTTGATCAAAGCATCGAGTACGGCTTGATCGTCGTCAAGTTGCCCGGGAGTCAACAGTCGAGCACTGGTCCTCTTGAACACCTTGAGTTCGTGCAGCGTGACCGGGGTCGAATCGACGACCGCGATGACCGCGTCGATGAGTCTGGCCTGCGCAACCGACGCTCCCAGCAAAACACACACCAGCGCCAGCGAAGCCCCGCGGGCACAAACGCCGGGGGAACGCAGCACACTACGAGCGATGCGGATTAGCCGCCCGCCCGCCTTCCATGTCGATGAGACCATTCAAACCTCCTGCGTCGCCCAATTCCTGCAACACTGTTTGTATATCGTCGACCATCGCGTCCCAACTCTCGCTCTCGTGCCGGACCGTAAAGGAACGATCCGGCCGCAAACGGTAACGCATTGGGTCGCTCTCAGCCAGCGCAACCAAGCGATCCACGACTACCGGCGAATCCTCGTGGAACTTCATCGAGACAGCGCCCTCGCCCGCTTTCAGTTGTTCGACCGCAAGCGTTTTGAGCGCCGGCCTCAGCGCCATTACGCGCAGGAAGTCTTGGGCCGGCGGCGGCATCGGGCCAAAGCGGTCGGCGAGTTCCTCGGCAATCGAGTCGATGTCGGCCGGTCTCTCCACATTCGCGATGCGTTTGTACATCAGCAGCCTCTCGCCCACATCATCGATGTAATCGTCGGGAATGTACGCCTGCGCCCCCAGGTCAATCTCCGGCTCGACTCTCGGACCGACCGCCAAGCCACGAACCTGCTGGGTGGCTTCCTCCAACATACGCATGAAGAGATCGAAGCCGATCGCGGAGACCTGACCGGACTGCTGTTTGCCGAGCAAATTACCCGCGCCGCGGATTTCCAAGTCGTGAGCCGCCAAGCGAAATCCGCTACCGAGATCGTCGAGTTCCTGCAGTACCGCCAGCCGCCTGCGGGCCGTACGCGTGATCATACGCTGCGCGGGCACCAGCATGTACGCATACGCACGCCGGAACGATCGACCGACTCGACCCCTGATCTGATAGAGCTGGGCAAGGCCAAAACTGTCGGCGCGGCTGATGATGATGGTATTCGCGTTCGGTATGTCGAGCCCCGATTCGATGATCGATGTGCTGACCAACACGTCGCTTCGGTGATGGAGAAAGTCGAGCATGACTTTTTCGAGTTCCGTTTCCCGCATCTGTCCGTGGCCGATCGCGATGCGTGCGCTCGGCACCAACTCACGGATTCGTTCCGTCAAGCTCCCGATCGAAGCGACGCGGTTATGTACGACGAACACCTGACCCCCGCGTCCCAATTCGCGCAGGATCGCTTGTTTGATGAGCCCCTCGTCAAAACGTGCCACGTAGGTCCGAATCGCGAGCCGGTCGACCGGCGGAGTCTCGATCAAGCTCAAGTCGCGCACGCCGCCGAGTGCCAGCTGCAACGTACGCGGGATCGGCGTCGCCGTAAGCGTGAGAACATCGACTTCGCGTTTTAGGCTCTTGATTCGCTCTTTGGCGGCAACACCGAAGCGATGCTCCTCATCGACCACGAGCAGGCCCAGGCGCGCGAAACGGATGTCTTTTTGCAAAAGCCGGTGCGTACCCACGACGATGTCGACCGTGCCTTTTTGCAGCCCTTCGGCGACCTCGAGGTTCTCCGCCCGATCTTGAAAGCGCGACATCATCGCGACGCGAATCGGGTAGCCGTCGAAACGCTGCCCGAGCGTGTCCATGTGCTGGCTGGCCAGCACGGTCGTCGGAACCAGGACCGCCACTTGGCGACCGCCCATGCACGCAAGATAGGCGGCACGCATGGCAACCTCGGTCTTCCCATATCCGACGTCCCCGCATACCAGTCGATCCATCGGGGTGGAAGACATCATGTCCGCGACAACGTCGCGGATGGCCCCTTGTTGTCCCTCGGTTTCTTCGAAGGGAAATCGTGCTTCGAATTCTTCGTAGTCCGCGCCCGGAGCCGCGAAGGGCGACCGGGTATGGATCGCCCGAAACGCCTCGAGTTCGAGCAGTTCCTGGGCCATCTCGAGGATCGATTCTTTGACGCGCTTTTTGGTTCGCGTCCAAACGGTTCCCCCGAGTTTGTCCAAACGCGGCAGAGCCGCGCCGCCGCCGATGTATTTTTCTACGAGGTTGATGCGATCGACGGGCAGGTAATAGCGGTCGCCACCCGCGTACTCGAGATGGATGAAATCTCCCTCGGTCCCCCCCGCACGAAGATGCTTCAAACCTCGATAACAGCCGATCCCGTGGTCGACGTGGACCATGTGATCGCCGACTTCCAGGTTACCGAGAATCGTCAATGCCCGCGCCCGCGAGATTCGCCGACGGGTGCGTATCCTTCGTTTTTCTCCGAAAATCTCCTCGTCGGTGACAACCGTCAAGCCGTCCGCGGCCAGGGTGAAACCATCGTGCAGGTGGCCCTCCACCAGCCAAAGCTTGTCGGGCTCCGCGATAAGCGCCTCGGCAAAGCTCGCCGCGCGCTCGACCGAATCGATGCGGGAAATGGACAGCAGATGCTCGAGACGCTGGAGTTGCGCCGGGTCCGATGCCGTCACGATGACTTTGCGCCCGGGCGTTCGCAGCGCCGTCAGCTCCGCGGCCAAAGGGGCAAAGCCTTGCGCCGCCTTTCCTATCTTGGTCTGCACTCGTACGGCGCGCAGCCTCGCATTGGCCCGAGCCTCGATACGCCAACGCCGGTTTCCGGCCTCGCCGCTCGACTCCAGTGTCTCGGCGTAATCGACCTCGAGTAAGGGTCGCTCGTTGGTGAGCGTCCGTAGATCGCGAGCGTCGACGAACAAGGAGGCGGGGTCGGGGAAAAACGTACCCGCCTGCCGCGCAGTTTGCTCTGCCAAGGCCAGTCTGCCCGGCTCACCCTCGATGGTTTCCTCTACCGCCGACGGGTCGACGACGACTTTGAGTATCCGCTCGGGCAGATAGTCGCCAAGCCAAGCGACCTGCTCGGAGGCGTAGGGCAAAAACAGTTCGATGCCGGGGAAGCGGAAACCGGCGACGAGAATGTCGTCGAGTTCACGGCGCTCGCTGGTGGGAAGACCGAGTTCTTCGCAGCGCCGGCCCACGGCTCCGCGTATCGACGTATCGGTGAGCTTTCCCGGCGCGAAGACCAGGTTGGGCAGGACGATCAGTTCTTCCAAAGTAGCGATCGAACGCTGATCGGCGGGATCAAAGCAACGCAGCGACTCGATGGTGTCGCCAAACAGTTCCAACCGACACGGGTACGCGTAACCCGGCGGCCACACATCGGCGATGCCGCCGCGCACGGCATACTCACCGGCCTCTTCGACCAAGCCGGTCTTGCGGTAGCCGAGGGCCTCCAAGCGACCATCGAGTTGGTCGAGGTCAACATTCTCGCCGGTCACCATATACAGCGAGTTCCGGCTCAGATACGTCGGCGGCGGAGTTCTCACCGCCATGGCCTCCGGCGACGTCACGACCAACGGATGCGGCATCTGCAAGAGCTGATACAAGGCCGCCGTACGCGCCGACTCGGCCTCAACGGCCGGAGAGATCAGTTCCAACGCCGGAGTCTCACGCGCACTGAAATGATGAACCCGGGACACGGAGAACAGCTCGTCGGCCGCCTCGCCGAGAACGGTTTGCATCTCGCGCGTCAGTTCCTCGGCTTGCGCCGAGGTCGGCGCTATCACCAGAACCGGCCGCCGCAACGGCGACAACAGGCGTACGAGTACATGCGCGGTGGCTCCACCGCCGAGTCCCTGAAGGCGCCACACCAGATCCGGATGGCCGGCGAGTTCCTCAGCCAGAGCTTTGGAAAGAACCGATGTGGAAACGTCAGACAAGCTCGGCGAGGGCGCGCAGCCCGAGAAGGTAGCTCGATGCGCCAAAGCCCACGATCTGGCCCGCGACAACATCGGACAGCAGCGAACGATGGCGAAAATCCTCGCGCTTGTAGATGTTCGACAAATGCACCTCGACGACCGGAACGGCGACGGCCAGAACGGCATCTCGCACGGCGACGCTCGTATGAGTGTAGGCGGCGGCGTTAATCAACATACCGTCGAAACCGTTGCGCGCGGATTGGATTTTCGAAACGATCTCCCCCTCGCTGTTCGACTGGTAGGTCTCGATTTTGACGGCGAGTTCCGTGGCAAGGCCCTCGAGCGCAGCATTGATATCATCGAGCGTCGTCGCCCCATACGTTTCAGGTTCGCGGCTTCCGAGTAAATTCAGATTGGGGCCGTGTACGACGAGGATCCGGGTTCCGGTCGCGCCCACCCGCGTGGTCGATCCTGCTGCTGTGTTCTTTGCCATAGCTGGGCCTCCGGCCTGCACTCGTCTAGCGAAGTACCCGCGCGATCGCACGTGGGCTCAGCGCCTCCTGCCGACAACGGCCGACACCCTCGGCAAGTATAAAGCGGACCTTACCGCCGGCAACTTTTTTGTCGAAGTCGAGCGCCGCGGCGATCGCCGCAGGGTCAACCGAATTCGGAACGTCGGTCGGTAGGCCGAGGCGCTCGAGCAAAGCCCCGACCCTGTCGACGTCGGCCCGTTCACAGGCACCGAGCCGAGCCGACAGCCTCATGGCGGCAGCCATGCCCATGGCTACCGCTTCGCCGTGGAGAAAGCGCCGGTAGCCCGTGACCTTCTCGATCGCATGACCGAAGGTATGGCCAAAGTTGAGAATACGGCGCAGGCCGAGTTCGGTCTCGTCCTCGGCCACAACCCCGGCCTTCAAGCGGCAACACCGGGCGACGATCTCGGTCATACATCGGCTGTCGCGTTCCATCACCTCGCTGCTGCAGCGTTCGAGCAGCGAGAACAGACTCGGGCTGGCAATAACACCGTATTTGACGACTTCCGCAAGACCCGCGCGGTACTGCCGATCGCTCAGGGTTGCAAACGTCTCGGGATCGGCGACGACCAAAGCAGGCTGATGGAACGCGCCGACCAGATTCTTGCCGCGCCGGGTGTTGACACCGGTCTTGCCGCCCACACTCGAGTCTACCTGCGCCAGCAATGTCGTGGGCACCTGCACCAATCGAATCCCGCGCAGCATGGTCGCGGCTACGAAGCCGGCGATGTCGCCGACGACGCCGCCGCCGAGAGCGACGACCACCAGCTCTCGATCCGCGCCCCTGGCCAGAAGACGATCGTAAAGTCTCTCGACGGTTTGCAAGCTCTTGTGGCGTTCACCATCGGGCATCGTGACGACATCGATATCGAGTCGACGGCCCAGGTTTCGCCGCAGCGAGTTCTGCAGCGCCTCCCCGTACAAACCGGCCACCTTACGGTTCGTCATGATGGCCACAGGGCCGCTTATGCCGAGATCCTTCATCCACAAGCCTGTACGGCTGATCTCTCCGGGAGCGATGCGGATGCGATACGAACGCTCGCCGAGGTTGACGCGTACGTTTTTCGCCGCCGCCCCGGCTGCACGCCCCGCCACCCGCCTCGACGCTTTGCGCTTGGCGGGATTGCGTGTCGTTCGCGGCACGCTCATCGCGGATCGTCTCCACCGCGACGGCTGCATAGGCTTGGCTCGACGCTGGCAAGCACGCGCGCGGTCGCTTGCTCGATATTGAGGCCGTCCGTCTCGACCAGAACGTCGGCTTTCTTGTAGGCCTCCATGCGTTGCTCCCATAAACGGTGAAGCCGCGCGCCGGCATCCGCACCTTTCGCCAAGGGACGGTTCGGTTTGCGCTTCACTCTGCGCAGGATCGTATCGAAACTCACAACCAGACACACCACGACGCCAAGCTTGCACAACACCCGACGGTTGCCGGCATCAAGGAAGGTCCCACCCCCCGTGGCAATCACGCTCGGTCGATCGAACACCAAAGCGGCGACGGTCTCGCTTTCGATACGTCGAAAAGCCTCCTCTCCGTCCTCGGCAAAAATCTTGGCGATACTTCGACCTTCGCGGGATTCAATCTGTTCGTCGAGATCGAGGAAAGGGCGTCGTAGGCGACCTGCGAGGCACCGTCCTACCGCCGTCTTCCCGGTCGCCATAAAGCCTGTGAGAATGACATGGGTCAACGCCCGTCCCCACCGATTTGCCGAAGATATCCCTGGAAATTACGGGTGATTTCGGTCCGCGAATCACCGCCGAACTTTTCCAAGAACAAGCGCGTCAACTCATAGGCGACAACGTTCTCGCAAATCACCGCGGCGGCGGGGACGGCAACCACGTCCGAACGCTCGATGGCGGCCTTGGATTCTTTCTTGGTCGCAATATCGACCGAACGCAACGGCCGCATCAGGGTCGAGATCGGCTTGAACGCAACATGGACGACGAGAGGCTCACCGGAGGTCATGCCGCCTTCGGTGCCGCCGTAGTTGTTCGAAGCACGCCCGACTCCGTTGTCGGTCTTGATGATCTCGTCGTGCACCTCCGAGCCTCTCACGCGCGCCGCCTGGAAACCGACACCGACTTCGACACCTTTGACCGCCTGTACCGCCATCAGGGCTCCGGCCAGCCGACCGTCGACCTTGCGGTCCCAGTGAACGTAGCTTCCCAGGCCCGGCGGCAGTCCGGTGACGCACACTTCGACGATTCCGCCCAGAGTATCGCCGGTCTTGCGGCACTCGTCGATGCGCTCGATGACGGCCTTCTCGGCTTCGGCGTCGGCCATGCGGACCTCCGAGCTTTCCGACGCTGCAAAAACATCTTCCGGTTTCCTACCCTCGTAGTTTGCACGAATACCGCCGATTTCGACGCAGTAGCCCATCGTACGAATGTTGAATTGCTCGAGGATCTGCCGACTCAATCCGCCGGCCGCCACGCGCGACGTGGTTTCCCGAGCCGACGCTCGTTCGAGCACGTTGCGTACGTCATGATGGTCGTATTTCTGCGTGCCGACGAGATCGGCATGGCCCGGACGAGGGCGGGTAACGACAATCGATTCGTTGCGATCGGCGGGGTCGGCCGACATTTTTTTGCTCCAGTTCTTCCAGTCACGGTTTTCCACGACCATGGTCACCGGTGAGCCGAGGGTCTCGCCCCAGCGGATCCCGGAACGGAACTGGACCCGATCCTTTTCGATTTTCATGCGACCGCCGCGGCCGTAGCCCTGCTGACGGCGTGCCAACTGTTGATTGATGGCGTCGATTTCGATCGGCCAACCCGCGGGCAATCCTTCGACGATGATCGTCAGACAGGGGCCATGCGATTCTCCTGCTGTGAGCATGCGCAGCATCGCTGAAGGCTATCATAAAAGACCTGGGTGCCAATCGGGGCACTCAGGACCCGCGCGGTCGAGGCACCGTGACAGCCGGCGGCACGGGGGCGGGTGGATTCCTAACCAGGGTCGGCGTCACCAGAAACAAGAGTTCCTCGCTTTCCACCTCCTTGCGCCGCCTCCCGAACAAGCGGCCGAGGAGGGGGATCGACCTCAAGCCGGGCACTCCGCTACCCGAATCGCTCGTGCCTTGCCGCATCAGGCCACCGAGGACGGCGGTCTCACCGTTGGCGACGACGACTTCGGCCTCGACCAGCCGGCTGAATTCCTCGGGAATACCGTCCGGGGGCTGGGGCGGCCCCAGGGTGCTCGACTTGGCCTTGATGGCGAGAACGATGCGACCGTCACCAAGCACGGTCGGGGAAACGTCGAGACTGACGCCCACGGGGATCTCTTCGACGGCCCGGGAGCTACTCACCGCGCTCAAGCCACTCTCGCCGTCAACCAGAGCTGTCCGGTTGGGAAGGCGGATCCTGAGAACCCGCACACTCTCGATCGACGCCGGACGCCCCTCCATGACCACGACGCGGGGCCGGGAGACCACGCGCACCAAGCCGTCCGCCTCCAACGCCGCCAGCCTCGCGTGGACCGCG
>CAZKLE010000006.1:0-28206 GCA_964553415.1 uncultured Myxococcales bacterium
GTCGAGCGAAGCTACCACGTTCATTTGCCGCCCGCTTTTCGCAAAGCAAAACATGCACCGCTGGTATTGGCCCTGCACGGTGGCGGCGGTACGGGACGCCAATTCGACCAAGGCTCCACTCATGGTTCGCTCAGGCGCGCCGCCGACAAGCGAGGCGTGGTGCTCGTGTTTCCCGACGGCATCAACGAGCATTGGTGTGACGGACGTAGTGAGCCTCGCGAGGCAAAAGCGTCCTGCGACGATGTCGGCTTCATCGCGCAACTCATCGACATCATGCTGAAGGGCTACGGCATCGACCCGGCTCGTGTCTACGTCACAGGCATGTCGAACGGTGGCTTCATGTCGCTGCGTTTGGCGATGGATTTGTCGGGAAAAATTGCGGCGGTCGCGCCGGTCGCGGCGCAGATGGCGAAGGTGCTCGAGGGCAAACAGCCACGGCTGCCCATTTCGGTCATGATCATCCACGGTACCGAGGATCCCATCGTGCCTTTTGCAGCCGGTGAGGTTCGCTTGTTTCGCTTCGGCCGTAGCCGTGGCGAAGTGCTTTCTACGGCAGCGACGATTGAGTACTTTCGCCGTCACGACGGCTGCGGAAAGGCACCGGCAAAGATCCTCCTCCCGGACCAAGACCCCGATGACGGAACCCGCGTCGAGGTAGAGGCGTATACCGGGTGCGAAGAGGGAAGCGAGGTGCGTCTGGTGAAGGTTGTCGGCGGCGGGCACACCTGGCCGGGCGGTGTGCAGTATCTCAAACCATGGCTCGTGGGCGCCGTATCTCGCGATATCAACGCAAGCGAAATGATTCTCGACTTCTTTCTACGTCACTCGCGGTCGGCCCCGCGCGGGTAGGTCGCCTGAGGGCGAACGGTCTATTCGACGCCGACGATGGTTATGTCGAATACCAGATCCTTGCCGGCGAGTGGATGGTTGAAGTCGAGTACGACTTTGTCGTCGCGAACTTCGTGGACCCGGATCGGGCGTTTGTTGCCGTCTGCTCCGGCGGCCACGAGCAATGCGCCCACTTTGCGGGCCTCTTCGGGGATCTGCGCGATGTCGACTTCGCGAAAGGCCTTGGGGTCAATTTCTCCGTAGCCCTCGGCGGCGCTGAGCTTGACGCTCTTGGTGTCGCCTACTTTCAGACCCACGAGCTGTTTCTCGAGGGCCGGAAGGATCTGGCTGCCACCCTGCGTGTACACCAGAGGATCCTTGCCTGTATTGGAGTCGACGAGGCTGCCGTCGCTCAGCTTGAGGGTGTATTCCACGGAGACTTTGCTGCCGTCTTTGATCAGTTTGGATCCCTCCTGATTGCCGGCCGATGCCGCGCCATCACCGGCGGCGGCTCCTTGTTGTAGTTCCGCTGCGCCGTTGCCGGCGTGGCAAGCCGACAGGGGGATCGCGATCAGAGCGACAGTGATGGCCATACGGCCGGCATTCGTAACCCATTGATTTTTCATTCGAGGACCGTCTCCATGCGTTTGCCTAAACGCGCCACACTATCATCGAACCAGCCGGCGCCCAAATGTAGCACCGAAATGGCCGGCGGCTTCGAAGCCGCCGGATGAATGCGCCGGGGTTCCCAAACGCCGAGGAATGATTATTACCGGTGGGGAGGTATGAGCATGAGTGTTACAAGGCACGGATTGTCCGTTGGAATCGAGCGCACCGGAAGCGACTTTTTCCTTACGCTGAGAGCGATCGGCAGGCTAACTCACGAAGACTACGAGAAGATAACCCCCATGATCGACTCAGCCTTGGAGGGGGTGGAGGATCCCAGAGTCAACGTGTTTTTTGACGCCGCCGAACTCGAGGGTTGGGAGTTGCGGGCGGCTTGGGATGATTTCAAGCTAGGTCTAAAGCACGGCGGCGAGTTCGACAGGATCGCGATCGTGGGAAGCAAGAAATGGCTGGAGTACGCATCCAAGGTCGGGTCCTGGTTTGTGTCCGGGGAGGTTCGGTGCTTCGACCAAGCCGACCAAGCGATAGCGTGGCTTCAGGAATGAGAGCATCGCGTCGGTGAGAAACTCGGCTGAGGGAACGTCTCGGTTGAGCGTGGCCCGTACGACGGCTCAGCTGTAGGTGGACTCGAGATAGCTGATGATGCGTGCGGATTCGAACATCGATTCTCCGGTGTTCGGATCGATGAGGTAGGGAACCTGCAAGCGGCCCGTGAGTTCGAACAGCCGCGTACGGTTGCGGCCTTCCACCGGGGTATCGGGAAAGAAACGCCGGCGCACCCACGGGGGACCCATGTCGGGCCAGACCGTCTTGGCCGTGTTGCGCAGCCGATAGGGAATCTGCAATTCACACAGCACTTCGCGCACCAATCGCGAGAACGGACTCGACTCGAAGCTATAGAGTTCGAGCGGCTGTGCCGGAGCGCTGGAAGGGCGCGCCCTCATGCCGCGCATCAGGCGCACGCCGCCGGCCATCTGTGCTGTGAGCAGACGGAGGCCACGCTGTAGCCCGCGGGTTCCGTTCGTCGGGGCTTCGTAGGTGCGTGCCAGATATTCGATGATATCGGCGGATTCATACAGCATTGCGTTGGTGTTGGGATCGACCAAAAAGGGAAACTGGCGCCTGCCTCCCAGCCGGTCCACTTGCGGTCGAAAGCGCTCTCCGTTCTTCGGGCAAGGGTGAACGATCGCGTCCAAGTCCATCTCGCTCATAGCCTCGCGGACGAGCCGGCAGTAGGGACAGGCCTCGAAATCATACAGTTCGAGCAGACGCTCGGGCTGTTTGCGGGCTGGATGGAATGCCGCCGTGCCGCGCCAGGCCGCTACGGAGCTGGCCAGGAACGACGAATTAACCTCCAGCAGTCGTATCAGGTTCAACATTGTCGTAACCGTTTACCTCGCCAGCCGTGCCCGTGCCAAGCCCAGCAAATCTCCCGACGGCTGCGGCGTGAAACCTTGCAGCGAAGGCGAGGTGACGACGATGTTGTCGGGCCACCACAGCGGTACATAGGGCAACTCACGCGCCGCGGTCCTCTGCGCGCGTACGTACAGACGCCGGCGCCGCGCGCGGTCTACTTGGCCGCGGGCGGCCTCGGTCAGACGATCCATCCGCCGGTTGGCGAAAGCACCTCGATTGTTACCCGCGGGTGGTACCATCGCGCTGTGAAAGACCAGGCGCATGATGTCGGGATCGGCGATTCCGACCCACGCCAGGGAGTACAGATCGAAATTGCCGCTTTTGATGTCGGCGTAAAACGTCCCCCATTCGTAGGTCGAGATGTCCAGGTGAATACCGACCTGAGCCAACTGGTAAGCGAGCACTTCGGCAACTCTGCGACTGAGTTCCTGTGTGGTGGTCTTGTAGCTCAGCGTCAGGCGTGGAGCGGCCGGAGAATCTGCCGGCCGGCGGTATCCGGCGCGGTCGAGCAGCGCGCCGGCGCGAACCGGGTCGTAGGGGTAGCTGCGCACGTGGCGCGCGTAGGCCCAATGATGAGGGGGCAGGAGGCCGCTAGCCGGACGAGCGGTTTGTTTCAGCACGAAACGAACAATGGCCTCGCGGTCGATGGCGTACGCGATCGCACGGCGCACGCGCAGGTCGGCCAGGACCGGGCGGCGGTGGTTGATGCCGAGGTACTGGAATGTATTGGATGGGCCACGCAGGATGGTATGGCCGTCGCCCGACTCGGCCAGCCAGGTCAGGGTGTCGGGATCGATGGCGTTTTCGACGAAATCGACGCTGCCCTTTTCGAGCTCGAGGGCGCGCATGGTGGCCTCCGGAATAATACGGAACCGCAACGTGGGGATCGCGGGTCGGCCCCAGGGGAAGTCGCCGTTGGCGCGCAGCAGGATGTAGCGGTCGGATTTTACCTCGACGATTCGGTAGGGGCCCGAAGCGACCAACGCGCGCGGTTCTTGAGCGGGTAGGCGGGCCTGCTCGGCCGACAGGATCGCGAAGGTTGCGGTTTCCATGAAAGCGGCATCCGCCTGTTTCAGGCGGAACACCACGCGGTCGCCCTCGGTGTGTACGCTATCGAGGGCCGACAGCAGCGCCGTGCGCGGCGAGGCGGAGGAGGGGTCGCGCAAGCCGCGATAGGTTGCGACGACGTCGCGTGCCGTGACGGGTCGGCCGTCTTGGAAGTGAAAGTCGCTACGCAGTCGAAAGATGTAGGTCAAGGGATCGGGGTGCTCCCAGCTTTGCGCGAGATAGGGGCGGTAGCCGCCGTCTTCGCCCGGCACGGCGAGCGACGCGAAAACCAGGCTGTCGACGCGCGAGGAGTTGGCATCGGTGGCAAAACGCGGATCGAGTTGGGTCGGCATGGCTTCGAGCGCAACGGTGAAATCCTGCCTTTTGCTGTGCGGTGCGGCGTTGCAAGCTACAAGAATCAACGCAGGCCATAGAAAGTTGATAAGCTGTTTGCTACGATACACTCTCCATCTTGTCTCGACTGAGGGTCTCGATCTTGCGCAACCGGCTTTATCTGTCAGTTTTTGCACTCTGCTTTGCCGCTACCGCGGCAACCTCCTACGCACAGCCGGACACCGAAAAGCGCTTGGTTCGCTATGACGAGCTCGCCCCCAATGTCGCTTTCTGGAAACAGGTTTTTGTCCATTACACGGGCAAACAGGCGGTTTTTCACGATCGTAAGCATCTGGATCTAGTCTACTCGATCGTCGACCTCGGGGATATTGTCGACAGCGGCCGCAGCTCCTACCGGATTGAACGCGCCGTGAGGGCCCGTATGCGGGCCGAAACGCATCGGCTCGACGGCGTGCTCAAGCGCGTTGCCGCGGGAAGTCGAAACACCAAAGAAGAAAAACGTTTGGCCGAGTTGATTCGCAAAAAATTGGGATCGAGCGCCAAGGCCGCCGAACTCGTCGGCCGGGCGCGGGCGCAACGAGGTCTCGGGCATCAGTTCTGCGAGGCCATGCAGAGGGCGCGTCCCTATCTGCCGGCCATGCGAGAGATCCTCTGGCGCCACGGAGTACCCGAGGATGTTGCGGCTTTGCCGTTGGTGGAGTCATCCTACCGCAGTGATGCGATGTCGTATGCGGGTGCCGTGGGAATGTGGCAGTTTACGCGTACGACCGGGCGGCGTTTCCTGCGCATCGATTACGCAACCGATGAACGCCGCGATCCTCTCCGCGCAACCGAGGCGGCGGCCCGGTATTTGCGTGACAACTACGAGCGTCTCGGTACCTGGCCGTTGGCGATCACGGCCTACAACCACGGCGAGGCGGGTATGGAACGTGCGGTGCGTATGGTGGGAACGACGGACTTTTCGATCATTCAGAAACAATACAAGAGCCGTAGTTTCGGTTTCGCATCAGCGAATTTTTACGCGGAACTTCTGGCGGCAGCCGATGTCGTGGCGGAAGCCGATACCGTGTGCCCGAATCTGGACGACACCCCCGAGTTTCGCGAACAGGTCTCGCTCGACCATTTCGTGCCCATCTCGCGACTGGCCTCATGCGCCGGAACGTCGAAGGCGGAACTGGTACGTTTGAACCCGGCTCTATTGCCCGATGTAGTCAAGGGCAAGCTGTGGGTGCCGCGCTCCTATCAACTGAACATCCCCGCTGGGGCCAAAGCGAAGTTCAGCTCCGCCTACGCGGCCTTGCCGCGCACGGCGCTGCGAACGGCGCAGGTTCCCTACCATGCGACTCACCGAGTGAGACGCGGGCAGACTCTTTCGCAGATCGCCAAGATGTACCGGACCTCGGTCGGATCGTTGAAGACCTACAACCACATATCGGACCCCCGGCGATTACGTTCCGGACAGCTTCTCACGGTCCCGTTTCCCGGCCGTTTACCGGTGACCAAGACCGCTTCGAGCAAGGGCTTCCGTACCCACCGGGTGCAGAAAGGGCAGACCCTTTCCGGGATCGCGAAACTATACCGTACCTCGGTGCACATGCTCAAAACCACCAACGGCATTCTTGATTCCCGCACTCTGCGTTCCGGCCAGCGGATTCGCATCCCGAACTGAGGCGCTACGACTTCCGGCCTCGTTCGGGAGTTCCCTGGAGACGGCCGCGTTGGGGGCTATGTCATCGGAGCCGGCTTCGTGCTACATAGCTAGGCTGATTTCGTGGAACTGATTACACTGAAGCTCGCGTCGGCGATTTACCTGCTGGCCTCGGGGTTTTTTCTCGCCAACACGCTGCGGCCGAAATCGGTGCCGGCCAGGGTGGCGCCTTTGCTGTTGGCCCTCGGGTTTAGCCTGCATACGGTCGCCGTTCTGTGGAGAACTCTGGCTATAGGGACGGTTCCGGCCACGGACTTTGGCGAGGGGCTGTCGTTTTTCGCCTGGCTCACCGCCGGGAGCTTCTTGATCCTGCAGAGTCGAAGCCGAATCGGCGTCGTCGGCGCGGTGGTCAGTCCGCTGGTCTTTGCGATGGCCCTGGCGTCGGTCTTCCTGTACAGCGACGTCGAGACGGTTCCGCTTCTGTTGCGCAACCCTTGGCTTCCCGTTCATGTGACGTTTGCTTTCCTCGGCAATGCCGTCTTCGGATTGGCCTTCGCGGTCAGTGTCATCTACCTGGTTCAAGAGAGGCTTCTCAAGTCGCGCAAGAGCGGCCACATCGTTCTTCGACTACCTTCTCTGGAGCAGTTGGACCGGCTCAACTACCGTTGCCTGGCCTGGGGTCTCCCCTTGCTCACCCTGGGGATCATCACGGGGGGGATCTTCGCGATGAGTACCTGGGGCAGCTTCTGGTCCTGGGAGCCGCGTGAGCTTCTTTCGCTGATCACCTGGGTGTTGTACGCGGCGCTTTTGCAGTTCCGCTTGACCTCGGGTCTGCGCGGGCGTCTTGCCGCAACTCTGACGATCGTGGGCTTCGGTGTTTTGGTAGTCTCGTATCTGTCCGTCAACCTCCTGCCGTTGCCCGGGCGTCATGGAGGGGGTTTCGGCTCCTGACAGCCGCACCCGTTTGCTATCGTGCAGAAACTACTGGTCATCGGTGTCAACCACCAGTCGGCTCCCGTGGCGCTGCGGGAAAGTCTAGCGCCGCTCAACGGGCAGTTGCCCGAGATGGGCCGTCACCTCCTGACGATCGACGGCGTTGACGAGGCGGTGGTGTTGTCGACCTGCAACCGGGTAGAACTGGTTACCTGTTGTAGCCTCGCCAACGAGGTACCGGCCGATCTCGAGTCCGCGTTGTTCCGGCGCAGCGGACTGGATGTGGCCGAATACCGGGAGTGTCTGTTCCACCTCGAAGGCCGCGAAGCGGTCCGGCATGTGTTTCGCGTTGCGGCGAGCCTTGACTCGATGGTTGTCGGTGAACCGCAGATTCTCGGCCAGCTCAAGGAGCAATTTGCCGCGGCCGCCGAGGCGAAGGTTTGCGGCCCGATACTGCATCGTGTGTTTCACAAGAGTTTTTCGGTGGCGAAACGGGTCCGCAGCGAGACCGCGGTCGCCTCGAAGGCGGTTTCGGTCGCCTCGATCGCGACCGAATTGGCGGAAAGGATCTTTGAATCCCTGGACGGGCGCACCGTGCTGCTGCTCGGCGTCGGTGAGATGGGAGAGCTGACCGCTCGTCACCTCACGGCGGCCGGTGCGAGCCGGATCATGGTAGCCAACAGGACCTTTGATCGTGCGGTGGAGTCGGCACGCGAGTTCGGGGGAACCCCCGTGCCGATCGAGAGGGTGGCCGGATACCTGCCGCTTGTCGACCTCGTGGTCGGAGCCTCGGGCGGTGGACAAATATTTACTGCGGATCAAATTGCCGAGGCCATGCGCGCGCGCCAGCGACGCCCTATGTTTTTCATCGACCTGGCCGTCCCTCGCAACTTCGACGAGGGTATCAACCGCCTTCAAGAGGTATACCTTTATAATATTGACGACCTTTCGGCGGTAGCCGACGAGAATCACGAGGAGAGAAAGCGCGAAGCCGTGCGCGGTGAAGCGATTGTCGAAGACGAAGTCGAGCGGTTTTGGCAGTGGTTGGAGCAACTGGAGGTCGTCCCAACCTTGAACCAGCTTCGCGAGTACGCGGAAAGGATTCGCGCCGAGGAACTGAACCGTACCTTACGCAAGCTCGAGGGCGTGAGCGATGATGATCGAGAGCGCGTCGAGAAGATGACGCATGCGATCGTCAACAAGCTCCTGCACCGGCCGACGACGGTGCTGAAAAACCCCACAGATCCTTCTCGGGAACGCGGCCTGCTTGGGGCCCTACACGAATTGTTCGGGCTTGGCCGCGACCGATGAAACTCCGGCTCGGTACGCGACGAAGTCCGCTTGCCCTCGCGCAAGCGCAACTGGTCTCGGAACTCCTTACTGCCGGTGGTGTATGCGAAGCGATCGAGATCGTTGCCCAGCAAACCACCGGCGATCGCGTAACCGACCGGGCTTTGCGTGATGTGGGAGGAAAGGGTCTGTTCGTCAAGGAACTCGACGAAGCCCTCCTCGACGGACGCATCGATTGTGCCGTACATTCGTTGAAAGATGTTCCCAGCGAGTTGCCCGAAGGAATCGTCATCGCCTCCGTGCCGCCGCGTGCCGAAGCGCACGACCTGTTGATCTCCATTCACGGCTGGGGCGTCGCGGATATGCCCGCAGGTGCGAAAGTGGGTACCAGTAGTTTGCGGCGATCCGCGCAGTTGGCGCTGGCAAGGCCCGACGTCACCAGCGTGATTCTTCGTGGTAACGTACAGACGAGACTGCAGCGTGTCGCCAACGGGGATATCGATGTCACCGTTTTGGCGGCGGCGGGCTTGGCGAGGCTGGGTTTGGATCCGGCGCCGACGAAGGCGGTGGCAATCGATACCGAGGTGATGGTGCCGGCGGCCGGGCAGGGGGCGCTGGCCGTGACGGCGCGTGCCGGTGAGGACGGGGTTCTCGAGTGTCTGCAGACGATCGACTGCCTCGACAGCCATCGTAACGTCGAGGCTGAGAGAGCGCTCGCGGCCACGATGGGCGGGAGCTGTTTTCTGCCGCTCGGGGCCAACGCAGTCCATGTTGGTCAAGAGATGACGCTTTGCGCGATCGTGTGCTCGCCCGACGGCTCGTGCGTGGTGCGCGAAACGGAAAGTCGTGCGGTGCCCGATTGCGCCTCAGCACGCGATTTTGGTGCGGCGATCGGGCGCCGCATGGTGGACAACGGTGCGGGGGCGATTCTACGTGCGCTTCCTTCCCGCCGATGACGATGAGCAAGGTCACCGGCAAGAAGGCGGCTGAGAAGATTCGTAGCCCTAGGGGTGACGCCGGCGGAGGCCGGGTGTCGTTGGTGGGTGCCGGTCCGGGAGATCCAGGTCTGCTTACGCTCAAGGGTGCGGATCGATTGGCCGGCGCCGATGTCGTTCTTTACGACGAACTAGCCAACGTTCGACTTCTCGATCTGGCGCCCGAGCATGCCGAGAAGACCTTGGTCGGGAGGCGCCACGGCCGTGTGACGATGCCGCAGGAAGAGATCGAACGGCTGATGATCGAGTATGCACGCAAAGGCTGTTCGGTCGTGCGTCTGAAAGGCGGAGACCCGTTTTTGTTCGGGCGCGGGGGCGAGGAAGCGCAAGCGTGCCGTAGCGC
Organism: uncultured Myxococcales bacterium; assembly: GCA_964553415.1. Taxonomy (GTDB): domain Bacteria; phylum Desulfobacterota; class Binatia; order UBA1149; family JAJCZL01; genus CAZKLE01. The sequence continues at coordinate 9,482 of CAZKLE010000006.1, forward strand.
GGGGGTGGGTTTCGAAATTGTACCCGGTGTCAGTTCGGTTAATGCGGTCCCGGCCTACGCCGGAATCCCGCTCACGCACCGGGAACTGGCCTCCAGCGTTACGATTGTGACCGGACGGCCCAGTGAGGCCCGCGGGAATCTTGAATACGATTGGCGGGCGTTGGCCGCGGGCGGCGAGACGCTCGTATTCTTGATGGCGATGCTGAAGGTCGATGAAGTCGCGACACGTTTGATTGCAGCCGGCTTGGCGGCGGCGACACCGGCGGCGGCGATTCAATGGGGCAGCACCCCTCGCCAACGTACGGTGCGAGCGGGATTGGCCGATCTGGCGATGGCGTGCGAGAAAGCGAAGCTCAGGCCTCCGGGGGTACTCATCATCGGTCGGGTTGCCGCCTTGGCCGACTCGATCGGTTGGTATGAGTCCTTGCCCTTGTTCGGCCGGCGTATCGTCGTGACCAGGCCGAGGCGGCAAGCCAAAAAATTTGCCGAGCGTCTGGCCGAACTGGGTGCCGATGTGATTGCGTATCCGACCGTCGAGATCGCGCCCCCTCGGGAGGTGAGCCCCATTCGAGAGGCCTTCGATCGGCTCGCCGAGTACGACTGGCTCGTGCTGACCAGTGTAAACGGGGTCGAGCGTTTCTTCGCCGGTCTGCGGGATTACGGCCACGATGTTCGAGAACTTGCCGGCGTGCGGGTGGCGGCGATCGGACCGGCCACGGAGGCCGCGATCTCCGCGCGTGGATTGCGCGTTGCCTGCCGGCCCCGCGAGTATCGAGCCGAGGCTTTGTTGGAAAGCTTGGGCGATGTTGCCGGTCAGCGGGTTCTGTTGGCCAGGGCCGAGGTTGCCCGCGAGGTCTTGCCGGAACAACTCGGCGTTCGCGGAGCGAAAGTAGACGTTGTCTCTTTGTACCGAAGCATTGTCCCTCCGGCGGCCGTGCCGCTGGGGGAGGAGCGGATTGAGATGCTCACGTTTACCAGTTCGAGTACGGTTGATAACTTTGTCGCCGTCAACGGTGAGCGCGGGCGCGAACTCCTAGGGCGTATTCCGGTGGCCGTCATCGGGCCGATAACGGCCGATACCCTGGCTCGCCACGGTACGCAGGCGGCGGTGATGCCCCGGGAGTACACCGTGCCGGCCTTGACGCGGTCGATTGTCGCGTATTTTGCAAAGCGGCCCCAGCTACCGTAGCTTTCTTATGGTGCCCTTCCCTCAGCAACGTTTGCGTCGCTTACGCCGGAGCCCCGCTCTGCGTGCGCTCGTGAGGGAAACCGCGCTTGCGGCCTCTGATCTGGTTTTGCCGCTTTTCGTCGTTCCCGGGGGCGACGTCGAGCGCGAAGTCTCCTCGATGCCGGGCGTCTTCCAGCAATCGGTCGATCGTGCCGTCCAGGCGGCCTGTCGTGCCCGCGATTCGGGCGTCACCGCGGTCTTGTTGTTCGGCATACCCGAGAGCAAGGACGCTCGTGGTAGCGACGCCTACCAGGCGGACGGCGTCGTCCAGCGAGCGGTGGCGGCGATGAAGAAAGCAGCCCCCGACCTCGTCGTCATTACGGATGTTTGCCTGTGCGAATACACCGACCACGGACATTGCGGCGTGTTGTATGGAGAAGATGTTGTCAACGATGAGACCCTCGAGCTTCTGGCGCGTGAGGCTCTTTCCCACGCCGAGGCGGGGGCGGATATGGTCGCGCCCTCCGATATGATGGACGGGCGCGTGGGCGCCATTCGACGGCAGCTGGACGACAATGGATTCGACTCCTTGCCCATCATGTCGTACGCGGCCAAATACTGCTCGGGTTTTTATGGGCCTTTTCGCGAAGCGGCCGATTCGGCGCCGAGCTTCGGCGATCGTACGACTTACCAGATGGACCCGGCCAACAGCGACGAAGCTTTGCGGGAAGTCGAGCTCGATCTGCAGGAAGGTGCCGACATCGTCATGGTCAAGCCCGCGCTGCCGTATCTGGACGTCCTGCAGCGGGTAAAAGAACGCTTTGCTTGCCCGACGGCGGCCTACCAGGTCAGCGGCGAGTACGCGATGATCAAGGCGGCCTGCGAACGCGGATGGCTCGACGAAGAACGCGTCGTCGCCGAGTCTCTGCTGTCGATCAAACGGGCGGGCGCCGATTTCATTATCACCTACTTTGCCCGCCAGGTAGCCGAGGCACTGTCGTGAGCGGGTGCGCAGCCAAGGCCGCAGCCGTCGCCGTCGCTGTCGGGCTGGTCGCCGGTCTTGCGGCGCCTGCACGGGCCTCGATCGCCGAAGAACGCAAGATAGGTGAAAAACTCATGAAGCAGGTCCATGCCCATCCGGCCTACCTGTTCGAGGACTACGAGGTCACCTCCTTGGTTCGTGAGATCGGCCAACGACTGGTTGCTACGCTCGGTAAGCAGCCTTTCGATTACGAATTCAACGTCGTTCGCGACGATACGATCAACGCCTTTGCCATTCCGGGCGGAAAGGTCTTCGTGCACGCCGGCCTGTTGTCGCGGATCGGCAGCGAAGATGAATTGGCGGGCTTGCTCGGCCACGAGATCGCCCACGCCAATGCTCACCATGCGGTGCGAATGGAACACAAATCCACCGCGGCTACCTACGCGTCGCTGTTGGGAATATTTGCCGCGGCGATTAATCCGATCCTTGGCCAGGCGGCCATGGCCGCCGGCCAGAGCGTCAAGCTCAAATACCAGCGCGATATGGAACGCGAGGCCGATTTTCTCGGTGTGCGTTATGCTCAGAAGGCCGGTTTTAATCCTCACGCGATGCTTAAGCTTTTGCGGGTCATCTATAACCAGCAAAAGATGAATCCCGCCCAGGTGCCACCCTATTTTCTGTCTCACCCGCTGACGGGCGAGAGGATGGCGAATCTTGAGTCGACGCTCAAGAAGCTCGAGTGGGACGGCGATCCCCCTGTGATGAGCTGGCGTTTGGCCAGAGTGCAAGCGATCGCGCGTGCCAACGCTCAGACACGGCGTGGAGCCGTGCCGGACTACGAACGGCGTCTGGCGACCGCGGCCCCGGAAGATCGTCCCAAGGCGCTCGAGCTGATCGGCGTTCTCATGGCCCAGGGCGAGGATTACGCGATGGCCGAAAAGTACCTCGAAGAGGCCGAACAGGACGGCCGCAACGTTGACCGAGAACTCGGACGGACCTATGCCCGCCGCGGAAATTGGGAAAAAGCCGCGCGCCGGCTCAAGCGCAGGGTCGCGGAGGTTCCCGGCGATTGGGACGCGCTGGCCGATCTCGGCACCGTCGAGTATCAGCAGGGGAACTACGAGTCGGCGGTCAAGGACATCGAGAAGTCTCTGGAGCTTTCGCGGTATCGCCCCGAGGTGCAACGCGAGCTTGGTAGGGCCTACGAAAAGAAGGGCAGCGTGGGGCGGGGCTACTACTACTTCGCCGTTGCTTCGGAACAGGAGCAGCGCAGATCTCAAGCCCTTACCTACTATACGAAAGCACTCGCGAATCTTCCCGACGACGACCCTCTGCGCAAGAAGATCGAAGACAAGGTCTCCGTAGTCGGCAAAGAGGTCAACGGTCCGCCTAAGCGGCCCGGTGCGCACAGAGATGACGGCGATCAAGACGATGGCGGCGGACCCGGCCTGCGGCGCAGCCCGACGGTCGAGCTGAGGCGCTTTGCGGACTGAGGACGGCGGCGGACGGCCGCCTGTTCGCGAGGCCATTTCTCGTATGCGCGGCTACGTGCCCGGCGAGCAGCCGCGCAGCGGGAGTGTCGTCAAGCTCAATACCAACGAGAACCCATATCCTCCCTCTCCCGAAGTCGCGCCTGCGGTGGCACGCGCCGCCGAAGGCGACCTGCGCTTGTATCCTTCTCCGTGCGCGGATGAACTGCGCGAGAAGGCCGCCGAGGTCTACCACGTACGCTCCGACCAAGTGCTGGTGGGCAACGGTTCGGATGATCTTCTGGCGATTTGTCTACGGGCCTGCGTCGGAGAAGGCGACGAGGTCGCTTTTACCGTGCCTACGTATTTCGTTTACCGTAGCTTGGTGGAGATTGTCGGGGCGCGTCGCACGGAGATCGCCGACTCCGCGCGTGGATGCGTGCCCGATGGGTTGGTTGCATCGAGCGCGCCGATCAAGCTCGTTTGTACGCCCGGTTCACCCTACGGATCTGTGATCGAGCTCGATCAGATCCGGCGCCTGGCGGCCGCCTCGGCGGGGATGGTCGTTGTCGACGAGGCTTACGGCGATTTCGCTGAGGGCTCAGCCTTGGCGCTTCTCTCCGAGCACTCCAATCTGGTGGTTGTGCGCAGCTTGTCGAAGTCGTTTTCGCTGGCGGGTGTAAGACTGGGGTTAGCCTTCGCATGCCCGCAAGTGATTTCCGAACTCGTCAAGGTGAAGGACTCCTACAATGTCTCCCGTCTTGCGATAGCCGCGGGGGTGGCGGCGCTTGGCGACATGGCTTGGATGCGTGCGAACGTGGCCCGTGTGGTTGCTACCAGGGGACGAGTCGTCGAGGCCCTGCGGGAGCGGGACTGGACGGTGCGCGATAGTGACGCCAACTTCTTCTGGATGGACTGCGGCGGTGCGGGCGGCCGCTCCGTCTATGACAGGCTCTACGACCTCGGTGTGCTCGTGCGATGGTTTGACGAACCCGGGCTGCGCAGTGGCGTGAGGGTGAGCGTGGGATCGGATGCGGAGATGGATCGTTTTCTGGACGCCCTCGGCTCGCCCTGATACCCTCTGAGGGCGTGGTCTCGTATGCGCGCGACGGCCCGCGCTGAAGATGATGGCGAAAATGACAAACCAACGACTGTTGCCGAGAATTCTGGCAGTCGCTTGTTGCCTGTCACAGTTGGGTCTGATGTCGGCTTGGCATCGGAGCAGTCATCTGGGCGCGCGTCTGGACGCCGACAGCCACGCGAGTCGCTTTGAGGCGGGTGCCGTCTCTCTGCGTGCGGTCGACCATCAGGATCCGGCGCACGGACATTCGCCCTCTCATCCCGACGGAGATCGTTGCCGGCTTTGCCAAGCTTTGGCTTCGCCGGCTCTGGTTCCGCAGCATGTCTATGCGGAGCCGACCGTTCGCTATTCTTTCTTGTCGACGCCGGTTGATCGTGTCGCGACCTTCGCGGCTGTCCGGCGGCGTTCTGCTCGCGCTCCACCTTTCTTCGTCTGAACTGACCCGAACCATGGCTGCAACCGGCGCTTCGGTGTCCGCGTTGCAGCCTTCGGTAAACAGAGAGTGCGCCGTGCCGATGCGGCCCGGTCGTTCTCGTCGTTCGATGAGCGCCGCTCTCGAAACTGCGATGGGAGAAAAAAGGGAGTTTGTGATGAATACGAGACAACGGCTGTTGGTGATGTTCGGCTTGTTCGTGGCGCTTGCGCCACCGCTCCACGCCGCCGCGGCTATGCAGGGTGACGCCGCGGAACGGGCGGTCCGCGCGATCGAGCAACGTATGGATAAGATGGAGCAACGCCATCAGCGCGAGATGGGCGAGCTCAGACGGCAGATCAAAGAGCTGCGCGCGCGCGAAGATGCGTCGGCGCGGGAAGCGGTGGAGGAGGAGCCGTCGGCTCTTCCTCCACCGCCACCGTCGGTGACGCCGATTGAACGGGCGAGTGCCTTCAACCCGGCGATTACCGTCTTCGGCAACTTTCTAGGCCGTACCGACGACAAGCGGGTGACCAACGAGAGTGGTGATACCATTAGCGATCGACTGCGTTTGCGCGAAGCGGAACTCGATTTTCGTGCCGCCGTTGATCCTTGGGCCGATGGTGTTGTCATCGCTTCCTTGGAATCCGGCGCCGCAGGCAACTTCGATGCGACGATCGAAGAAGGCTACGTCATACTGAAAAAAATACCCGGCACGCAAGTCGCCCCCGCAGGATTAAAACTGAAGATCGGTAGGTTTCGTCCGACCTTCGGGCGCTTGAACAAGATCCACACCCACGATCTGCCGCAGCCGACGCGACCGAGGACTCTGCAGACCTTCCTGGGCGAAGACGGCTTGATTGGTGACGGGGCCGATGCCGAATTTTTCGTGCCGACACCCGGTGACAACAACGTTCTCACGGCTCACCTCTCGATCATGAACGGGGGCGGCACCGCCGTCGATGCAGGCAACGCCGGCGAAAACCCCGCCTATCTCGCCCACTTGGGATGGTTTTTTGATCTCGGTGGCGGCCAAGACCTGGAGCTGGGGGGATCGGCCTACCACGCCAAGGCCGATCGTGCCGGCCGGCTCGACGCGGGCTTGTACGGGCTGGATCTGACCTACAAGTGGAAGCCCTTCCATGCCGGACAGTGGCGGTCCTTCATATTCGGCGCCGAGCTTCTTGCGGCCGACATCGACCAAAGCGGTGGTGGCACGGTGTCGCCGGTCGGCTACTACGGCTGGGCGCAATATCAGCTTGGACACAACACCTATTTCGGTGTGCGTTACGACGACACGCAGTCGGTAACCGATGCCGATCTGAACACGCAGACCTTCGGAGCCTTCTTGACCTACTACACCACCGAGTTTCTCAGGCTCCGTCTCGGCTTGGAGCATAGCAAGAGCGACGTTGCCGAACTCGACGGACTGGATACGGGTCTTTTCGAGCTCAACTTCGTTTTCGGCTCGCATGCGGTCGAGCCGTACTGGGTGAACCAATGAGCCATATAAGCAGGAGAACCACCATGCCCTTTATTGCAAGTATCAATCGCCGTACGTCGTCCCCGTTTGTCGTTGGAGCCTTGCTCGTCGGGTTGGTGGTGGGATGGCCTTGGTCGGCTGCAGTCGCCGCAACCAAACCATTGAAAGTTGTTACGACGCTGCCGGTACTCGCGTCGCTAACGCGTGCGGTCGGCGGTGAAAGGGTCGAGGTGCGCGCGTTGGCCAATGCGTTTCAGGATCCGCACTTCGTGCAACCACGGCCGACGTTGATGAAGGCGGTACGCGACGCCGACGTATTCATCGAAAGCGGCCTGGGTCTGGAACTGTGGGCCGAGAAAGTGACGGCGGGCTCCGGCAACCCTCGTGTGCAACGCGGTCGGCCGGGTAGGATCGTCGCCTCGCTGGGCGTGCCCACGTTGGAAGTCCCCGCCATCCTGTCGCGAGAATGGGGAGACGTTCACCCACAAGGGAACCCGCATATCTGGCTCGATCCGCTCATCGCCAAAAAAATGGCCGGCAATATCGCCGCGGGCTTGGCCGCTGTCGATCCCCCCGGACGTGCCGACTACCAGGCCGGTCTGGCGGCATTCGATCGACGCATCGATAAAGCGCTGTTCGGGGCCGAGCTCGTCGAAGCACTGGGGTCGGGCAAGCTTGCGCGCCTGGCGGAGTCCGGAGAGCTGTTTTCGTATTTGCGCAGCCGAAAACTCGAAGACAAGCTCGGAGGCTGGTTGGCGCGTATGCTTCCCCTGCGCGGCCGTGCGCTGGTCAGTTATCACAAGGCGTGGATCTATTTCACGACCCGCTTTGGTTTGACCATTCCCATTGAACTCGAAGACAAACCGGGCATCACGCCCTCGGCGCGTCACCGAGACAAGGTGATCGAGACCATCAAAGCGAACAACGTTGCCGCGATCATCATGGCGGCTTACTACGATCGTAGAACCGCGGATTACGTATCGGCGCACACGGACGTTCCTGTTCTCGTCTTGCCCGTGCAAACCGAGGACGGTGAAGTCGGCGACCGCTACGAAGATCTGATCGATGCCATCATCGACCGATTGGTTTCCACGGTGACATCGCACTCGGCCAAGGTCGGCGAGGCCGCGCAGTGACCGAGTTTATCGGGCTTATGGCCTACCCCTTCGCTGCCTGCCTGATGTTGGCGGGGATTCACGTCTATCTCGGCATCCACGTGGTCGAACGTAAGGTGATTTTTGTGGATCTCGCACTCGCGCAGATCGCCGCACTCGGCTCGGTGGTGGGGTTGCTGCTCGGCTACGAGTTGCATTCCGACCCCTTGGCGATGAAAGCGTTTTCCTTTGTGTTCGCGGTCCTCGGTGCGGCAATTTTTGCGGTTACCCGTGAGCGTCACGAGCGTGTTCCGCAAGAGGCAGTGATCGGAGTCATCTACGGCTTCGCGTTGGCGGCGAGCATTCTCGGCAGCACGCACTTGGCCCACGGCGCCGACGAGATCCGCGGGCTGTTTACCGGCAGCATCATGTGGACCGACGCGGAGACGCTGTTTTATGCGGCGGTTGTTTACGGCTCGGTGGGGATCTTGCACTTTGTCTTTCGCCGGCAATTTCTTCTTGTTTCTCTCGACCCCGAGGCCGCGGCTCGGGAGGGCTTGAACGTCGCTTGGTGGGATTTTTGGTTTTACGTGTTATTCGCCGTTGTCGTGACGAGCTCGGTAGGAATTGCCGGCGTACTGCTTGTGTTCGCCTATCTCGTGATTCCGGCCGTTATCGCGGTGTTGTTTGCCGACAGCATTCGGACCCGTTTGGCGATCGGCTGGGTCGTCGGCGCGCTGGTGAGCTTCGCCGGCGTCGTCATCTCCTACCGTGCCGATCTGCCTTCGGGGCCGGTGATCGTGGTGAGCTTTACCGTTGCGCTTGGGCTTGCGGCGGTGGTCAATCTGGTGCTCCGATCTCGCCGTCGTCTGCGAGATATCTTCAGGGTGGCGGTCGCTACCGCGGTGCTTGTGGCGTTCTGCATGGGACTGCTTTCGCTTCGCAAGAGCGACGATCACAATATCGCCTCGCTGTTGGCCAGCGCGGTACCCGGCCAGCGGGCCGAGGCTGTACGTTTGGTGGCCAAGAGGCCGGAGTTGTGGCCCCAGGCCTCGGCTGCGGTCGCTAGGCTGATCGACGATACCGCCCCCCAGGTGCGCTCGGCGGTCTTACGCTTGATCGCCGGCCGCGCGGATCTCTCGTTGATCGACGCCGTCAATCGGCATCTACAGGATCCCGACGACGTCGTCCGCGAGGCGGCGTTGCGAGCGGTTAGGGCGCTGTCTTCCCCGGCGAGCATCGAGCCGTTGCGCCGGGCTGCCGAGAAGGAAAAAGACGGCTTTTTGCGGGTCGAACTGGCCGAAGCCTTGGTCGAACTGGGCGATGAGCGCGGGTTCGAGCTTCTCCGCGAGCTGGCAAAATCGGCGGCCTTGCCGCAGGTTCGTGCCGAGGCCCGGTCTCACCTACGCCATCACACGGCCGGCGAGGAACAACCGACTTCTTGACCGAGTGCGCTCACGGGCGGTAGACTCGCGCGATGCATGCTCGTCTGGTAGCAAAAGCTTGGGTCGTGGCGGTCGGCGTCGGGTTGGCGCTCGTACTCGACCCCGGTGTGAACGCCTTTGCCCAGTTCCGTCCGGCGGGCGCTGAGTTCCACGTCAACAGTGCCTCGGCTGGGAACCAGAAGCGGCCCGACATAGCCGGTTCACCGACCACGGGCTTCGTGGTCGTGTGGCACGGCGATTCCGATGGAGATGGTGCCGGGGTCTTCATGAGGGGTTTCGACGGTCTCGGTAGCGCGCTGGGAGTGGAACAGCAGGTCAACAGTTACACGACCTCCGACCAAAGTTTCGCCAGCATTTCACAAGATACGGCCGGCAACCGCGTGGTCGTCTGGACCAGCTCGGGAGAGGACGGTGACGGTACGGGTGTGTACGCGCAACGGTTCGACTCATCGGGCGCGAGTTTAGGCGCGGAATTTCGCGTCAACAGCTATACGACCGGCGGGCAGAGTTTTGCGCATGTTGCGCATGACGGTAGCGGCGATTTTATCGTCGTCTGGAGCGGTCCCGGTACAGGTGACGGCGACGGAGGGGTGTACGGGCGCCGTTTCGATTCCTTGGGTGCGTCGATCGGTAGCGAGTTCTTGATCAACACCTACACCACGGGTTCTCAGGAAGATCCCGAGGTATCGACGGATGCCGCCGGTGAGTTCGTCGTGGTGTGGACCAGTGCTGACGGGCAAGACGGTGACGCGCAAGGAGTGTATGCGCAAAGATTTGACGCCGGCGCTGCCCCTGTCGGTGGTGAGTTCCAGGTTGCGGAAATTACGACGGTGGGACAATTTCTGCCCAGCGTAGCCCACAGCGCCGGTCGTTTCATGGTCGGTTGGCGCAACGACTGGATCTTCGAACACGTTCTCCAACGCGTCAGCGTGCGCGTCTACGACGGTGTGAGTGGCAGCGCCCTTTCCGGTGAGATCGGTGCCATCGATACGGTTTTCGAGCGCCTGCCGCAGCTTGCCTCGGCCCCCAACCTCGGCTTCTTGGTGGTAGAGAGCGAGACGGGGCTGAGAATGAATCCCTTCGGATTCCGGGTGGGGACGGAGTTTCCCTCGAACGACGATGCGGTCGCCGGGGCCGCGTTCACTCGGGCGATACTCGACGACAACGGCGATTTCGTTTTGGCCTGGGAATCTCGTGACGCCGCGGATCCGGCGAGCAACGACATCGTCGCCCGCCGGTTTTGTTCCGACGGCAGTACCGCCTGCGACGTCTGCGTAGGCTTTGACGACTCGATCGATGATGACGGGGACGGAATTCCCAACGGCTGCGACCCGTGCAACAACGTCGGGGGGGCGCTCAACGCGGTCAAGGCAAAGCTGAGCATGGCCGACGGCTCCGGGCAGATCGGAGTTGCAGCCAAAAAGAGCCGGCTCAAGATTCGCGGAGACGTCGATCTGGCGTCTGCCTTCGTGGTTCTCGATCCGTTGTCGCAGGGTGCGTTCGTGCGAGTGGAGAACGCCAAGGGACAGCGGGTTGTCGAAGCCGCTCTGCCGAGCGGAGCGTTTGCCGGGAGCAACAGTGCCGGCTGGAAGACGAACGCAAGCGGCTCGAAATGGGTCTACGTCGATCGCCGTGCGGACTCGCCCTCGGGTATCATCAAGGCCGTGTTCAAGGATCGATCGGCGAAGGCTCCCGGGCGCGTCTCGGTTACGGTCAAGGGCCGAGGCGCGGCCTACAAGGTCGATGAGCCGCTTCCCTACAAAACCATCGTTCGTTTCGGCAACGCCGGTGCCGGCGCCGGCGGACTATGCGGCGAGAGCGCTTTTTCCGCCGGCGGCTGCGCGCTCACGCCGAAGCCCGTCGGGGGTGTGCTCCGCTGTAAGTAGGGCGGCGCGTGCGACCCTCTGAACCCGGACGGGTTATTTGGCCGGCGAGCCGGCGGGCCCGTCCGGCTCGTCGACCTTGGCGGCGGGTCCGGGCGGCTTGGTGACGAGGTCTTCCTTGCGCAAATCGACGTGCGAGAAAAGATACTGCGGCGCCGATAGTACGCTACGCTTATCACTACGCCGGAAGTAGTAGGCGGATTTCCCATCTGCGCCCGCAACGACGCCAACCGCCGCCGCGCCGCACATCTTGCCGTCATCGTCGGCCAGTTCCAGTTCAATGGCCGCGGGGGCCAAGCCGTACCCGGGCAGGCGATCGTCGCTGACGTCGTCGGCTACCAAGGTCTGCGGCTTGAACGCGGTTAGGTCGTCAATCTTCTTTGCCGCGACGCCTTGACGAACTCGGACATCGTCGGGATTGGGTTCGATCGTCCAGTGTCCTTGCGAATCACGCACCAGCGAGAAAGGCTCCGAGTCCGCGCGCTGAACGTTGACGCGCGAAACCTCGCCGCGTACACAGTCGAAGAGGCTGCGGTCGCGAAATGCGGATTCGTCGCGGTCAAAGCGGGTTTTGATCCACGCGGGTACTTTGGCGATTTGTCGGTCACTCTTTCGTCGGATGTAATAGCCTTTGCCTCTGTCATTGTTCTCGTCGCCGGCAACAAAGCCGACGGTCCCGGCTTTGCCTAGGTCAACCTCGAAATCGAGCCATGGCTTATCCAAGCCCCTCGCATCCGCCTTATCCGGATCGACAAACGCTGTTGCCTGCAACTGGTTGAGTGCCTGCACGAGACCGTCGACTTCCGTCTTGTCGGCGCGGTGTCGATTGGGTTTGATGATCTTCCACTCGACACCGTCGCGTTGGAAGACCATCTGCTTGTCTCCTCGCGTCAAGGTTACGCCCACGGCGTCGCCGAGGTCTACGGTAAAGAGTTTCTTGTCGCGTAGGTCGTAGACCGTCTTCTTGATACCCGAGTGGAAGAGCAGAGGCGTGATCAACAGGTCGTCACGACCCTCTACGCGTACGAAAGCCTGGTATCCGACCGGCGTGGTATTGCCGACGATGATGGCCGGAAGTGCCTTGCCTGCTTTCGTTTTTATATCGATTCGGGCCCGCGTGCCGTTTCCGTCGAGTCCGTAGGTTTTGAGCGGTTTGACCTGCTTTGCATCCACGCGGCGATCGACCTTAGCGTCGTGAATTGCTCGCAGCAGCCGATTCACCTGGCTCTGGTCCGCATGCGCGTGAATGGGTTGGGTCAGTACCCAATCCGTTGCCCCGCGTTCGACGTGGAGTACCAATTTGTCGGGGTAGGTTAGCGTCAGAGCGCCGACATCGGCGACTTGGAAGTCGGCGACACGGTCACCGGCGGCCTCTTCGCGGACGCGGGGCTGCTCGACGAAATAGATGTAAGCCCCGAAGCCGGCGACCAGCACCGCCAGGATGAGCGTACGCAGGAAGTTCACAGGTTGCTGCGCCGCCACCATACGGCGATGCCGACGAACAAGATCAGCTCGGGCAGCAGTAGAACCGATAAATAGAACACGCTGGTGGCCTGCGATGGCGACATGTAGGCCCGTGAAGCGCGGATCGCGCGTGGACCGATCGAAATGAGCTGCTTCTCGCCGGCCAGATACCCGACCATACTCAGGGCAAGGGCGTCGTCGTAGGCACGGTGCCAATACTCGTTGCTCGCAAAGCTCGCATCGCCGAAGACGGCCAACTCGAAGTTGCGTATTGTTTTCGAGTCGGTCTTGGCGTCGGTCTGCTTTTTCGCCGCCGGTCCGGAAGCGATGGCGGCGATAGGCACCGGACCTTTCAAATCGTCGGACTGCAGCGCGGCTTCGTTGTTCTTGAACAGGCGGTCTAGGTCGTGTTCGGCCCAGCTCGTCGAGGAGGTCATCGCCAGTGGAACGACGGCGGTGCCTTTCGGTCGTTTCGCGGACGGAGTCACCGAACGGGCGAGCGAAAAGATCGTGCGGTTTGTCATCTTCGCGACCGAGGGGTGTTTGCCGTAGTGGTTGACGACGGCGTCGAGCCCCAGGGTCATGCCGCGGAAGAGCTGCAACTGCTGATCGACGATCACGTCTTTGCCGGGATGCACCCCCCATTTTTCGACAAAGGCCGCGATGTCGCTTCCCTCGCGCGGTTCCATGAGTACCAGCACGTGACCGCCGTTCTCGAGATAGGCCTGTAGGAGATCGAGTTCACGCGGGAAATACTCTTTCTTGTTGGGGCCTACGACGACCACGGCGGCGTCTTTGGGCATCTCGGAGACGTCGGGGAGGAAGAGCTTGTCGACTTTATAATTCTGTTTGCGCAGCGCGGCGGCGAAAAATCCCATTCCGGCGGTGGTTTTTTCGTCGGCAATGTCGGGTTCTCCGTGGCCGTCGAGAAAATAGACGTGCTGCGCTTTGCTGCCCGCCAGGCGATTGATGCCGTTGGTGATTGCTTGCTCATCGGGTTTGCTGACGAGCGTGGATTGTTTTCCGACCCACACGCGCACGGTCGGCAGATCGGTAATCCCGGCCTCGGAGGTAATCTGGGGCTGGATTTGAGGATCGATGAACGATCCCGATACCCGTCGGCTTTCGTATCGATAGGCATCGAGAAGCTCATCGAGGACGGCGTCGTGACCGTTCTTGGCGAAAATCTCCAGGCGTACGTCTTTGTCGAGGCCGCCGAGTACTTTGCGCGACTGTTCCGATAGGCTGTTGACCTTGGCGACGCTCAGGTCCGTGCGCCACGAGTAGCGAACCGCCATGAAGTTGGCCATTGCCACGGCGGCGATGAACAGGCCCGAATAGACTAGGGCGTTGAGACCGTAGCGGGTCGATCGCGCACGCATGAAGTCGGTGGCCGAGCCGCTTCCACGCGAGAAATACAAGGCCAAGACGACGATGCCGGCCACGATGTGGCCGCCGACGAACAGCCCGGGCGGGAACCAGGGGGTGTGGGGTACGTGGGTGGCCCATTCGGCGAACAGACCGAAGACGATCAAGACGAGCCCGACGATTCCAAGAATGGGTGCGCGCCGTCCCATGGCTATTTCCACCTCGCGGATTCGACGGTCCGATAAGCGAGAAAGAGGAACACGCAAGGAACGGAGACGAAATACACGATGTCCTTGGTATCGATGATCCCGCGAATCATCGTGCTCAGGTGCTCGGTGACCGCAAGGTGCAGGAGGACGGCTTTCATGGCTCCGGAAGCCTGGTCTGCGGGCCAATTGATGACGAACAGGGCCAGCGAGATAACCAGCCCGGTCACCGTCGCGATGATCTGGTTGGAGGTCAAAGACGATGCGAAAACCCCGATCGCGACGAAACAAACGGCCATCAAGTATAGCCCCAAGTACCCGCTGGCGATCAGGCCGACCTCCGGATTTCCGAAGCTGAGCAAGATGGCCGGAAACACGAGGGTCAGGCCGATCATCAGGGTGACGAGGAACACGCCGGCGAGGAACTTACCCATGACCATCGAGGCGACCGATACCGGCGACGTAAAAAGCAGTTCATAGGTCCCCATGGCTTTCTCTTCGGCGAAACTGCGCATGGTGATCATCGGCACGACGATGACCAGAACCACCGAGAGGTTCTGCAACAACGGGGTCATGACGCCGTCGTTGAGGTTGAGCCAGGAAGTGTCGAACCCTCGTGCCGAGGAATATTGCGCAACCATTTGGTTGAAATTGCCGATGAGGATGAAAAAGAACCAGCCGGCGAGCAGGACAAAACCGGTAAGTACTACGTAGGCAATGGGAGAGACGAACACCGAGCGGATGTCCCGCCAAGCGATTGCCAGCGTGCTACGCATCGGTTGATGCCTCCGCGGGTGCCTCGGTTGCCGCGCGCGAGGCGCGATCTTCGCCGCTCACGTGGACCATGTATTCTTCTTCGAGGCTGTGCTCCTTGGTCAGTTCGCTGAGCTCTTGCTCGAGGGCGACCTTGCCTTGGTTGATGATGACGACCTTGGAGCAGATCTGCGCGACCTCGGGGAGGATATGGGTCGACAGGACGACGGTTCGTTTCTCGGCCAGGTTGCGGATGAGTCCGCGGATTTCCACGATCTGGGCGGGGTCGAGACCGATGGTGGGCTCGTCGAGAACCAGCACCGACGGGTCGTGGATCAATGCTTGCGCCAAGCCGATCCGCTGCCGGTAGCCTTTCGACATGTTTCCGCAAAGCCGATGCGCCACGTGGGAGAGACCGCATTGGTCGATGACGCGGTCGGCTGCTGCCGCGATCTGCCGGCGCGGCACCCCCTTGAGCGTCGCGACATAGTGAAGGTAGCTCCGAATCCGCATCTCGAGGTACAGAGGGGGAGTTTCGGGAAGATAGCCGATCCGTTTTCGTACCTCGAAGGAATCGCCGAAGACGTCCAGCCCGTCAACGCGCACGGTACCCGCGGAGGCCGGCATGAAGCCGGTGATGATGCGCATGGTGGTGGTCTTGCCCGCCCCGTTGGGGCCGAGAAAGCCGACAGCCTGGCCGGTAGCCACCGTGAAGGTCGCTTTGTCGACGGCGATAACGGAGCCGTAGGTTTTTGTAAGATCCCTGACTTCGATCATTCGGCTTGTGTCATGGACAAAGAAAAGACCGATCGAACGAAAGAATGCTAACGATGCCTCTCATGCGTGTCAAGATTGCCTCCGAGACGATACGCTTTGCGACGACACGAGCAAACCCGGGGCTTGCTTTTCTCGGCCCTCTCGTCGAGCCTTGGCCGACGTCATGTCCGACTGTGACTCGAAGATCTACCTCGTAGACACGAGCTTTTTCATCTTCCGCGCCTATCACGCATTGCCGCCGCTGACGACGGCCGACGGCCTGCCTACGGGGGTGATTCACGGCGTCGCTTCCATGTTCGAACGGCTCATCCGAACCGAGAAGCCCGGCTACCTGGCCGCCGTCTTCGATACCTCGCGAAAGACCTTTCGTACGGAGATCTACCCGCAGTACAAAGCCAACCGAGAGGAGCCGGACGAGGACTTGAAAGTCCAATTCCCCTACGTGCGTAAGCTCGTGGAGGCCATGTCGATTTTTCAACTCGAGCGTGCGGGTTTCGAGGCCGACGACCTACTGGCAACGCTGGCCCGGCGTTTTGCGGCGGATGGGCGCGAGGTCGTAATCGTCACGGGCGACAAAGACCTCATGCAGTGCGTAGGCGAGGGGGTCTCTTTGTTCGATCCCGTCAAAGGGGTGTATGTCGGCGACCGGCAGGTACGCGAGAAGTTCGGGGTCGGCCCCCGACAGGTCGCCGACGTGCTCGGGTTAACCGGCGACGCCTCCGACAATTTTCCCGGCGTTCGGGGCATAGGACCGAAGACGGCGGCGGCCTTGATCGCGCACTTCGGTACTCTCGATGCCGTACTCGAGCGCAGCGAAGAAATCGAGACCCTCAATATTCGCGGTGCCAAAGGGGTACGAAAAAAGATCGAAGACGGTGCCGACATGGCTCGCTTGTGCCGTCGCCTTGCCACTGTGGTCGACGATGTGGATGTGGAGGCGGAGTTGCAAGATCTGGCTGTCCGGCCCGCCGACCCGTCCGCGATCCAAGCCTTGTCCGAGCAATTGGAGTTGCGTCGGCTCCCTGAGCGGCTGGGTGTAGGCACCGCGAGCACACGGCCCTCGGGTGCTCGAAACGGCTCTCGTTCCGACCACGCGCGAGATCGGGCCCAGGCCGAGCTTGGTCTGGCGGGACCCGCGGCCTCGGGCTCGTGGGAAAAGCTGCGCGGCAAGCAGCTTCGTTTCTTGTACGTGGACGGGAAGGGGGGCGAATTTCTCTGTCTTGGCGCCGGGAGGTCGCGTGCCGTGGTGGTCGGTCACGCTGCGATCGCCGAAGCCCTGCGAGGTGTGGCCGAGCGCGAAGCCTCGTTGAGCGGTTACGATCTAAAGACGGTGGTCCGCGTGTTCTCCGTCGATGCCGGTGGCGGAGGACTCGATCTCGGCGTTGCTGCGTATTTGGTCGATCCGGGCGTGGGAGGCTACGGGGCCGACGATCTGTGCCGGCGTTTTCTCGAGGAAGAGCGAATGGCGGTTCCCTCCACGGACCCCGAGGTGCGGGCAGCGCTCGATCAAATCGACCGATTGGCTACGGCGCTCGGCGCGGAGTTGGCCGCACGCGGACAAACGCGTCTGTACCGGGAACTCGAGCATCCGCTCGTCGCTGTACTGGCAAACATGGAGGCGGCCGGCGTCCTCATTGATACGGCGGCGTTGGCCGAAATGAGCAAAGACCTGGAGGCTCGCATGCAAAAGCTGGTCGCGCGCATCTACGCCGCCGCCGGACACGAGTTCAACATCCTCTCGCCGTTGCAGCTCCGGCGGGTCCTTTTCGATGAGTTGGAGCTTCCCACGAAGGGTATCAAAAAGACGAAAACCGGTCCCTCGACAGACAGCGAGAGTCTGCAGGCGCTTGCTTCCCGTCATCCCTTGCCGGAGTTGGTGCTTGGCTACAGAGCTTTGGCCAAATTGAAGTCGACCTACATTGATGCGCTCCCTCGCGTTGTCGATTCCGACAGCCGTATCCATACCACTCTGCATCAAACCGTAACCGCTACCGGGCGATTGAGTTCGAGCGATCCGAATCTGCAAAACATTCCCATCCGTAGCCCCGAGGGGCGTCTGATTCGTGAAGCTTTCGTTGCGCCGGAAGGGTGCGTCCTGGTATCTGCCGACTACAACCAGATAGAATTGCGTGTGTTGGCGCATCTGTCGGACGATCAGGCCTTGATCGAGGCCTTCGAGCGTGGAGAGGATATCCATCGCAAAACGGCGCGCGAGGTCTTCGGTGACGGCGAGGTCAGTGCAGAACGGCGTCGTCAGGCCAAGGTGATCAACTTCGGTATCATTTACGGCATGGGTGCCGGCCGTCTGTCGAGGGAACTGGGAATTACGCGTAGCCAGGCCTCCGAATACATAGAGCGCTACTTCGACCGCTATCCCGGCGTGCGCAGATTTTACGCCGATACACTCGCGCGCGCCCGTGTGGACGGCTTTGTCAGCACCTTGTTGGGACGTCGCCGCTACCTACCCGACCTCGACAACGAGCACGGTGGCCGCCGTCAACTTGCCGAACGAGTGGCGACCAATACCCCCATCCAAGGGAGTGCCGCCGACATTATCAAGACCGCCATGGTCGACTTGGCGAGTGCTTTGCGGCGACAGCTGCCGGAGGTAAGGATGGTGCTGCAGATCCACGACGAACTCTTGCTCGAGTGCCCGAAAGGTATGGAAAAACAGGCGCTTGAGCTGACAAGGGCGGCCATGGAGGGGGCAGCGGACTTGCGTGTCCCGATTGTGGTGGATATCAACACCGGCTCCAATTGGGCCGAAGCGCACTGAAGCGCGATGCTTTGCCGGTCCGGTCTGAATAATGGCGGAAGGCAGGCGTCGAATACAGTTGGAATGGGGCGCATTACGTGGAATACGGCGACGCCGAGCTTGTTAAGCAGGCGCAAGAGGGGGACAAAGAAGCATTCAGGGTCCTCGTGCAGCGCTACCAACGACGCATTCTCTCCGTCGTCATCGGGATGCTGCGCAACAACGATGATGCGCAAGAGGTCGTGCAAGAGACCTTTATCCGCGCCTATCGAAACATGCAGGGATTCAAGGGCGATTCGTCGCTTTACACCTGGTTGTATCGGATCGCCATCAATCTCTCGATCGATTTCCAGCGAAGAGAGAAGAAACGAACGATGGTCCCGTT
>CAZKLE010000007.1:0-28097 GCA_964553415.1 uncultured Myxococcales bacterium
ACGTCAGACCGTGACAAACCGACGACAGAGGCTCGAGCAACGCCGCCTGTTCGAAGGGCAGTTCGGCCGGCTTACGATAGACGTTGCAGCGCACCACACGCGCGGGAATACGCAGGTACTGTCCGTAGGCGCCGAGGATCATTTCCTCCATGATCGTCTCGCACAGGTTCTCCTGCTCATGCCGGCAGTAAAAACAGTGGCCGCAGGGTCCGGTGTTGGCCGACATCACAGCCTCTCCGATCGCGAAGCCGCCCGCATCGCCGCCCTTGGCGACGACCTCTCCCGAGAACTCATGTCCGAAGCGCGTCGGACACGGCATCTTCGGATGCCCACGGCGAAACGCTTTGAGATCGGTGCCGCAGGTAAGGGCCGCGTGCACACGGATCACGAGATCGCCGGGCTCGGGCTCGGGGTCGGCGACCTCGACGACCTCGATGCAGCCGGGTTGTTCGAGCACGCAGCAGCGCATGAGCGGTGCGCGTCGGCCTCCTAGACCGAGGCCAACCAGCCCTCGATCGCATCCAGCCCTCGTTCGAGCACTTCCATCGAGGTAGCGTACGAGATGCGGACATGGTCGGGAGAGCCGAAGTCGTTGCCGCCCACCAAACCGACCTTCGCGTGCTCGAGGATGGCGAGCGCAAGTTGGTCGCCGTCGGCGCAGTGGCTACGCTCGAAAATCCCGGACACGTTGGGAAACACATAGAAGGCACCACCGGGAACCACCACCGAGACCCCGTCCATGGCGTTGATCCTTGCGCACACGTAGTCGCGCCGCTTACGCAGTTCGGCGACCATCGTCTGCAGCGGCGATTGGTCACCCGACAGAGCCGCCGTCGCGGCCGCTTGCGAAACCGCCGCCGGATTTGAAGTCGACTGCCCCTGCAGCTTGGTCATCGCGGCGATGACCTCGGCGGGTCCGGCGGCATAACCGATGCGCCAGCCCGTCATCGCGTAGGTCTTGGACACCGAGTTGACAATCACCGTGCGCTCTCGAAGCTCCGGGGCTATGGCCAGGAGGTGCGGCGGCACTTTGCCGTCGTAACGTAGGAATTCATAGACATCGTCGGTGACAATCCAGCCCGAGTACTCGCGCAGAACCTCGGCCAGACCGGCGAGTTCGGCTTCGCTGTAGACCGCACCCGTGGGGTTGGCGGGAGCGTTCAAAAGAACGATGCGCGTACGCTCGCTCAACGCCTCGCGCAGCTGTTGCGGAGAAAGACGAAAGCCCTGCTCTTCGGATGCCATCACGATGTTGGGCCGGCCACCGGCGAGCACCGCCATGTCGCGATAGCTCACCCAATACGGGCCGGGGATGAGGATCTCGTCGCCCGGGTCGAGCAAGACCTGCATCAGGTTGTAGAGAACCTGCTTGCCGCCGCAGGCGGCCATGACTTCGGCGCGGGAATATTCGAGACCGTTGTCACGCTTCAGCTTGGTCGTAATCGCGCCGCGCAACTCGGGCGTGCCGGCTACGTTGGTATAATAGAAATCGCCGCGACGAATGGATTCGTGCGCAGCCTCCTGGGCGTTGGGCCAGGTGGGGAAATCGGGTTCACCGGCACCGAAGCCGATTACATCCACCCCGGCAGCTTTCAACTCGAGAACCCTGGTCGTCACGGCCAGGGTGGCCGAAGGCTTGATCAACGATATGCGATGGGAAAGCTTCATTCGTGTTTCCGAAATTTCTCCTGCAGGCGCTTCTGCACCGCCGACGGCACCTGTTGACTGATATCGCCTCCCAACGCCGCGACCTCTTTCACCAAGGTAGCGCTCGTGTACAGATGGGTAGCATCCGCCATCAAGAACACAGTTTCGACGTCCCCGTTCAAGTGTCGATTCATGAGAGCGAGCTGAAACTCATAGTCGAAGTCCGCCACCGCACGCAGGCCCCGGATAATCGTCGTCGCTCCCGTGAGCCGGGCATAGTCCACGAGCAGGCCGTGAAAGCTGTCGATGCTCACCTTGTCGCCGAACTCCGCGGTTGATTCCTCGAGCATCTCGACCCTTTCGGCAGGCGTAAAAAGCCCGCTTGGTTTTTGCCGGTTGTAGGCGACCGCTACCCGCACGTGGTCGAAGCATCGCACGCCGCGCCGGATGATGTCGAAGTGACCGTTGGTAATCGGATCAAACGACCCGGGGTATATCGCTAGCCGTGCGCTCATTCGCTTTCCTCCCGTCTGTCTCCTGCCCTCTCGTACAGAGCCAGCTTGGTGTCTCCGTAACAGTCTTCCCGCACCTTCACCAGCCGCTGGTCGGACACCGCTAGGACCTCCTCGCGCGCGGCCTCCACCGACACCCAGGCACCGGGAAGCAGCAGCGCGGCCAAATCGGACCCCCCGAGTACCCGTTGCGCAAGCCCTTGCCTGTAGGGCGGATCTACGAAGACGCCGCGAAAACGCCGTCCGCGGCGAGCGAGACGCGCCAACGCAGGCTTCCAATCCTCGGCCAGTACCCAGGCTCTCTGGTCCAGTCCCATGCTCACCAAGTTACGGCGCAGAACCACCGTGGCTGGGCGCGCACACTCGACGCACACCACGCGTCCGCATCCTCTGCTCAGCGCCTCGATCGCAAGCGCGCCGGTACCCGCGAAAAGGTCGAGCACCGAGCCGCCATTGAGTCCAAAGCGACTCTCCAGACGACTGAACAAGGCCTCACGGACACGGTCGGCCGTCGGTCGGGTTGCGCTCCCCGGAACCGCAGCCAGACGGCGTCCCCCGAGCGTACCGCCGATGATTCTCATAGTCGTGGCGCCCGCTTCGCGACCGCGCGGGTTATATAACCCAAGCCGTACGGCCGGGCAAAAACGGAGCGGACCTGCGGCTTTACAGGAGCCGAGGGCTGCTTTAGTTTTGAGCCCGATGCACGCCGCGCTCATACCGGTACGATCGATCGGGGGCTCGAAGAGCCGTCTGGCGGGGATCCTCGACGAAAGCCGCCGCTGTGCCTTGGCGCTCGCCATGCTCGAAGACATGATCGTCGCCCTGAAGGAGGCCGCATCGGTCGACCGGACGATCGTGGTCAGTGGCGATCCCACCCTTTTGCGCCACGCCGCCGCGGTCGGCGCCGAAATCATCGACGAAGGTGCGGCACGCGGGCTCAATGCGGCCGTCACGATGGCGGCGCAGGCGCTGCAAAAAGAAGGTGTCGGAAGCTTGCTTACCATTCCCGGCGATGTACCTTTAATCACCCCTGTCGAGATCGACGGAGCGTTCTCAGTAGATGCCGCGCGCTATCCGGTTGTCCTCATTCCCTCGATTGCCGCCACCGGTACGAACGGCTTGCTGACCAACCCTCCTACCGTGATCGAACCGATGTTCGAGGGCAGCAGCCTCGCGGCTCACCGCCGCGCCTGCGCGGAAGCCGGGGTGGCGGCTTTGCTGCTGGGTCTCGAGGGCTTCGCCATCGATGTGGATACGCCCGACGACCTGGCCTTGTTGGCGGCGTCGGCCGGACGAACCGCCGATCTCGTACGATCGTGGCAATTGACGGGAGAAAACCGATGCTGAAAACAATCCCATACGCGGCCGTCGCAGCCTTGTGCCTTGCCCTGGCGGCGCCGAGCCTTCCCTCGCTTGCGGCTTCGCCGCCGACACAAACCCCGCAAGCCGCGTTCGCGTTCAACGACTTCGCAGTGCTCAACAGCAACGCGGCCTCCGATAAGGGCAACGACTTCGCGGCCTCGGTTGCCACCGATTCCCAAGGCACTTGGATCGTCGTTTGGCAATCGAACTCGACGATCGGAGGAACGCTCGGGGCCGACTACGATATTCTGCTCTCCCGCTCGATCGACGGGGGAGAACACTGGAGCAAACCGAGCGTGGTCAACACCAATGCCGGTGACGACGTCTACGACGATGTCCAACCTCACATTGCCGGCGACGGGAAGGGTCATTGGGTGGTCATCTGGACAAGCAACAACACCATGGACGGACGTTTGGGCCTCGACCCCGATTTGCTGGTCGCCTATTCCAACGACAAGGGCGAAACTTGGACCAAGCCCGAAGCTCTATACAAAGCCGCCGCCGACGATGATTTGGTGGAATCCGGTGTGTCGATCACAAGCGACGGCCGCGGCAACTGGGGCGCTGCATTCGCCGCCGGAGCGAGTACGGACGCAGAGGCGCTGCGACGCAATCTCTACGTCTCACGACGAACGGCGGGGAGCGCCGGATGGACCGACCCCGTACAGGTGAACCCGACCATCGCCACGGAACGGCGCACCGACAACACCGGGCCCGATCTCGCCGTCGCGCCCGACGGCACCTGGGTCGTCGTGTGGCGGAACTTCACCGCCGACATCGCCGACATCTACGAATCGCGCTCGAGCGACGGCGGAAAAACTTGGGGGACGCTTCGAGCCCTGTACCCGCTGGCGGGCAAAAGCCATACCAACAGCGGCCCACGCTTGGCGCACAGCGGCCTGGGCTGGATCTGCGTCTGGGTGTCGGCGGACTTCGACCTGCGACGATTGGGTATGGACCAAGACCTGGTGTTCGTACACTCGACCGACGCCGGAGCGACCTGGTCGTTGCCCAAGGAACTCAACACCGACGCGGCAAGCGACACGCGGCATTCGCGCGATGAGCTTGTCAGGGTGGCCGGAGACAGCGCGAACGGATGGCTTGCCGTTTGGACGCGGCAAGACGATCAGAACACTCACGGGCGCGATCTCGACCTGCGTGCGTCGTTCTCCGCCGACGGCAATACCTGGAGCGAACCGTTTTTCGTCAACAAGGACGCGGCCAGCGATAAGGAGCAGGACCTCCGTCCTGAGCTTACCGCCGACGGCAAGGGCAACTGGCTCGTCGTTTGGGCACGCGCAGACCGCAGCGGCGGACCCTACGGGAAAGACGGCGATCTCTTCTTCACCGTCGGTCATCGTAAGCCGGGCAAAGAAGACGCTTCAGGGACGCATGCTTCGACGCCGAGCCCCTAATCGGGTGGATTCGAGGCGGTAGGCGTCCTCGGCCCAATCGCAAAGCAGCCGGCGTGTGTCGCGCGGGTCGACGATTTCTTCCACGCCGAAGTTCTCGGCGGTCCGAAAAGGAGAGCGCACCCGATCGAGCATGGTTTCGATCTCGCGGCGTCGCGCCTGCGGATCGGGCGAGGCCTCGATGTCTCTCTTGTAGGCCGCCATCACCCCTCCCTCGATCGGTAAGGAGCCCCAATCGCCGGACGGCCACGCAAAGCGCAGATTGTAACGGTCGGTGTTGGCATGACCCGCTCCCGCAACCCCGAACACCCGGCGTAGGAGAACCGAAGCCCACGGAATTTGCGCCTGCGACACAGCACAAAGAGCGCGGGTCCCGCGCAAGATCGTGCCGGTCTTCTCGGCCAAGGTACCGATGAGAAAGCCCGGCAAGTCGACGAAATAGACTACGGGCAGGTGAAAGGTGTCGCAGAGATCGACGAAGCGAATCATTTTGTCCGATGCCGGCCCGTCCAAGCCGCCGCCGCCGTGGCGCGGGTCGTTGGCCATCACGCCCACGGGCCGTCCACCGAGCCTGGCGAAGGCCGTCACCAGAGGTCTTGCCTGTAGAGGGCCGATCTCGAACACCGAATCCTCATCGAGGACCAGCCGCAAAAGTCTGCGCACATCGAAGGCCTGTCTTCGTCCACGTGGAATGATATCGAGCAGTTCCTCCTCCGCTCGCTCGGGCGGATCGGAACATTGATACCTCGGCGGCAGCTCGAACACGTTGGCCGGAAGATAGGAAAGAAAACTCCGCATCATCGCGAAGGCCTCGGCCTCGTCTTCGGCAACGTTGTCGACCACACCGGAGATTTCTCCGTGAATGGCGGCACCGCCGAGTTCTTCTTTGCCGACCTTCTCATTGACCCCTCGTTCGACCACCGGAGGGCCGGCGACGAATACCTGACTGCTGCCGCGCACCATGACGCGGAAATGCGCGGCCGCTACACGCATGGCACCCAATCCGGCTACCGATCCCATCGCCGCGCCGATGACCGGCACCAGCCCGAGCAACTCAAAACTCGCCTGCAGGCCGGGCACGACCGGAACGTAGGTAGCATGCATGCGCTCGATGGTCTTGACGCTGCCTCCCCCGCCGGTACCGTCGATCAGCCGGATCAAGGGCAGACGCTCATCGAAGGCCATCCGTTCGCAGTAGCCGATCTTGTTGCCCACCGCGCCGTCGTTGGCGCCGCCGCGCACGGTAAAATCGTCTCCGCCGACGATCACCCGACGGTTTTCGATGCGGCCGCTACCGAAGACGAAGTTCGAAGGCGTGAACTCGCTGATCGAATCTCCGTCGTAGCTTGCGCGCCCGGCCAGGCCACCGATCTCGTGAAAGCTACCGGCGTCGAGCAAGGCATCGATTCGTTCGCGCACCGTCAGCTTACCGGCACTGCGGTGACGGGCCACGCGCTCTTCGCCCCCCATCCTGCGTGCGAGCCCCTCGCGCCGTCGTATTTCGTCAACTTCCTTTTGCCAACTCACAGGCAAGCCCTCCGGAATCCACGTTTACGAAGTCGTGCCGCTCGGTCAAGGCGTGTCCGACCCGGGTTCGTCCAAAACGCGCAGCTGCTCGCGCGCGCGCATGCGGTCGGGATCCGCTCGCGAAGCCATCGCCTCAACCCTCTCGATATAGGCACGCGGCAGGCCCGCCGCGTGAGCACCTTCGAGCAGCAGTCGCTTGTACCAGGCGAAGGGCAGGAGCCCCTCCGCAATGCGGTCCGGGCACGCGCGATAGAGCCGGGCATCCCAGCTACCGCCTTCACCGTCACGAACCGTCCGCCGGACGGCGTCGTAATGCGACCCTTCGCCCTCGCACAAATCGAGCGCTCGCCGGTCGGACGTCTCCATTCGGAAGACGATGCCCCACAGCGAATCCCCTGCACGGCCGGTGAAGAAGGCGTCGGCCTTGCCCGATCCGTCTCGGCCACGCTTGTGAAATTGCAGTCGGTGACACACGAGTTCGGCAACGACGAGCGGCTGAGCCGAAGGCGCGCGCGCACGCATGCGTCCCATACAGAGATTGGAGCCGTAGGCGTATACGAGCGAGGTCGGCATTTCGGACTCAGGCTTTAACGTTCAACGGCCTACGAGCGTCTCGTCGCGTGGCCATGCCAGAACCGTCGCCGCTACCGCTCCGGAACACGTATCGATCTCGAGCCGACTTCCTTGCGCGCTCGACGCCTCGGCGACGTAGGCCAAGGCAATCAGTCCGAGCCTGGGCGAATCGGCCACCGAGCTAACCAGTTCGCTCTCGCTGCCACCGGCGATACGATCGCCTGCGGCCACGATTCCTTCGAGCACAAGCAAGCTCAG
This sequence comes from uncultured Myxococcales bacterium, assembly GCA_964553415.1. Lineage (GTDB taxonomy): Bacteria > Desulfobacterota > Binatia > UBA1149 > JAJCZL01 > CAZKLE01. The sequence continues at coordinate 7,292 of CAZKLE010000007.1, forward strand.
GCGGCGCTTGAGCTTGCCGCGACTGACCGAGCGTTCGATCACCTCCTGACCGAGATAGCAGCCCTTGGCAAAGTGGATGGCCCAGTACAAGCGCGCCTCGAGGGCGAGCCGACGATCATCGATATCGACACCGTAGCGCGCGATCCCACTTTCCATCCGCACGCATTCGTAAGCCGAGACGCCGGCCCGTACGGCTCCGGCATGCGCAAGGGCGTCGCCAACCGCCTCGAATTCGGCGGCCTTGGTGCCGGCGGCGGTGCAGACGTCGAAACACGGCACGCGTAGACAGCCGCGCCCCAGCACCGTAACCGAGACGCCGGCGATTTTCCCCTCGGAGACGACGTAGCCCTCGGCGTCCAGCCGCCCTCCGAAATCCGCGTCCCGCAACACGGATACGGCACGCGGCCCCGCCACGCCGATCGACGGCGTAGGCGCCAGGTTTTCGAATTCGCAATCGTCGGCGACCAAGTGATGCTCGAGACCTTCGCGGGCGCGGGCAAGCCATGCGGCATCGACAGACAGGAGCAAGGCCTCGCGCCGGCGGTACACATAGAGGATGGAGACAACCCTACCTTGCCCGTTGAGCAGCAACGCCGCACACCCGCCGCCTTCGGCGAGTCCACGGATATCGCCGCTTAATTGGCCGTGCAAGAAGTCGGCTCGCTCTTCTCCGGTCGCGCGGATCAGCCTTCGACGCGAGAGGTCGAGCAGTGCCGCCCCTTCATCGAGCGCTGCGTATTCGGCGGTCGGGTCGCCGTAGGAAACGGTCGCGGGCGCGCCGTCGTAGTCAATGATTTCTATGGGCCGGCTCTCGCCGTCCGTACTCATGAAGCGTAGTGAGTCCGGCGTCGCACCGCCAACTCGCGTTCGAGATAGAAAATGTCGACCTTCTGCGGTCCGCTCTCTCCTTGTTTCGGCGCGCGAAACTTGTGGCCGTGAAGCGTAGTCACGAGCAAACCCAGATCCTGACGGCCCGGATAGTCCCGCGTATCGCGAATCTCGGTGCTCGCGAACACGGTATCGCCGGCAAATACCGGCCCGACATGCTTACCCGAGGTATAGATCACGTCGGCCGGCGAGTTGTCGGCGACGTCCGGGCAGGAAATGCCCAGGCACAAATTGAACGGCACACCTCCATACACGATCAGTTTGCCACCGATGTATTTCTCCGGATTCTGATCGATGAGGAACTGGTTGCAGTGAACCTGCGAAGTGTTGTCGAGCTGCCCGGTGAGGGCGATATGTTCGTCGGTCACCAAGCGGCCGCGTGAATGTTCGTACAGGTCTCCCGCACGGAAGTCTTCGAAGTACGTATCGTCGTTCGAGAGATACGCTTTGGCCGACGCTTCGCGAACGGCTTCGTAAGGCGGGATGACGGGCGTACACTCAACCTGCACACCACCGTCCAATTCTCCCTCGGCAAGCGTGGCGGCGAGGTCTTTCTTCCATACCTGCACCTTGCGTTCGAAGGCGATGACGACCTTACCGTCCTGGTTGCGCCCGACACTGGCAACGTGCACGACTCCGCGATCGTTTTTCGACGATGAGGGTTTGATCCCGAGAATTGTCGTTTCGGCTTCCAGTGTATCGCCTATGTAGACGGGCTCACCGAAACGCATATTGATGTACTCGAGGTTGGCACGTGCGTTCTCGGAGATGTCGGACACGGTCTGCGAGAAGACGATGTTCATCACCAGTCCCGGAGGCGCGAGCAATCCCTCGTAGCCGAAATAGCGGGCATATTCAGCGTTCTTGTGCAGGGGATTCGTGGTCATCGAGAAATCGGTGAAGGCGTTGAACAGGCCTTCGTTCACGGTCTTGCCGCCCTTGTGGCGGAACACCTGACCGGGCTGGAAGTCTTCGAGAAAGTAACCGGTTGTTTTCTTGATCGTTGCCACGGCGCCGAAAATATGGCGCGGAGACGCCTCGGAATCAATCCGCCTTCAGCGCTGCCGCAGCCGCCGGCGTCACCGCGGACGCCGATTGCACGCGGCGATTGGCCTCCTCGAGACGGTCGCTGAGAATTCTGGCGATATTGAGGAAAAAGCGCGATGCAAAACGTGGGTAGCGCTGCCGCAGCCTACGGAGAAAGTCTTCATCGATGACCAGCACTTCGACATCGCTGAGTGCAACCACATCGGCCGTGCGCACCGTCGCCCGCAAAAGGCCCATCTCGCCGAAGACATCGCCGCGCATCAGACTCGCCAGGCTACGCGCTTCTCTTTTTCCGGGGATCCTCACCTCGGCGCTGCCCTCGAGCATTAGATACATCTCGTTGCCGGGCTCACCCCGGCGAACGATGCAGCTACCGGCATCGAAACTGCGTAGATTGCCCAGCAAGACGATCAAGCGGACCGCCAGGCGACCGAGCCCGTTGAAAAGCGAAATCGATTTGTGCGGCGCGGGGCCGAGCCTGGAGCTTACCAGGTCCCATACACTGATGACCGGCACGGTCGCGAGAATGGCCGGCAGCAATAGGATGTTGGTGGCCAGCGCAGCCAACATGGTGACTGCCGATAGAGCACCGAATTGACCGATCACGGCAAAGCCCGAAAACACCATCACCAAGAAGCCGGCTGTGAGGGTCAGGGAGGTCGTTACCACAGGACGGCCCACGGCGCTCAGCGTCAGCAACAGAGCTTCGCGCTGAGTATCGGTGGTCTTGACGATGCGATTGAGCCGCGCCATGTAGTGGATGGTGTCGTCGACGGCAATGCCGAGGGCCACGGCGCCGATAATGCTGGTCGCCAGGTTGAGTTCGACGCCGAACCAACCCATGACGCCGAAAAAGATGACCACCGGCAATACATTCGGGATCATCGCCGCCAGTCCGACGCGCAGGGAAAGAAAGAGGATCGAAAGAGCGACAAATATCGTCGCAAACGCGACCCCGACGCTCTCTACCTGGCCGCCGATGACCTGGTCGGCGACGTGACTGGCTACCACCAACGCACCGGTGGCACGCACACTCGTACCGTCGGTGAAATGCGAACTCGTGTAGCGGCGGATCTCCTTTTGCAGCAGCGCTGTTTCCCGTGAACCGCTCACCAGCGTTCGGACGGTCAACTTGAGCGTGCGAAAGTCGCGATCGACCACCCCCGAGAATGTCGCCGGGGAAAGGGCCACAAACTCGAGCACAGCGGGCAGTTGCCGGTCGGGGGCATCCCAAAAACTCGGCGACGGCGGCGCCTCGACCAGCTTTCCATCCTTATCGACCACCATGCCGCCTTTATCGGCTTGCAAGCCGCGATCGATCTCTTCGAGATAATCGACGAAGGACAGCGTCGCCGACACAGCGCCGAGACTCTGCAAATATTTCTGAAACTTCTTTACACGGAGCAAAGCCGGAGCGTGCTTGAAGTAGCCCACCCGTGGCCCCGAGATCACCACCGAGATAACGTTCGGTCCGGCCAGCGATTCGGCAATGGCACGATGGGCGACTCGCACATCGGAACTACTGCGAAAGGCTTTGAGAAAATCGGTGTCGACACGGATCCGCGATGCACCAACGATGGATACGACAAACGCCAGTGCGGAAACCAAGAACACCGCTGCACGCCGATCGACGGCGATCCTCCCGGCGCGGGCAACCACGGCGTCGAGCAACCCCAGCAGACGCCCGTCGGCATCGCCGGCGTCTCGATCACCGCCGCGCTCGCCGGCCGCGTGCCGGGCGGGTAAGGCGAGAAACGCCAGCGGCAAAGCCACGAGGCAACCGCCGGCGGCTAGAACGATGCCGAGGACGGCGAAACTGCCCAAACCCGCGATTGCCGGTATGGGGTGGATTGCCAACGAACCGAAACCCACGGCGGTCGTCAACGCCGAAACCGACACCGGCAGCCCCACTCGCTGCAACACCCTCAGTGCCACCTGAGGGCCATCGGCTTCCGGACTGACGCTCTTGATATAGGCGTCGGTCACATGAATCGCGTACGAGGCGCCAATCACCAACAACAGCGAGGGAAGAACCAGCGTCGGCAAGGTAATCGGCGCACCGAGCCAACCCATAATGCCCATGAGAAGGGCAACGGAGAAAGCCTGCGAGGCAATAGGAAGCACCAGCGCGCGGAACGACCGGAAGGTCAACCACAACACCAGCATCATTGCCACCAGGCTGAGCGGCAAGAAGCGCAGCAGATCGGCGCGCATGAGCTCGACAGCACGCACGCGAATGTGGGAAACACCGGTATAATAGAGCTTGCCGGGGCCGCGATAGTCGTCCAGGATCTTCTCGATCGCGTGATCGATGCGAGCTTCGCCCTCGGGTCCGACCTCGTCGGGGCTGAAGATGACATTGACGGCGGCGGCGTGACCGTCGGCGGAAACAATATGAGGAACGTAGATCGGGTTGGCACCGACACGCCTTTTCAGCTCGGGAATTTCGCTTGCGGTTACCGGCCCGGAAGGCAGCAACGGCGGCGGATTGAATACGTCGGCGACCGGATCTTTGACACTGGTGAGGCTGAGGGCCTTTTTAACGCCGGCGACCGACCGCAAAGCGTCGGTCAACGTCCGCAAGCTTTCCAAGACCTCCGGCGTGTACACATCACCGGCGACCAACGCGACGACGCCGATCTCGTCGTCACCGAAAATCTTACTGGTAGCGCGCTGAAACGCCAGAGCCTCATCGTTGGGATCAGTGAGGGAACTCAGGGAACTGTCGAAATGCAGACGACCGATGCCGGCGGCCAGCACCACCGTCACCAGCGTGAGAATTCCCAGAGAGAGTCTGGGCCGTCGCGCCAAGACCGCAACGAGCCGTTTCACGCCGGCACCTCCAAGTCCCCTAGAGCTTGGCGGCTAGTTCCTCGAAAAGCTCCACCTCCATGCCACCGGCGAGCAGACCCTGAATTTCGCCTACAAACTCCTGAAACCGCGGCGAAGATGAGTGCGCGCCGAGTGCCGCCTGATCGGGATAACGTTCGAAAAACACGAACGAATCCGGATCCTTGCCGGAACGATTGCAGATGTAGGTGAGCGTGTCCGCTTCGTTCTCGGTCACCCACTCCACCATCTCGACGAATTTGGCGGCAAGTTCGTCGCCCTTGCCCTCTCGGGCTTTCAGCTTCGCTATGACGACAACCATCCCGGCATTCTTAGCCGGTCCGCGCCTCTCTCGCCAGCGACGAAGCGCCCAAAGCACGCCCCGCGACCAAGGTCGGCCGCTACGCACTTCAGCGTAACTTTTCGCCCCGTTCGCGCTTGCCGGCCGCTACCGTCCGTCCTTCACCCGCAAACCAAAGGATCTGGCGGGCCAGACCGCGCAGTACGTTGACCTCGCGTCGATCGGGAACCGAGCGACCGAGCAAAGCTCGGATCGTAGCCATCATGTGCACGGGGTTGTCCTCGGAGAGGAAACCGATGGCCAGCAAAGCCTCCTCGAGTGCGGAATAGGCGGCTTCCAAATCGGCGGCGTCGGCCGGTACGCCGGCCGACGAGCCCGCCGCACCACCGGACGCCGCGTGTGTGCGACTGCCGGCCTCGACTGCCGCGTGTTCGAGGCCGGCGATGCGGACTTCGTAGAGGCAAATCATGACCGCCTGCGCCAAATTCAACGACGCGTACAGCCCGCTCGAAGGAATCGTCGCCAAGCTGTGACAAAGCGCCACCTCCCGGTTCGATAGACCCCGGTCTTCGCGTCCGAAGACGAAAGCAACGGGAGGATCCTCGCGCGATGCGCCGCCAACCAACTCTCGCGCCACTGCGCGGATGCCGGCCACACGCGTTCGATACGGTCCGCCGTGTGCGGTCGTGCCGATCACCCGTCCGCAACCACCGAGGGCTTGCTCGAGGGTCTCGGTTCGCTCACAGCTTTCTAGAACCTCGGCGGCGTGCACAGCCATGCGGCGTGCTTGCTCGTGATCGTAGCTTCCGCCTACCGTCACGAGATCGCCGCCGCCCATATTCTTCACCGCCCGGCAGACAGCACCCACGTTGGCGCCGCCTCTGGGTTCTACGAGGATGATGCGCGGAGAAATCAGGGAAGCGACGGCGGTCTCCCGCGTGGCCCGCTAGGCGTCGGAGACGAGCGCCTGGATACGCTGCTTGAGTTCATCAAGCGCGTCCTGCGCCTCTCGTTTTTCGCGTGTCGCCTCCGAGATCTGCGCCTCCGACTGGGCCTTGATCTGAGCAAACTCGAGCCTGAGCCGTTCGAGTTCCTCCTTAGCCTCCATATAAAGGCGAAAATGTCTGTCGGCTTCCGAAAGCCTGTCCTTGAGCTGCACGAGGAGAGCGTCCTCGACGTTACCCGACTGTTGATTCTGTTGTTCTTGCATGGAGAGACGTTCCCCTGACTCCTCGGACGTTTTTTCTGGTTTCGACCCGTTCGTGACCGCAGCCGACGGTCCATCGGCCGCCGGCACGGCTTTCAGTTTCCGCCGTTGTACGGATTTCGCTTTCTCGGCGCGGCCCGTCTTCGCCGCCGGGGCTGTTGATGCCGGCGCACGACTCAACAGCTCGTTCACATCGACGCGACTGGCGCCACCGGGCGCGGCCTCCCCGCCCCACTCGACTTCGAACGAGCAAGCGTCGTTGCCGTTCAAACGGCAATCATCACCGTGGCGAACCGTGACGTTTTCCGCACCGGAGGCTTCGAGCCTTTGCCGAAGCTCCCCTTCGATGGCACTGCAGACGTTGTTGAAACCCGGCATGCCGCAGTAGACGACGGTCGCATGGTTCGCACCGTTGGAGGTCACTGTGTAACCGCTGCCGTCGACGGCACGAAACGCCGCCGGCAATTCAGCCAGATAGCGAAGAAGCTCTTCGGTGGGCAGATACGACCCTTCCGGAATCGCCTTCTGCGCAACGTAAGCGAAGCCGCGCGCGAATCCGGTATCGCGTGGCGAGCGCCGCACCAATTCGGAGAACTCCTGCGAAATTTCCGGTGTCCAGTCGTACCACTTCTCCGGATCAAAGCCCGCATAACGCTTCCTTTCCGCCTTGGACAAGGCCGGATGCATAGCCGAAAGAAACCGAAACACTTTTCCCGACACCTCTGGGTGGTCTGCTCTCACGTCGTCCATCCCCCGTCCCGTTCTTCCTAAGCAGTCTCGTCGCCTGCGAGCCTGCCGGCCGCAACGACTCCGCTCATCTGCGGCTTCTCGTCAACTAAACTCAAAACAAATCGCGTCATCCCGTTAAACATACCGGCGACGAAGGCAAGGTCGAGTATCGCTCCATCGGAAAGCCCCGCCGCCCTCAACGCTTCAATCTGCTCTTCTCCGATCTTGTGCGAGTACAGTGTTAAATCACGGGCGAAGCGTAAACAAGAGGCCTCGGTCTCGGGCAAAGAACTGGCGCCCCCCTCGCTCGCGGAGACCACGTCGCTGACATCAACGGCACGTCGAGTGAGCCAGCCTGCACAGTGCTTGGCGAAGTATCCGCATCCGGTGAGTCGCCCCACCACCAATCCGATACGCATGAGGCGATCGCGCGGAACCACGACGAAAGCCTTTTCGATCAAACGCAACTGACTGTTGAAGTGATCGGGGAACTCGCGCAAGCGATCGAAGCCCGGGGGCGAAGTGGGGAAACCCAGCTGTCGAACGAACAGGAACTCGAGGGCACGCTGGTTCTCCTCGGGGGTCTCCGAGGGGATCGATTTCTCCCCGAGATCGACGCTCAACGCCGTCAACCTCGACAACAAGGTGATCGCCCCACGCCGACCAACATCGAAGCGACGCAGGGAGCGTGGAATCTCAGCATCCACTCCGAGCGCATTGGCAACACGCGTGATGCAGTTGAAAGCCGAAATCACCGAGCAAACTTCAGCCAGCTGGCCGGGCTCGGGCCAGTGGCGCGCGAGTTCCTCGCGGTCGGCATCGTTCAAACCACGGGGATCGTTGGTAACCTTGGTCGCGAAACGCACGGCGACCCGCAGAGCCGGCTCCAAACTTTCGCAGTCCTCGAGCATGTGTTCGACTTCGAAAGCCTTCGCACGGTTCATGCCGGCCGCCTGCAAAAATACCATGTGCGCATCGACACAGTAGTTGCAGTGGGCGGCTTTGGACACGGCGACCGCTAAGACTTCCTTCTCGGTACGTCCGAGACCACCGTTCCACATCGATGTCAGCCACGAACGATAGACCCACGCCATGGTCTCGGGCCTGAGACTGAAAACCTGCATCAGATTGGGGACGCGCGGCACCTCTGAGCGGATTTCCTCATATATGTGGGCCAGGCGCCCCCCCGCCTGCGAGGGCGATATATGTCGAATGTAAGCCATGGGTGGCCTAAAAAACCACGAGCGACCCGCCGCAGTCAACATGAAAGGGACCGGAAAGGCTCCTGGATCTTGACTCAGTGCAGTATAAATACTAAACGTTCAGTATGTTATCGCACGAGAGGGCCAGCACACGTGCGGAAAAGTCGCGGCGCGACTTGACCAGCGTGGCCATCGACTGTTTCGCTCGCTACGGATTCCAAGGCACATCGGTGGATCGGATCGCATCCATCGCCGGAGTCACCAAAGGGGCGATCTACTACCATTTCCGCGACAAGGACGACCTGCTGTCGGCAGCAGTCATGGATCGGATCGCCGAATTCGAGGCCCGGGTCGAAACCGGCTGCTCCGGGTTGAGCGCGGCCGAGGCTCTGCGTCGCATCGGCAAAGTCTGCATCGAGCACGCCGAGGACGGCGACCACTCGCGTTTCGTCATTAGCATCATGGTCGAATCCATCGACACCAATGCGGAAATCTCCGGCCAATTGCGCGACATGATGCGACGCTTCCGCGCCTTTGTAAAAAGCGTCGTGCGGCGCGGGCAGCAAGGCGGAGATTTCCGACCCGACGCCGACGCGGCCGAGATCGCCGCCAACTATGTGAGCAGCGTACTCGGTGCCGAAATTCAATTTTACCAGGATCCCGAAAGCTTCGACTTGACGGCCGCCTTAATGCCGGCCGTCGAACGTATTCTGTCCGACCTACAAGCGGGCGAAGGAGTGCACACACCATGATCGATTTCGAGCTCGATGAAGAGCAGCAACTCATCGTAGAGACGGTTCGCTCATTTGCGGCCGAAGTGATTCGCCCGGCGGCACACGATGCCGATGAGACCAGAACCGTCCCTCAGCGACTGATCGATCGGGCTTGGGAGCTTGGGCTCATCCAAGGTTCGATTCCGGAAGCCTACGGAGGCTACGCCAGCGGCGCTTCGGCGCTGACCGGCACGCTGATCGCCGAAGGTCTGGCGGAAGGCGACCTGGCCGTCGCCGCCCACATTCTGGCCCCGCGCCTGGTCGTCGACGCAGTGCTGAACGCCGGCAGCGAAGAGCAAAAACAAGCGGTTCTGCCTGAGTATTGCAAAGACCGATACGTTGCGGGCGCCGCCGCCGTGCTGGAGCCGCGCTGGGATTTCAGTTGCGGCAAAATGCAGACCACCGCCAAACGCGACGGCTCGGGTACCATCCTCAACGGCAGAAAATGTTACGTCCCTTTGGCCAAGACGGCGCCCTACACGATCGTCTACGCCCGCGGCGAAGAGGCACCGATCGAGGCCTACTTGCTACGCGCCGACACGCCCGGCGTCGAAGTCGGTGAGCGCGAATCCTTGATGGGACTGAGGGCGCTCGAAACCTACCCCATGACCTTCAAGGACGTGCGTCTGCCCGCCTCAGCCAAACTACCGGGCGACGCTTCCGCCCTGCTGCGGCGGTCGCGCGTGGCGCAATCGGCCATGGCCGTCGGCGTGGCCAAGGCATCGCTCGACTACTCGATCGAGTACGCCAAGGAGCGTGAAGCGTTCGGAGTCAAAATCGCGCAGAAACAAGCCATCGCCTTCATGCTCGCCGAGATGGCCATCGAGGTCGACGCTGCGCGGCTGCTCAACTGGGAAGCGGCCTGGAGCATCGATCACGACCAGGATGCATCCCGAAAGGTCGCGCTGGCACGCGGTTACACCGACAACGCCGTCATGATGGTGACCGACAACGGCGTGCAGGTACTCGGCGGCCACGGTTTTACGCGCGACCATCCCGTCGAGATGTGGGCGCGCAACGGACGCGGCTTTGCCGTCGTCGAAGGCCTGGCCTCGGTTTGAACCCTACGACCCGACTTGGAGAACGACTATGAATTTTGAACTTTCCAAAACCGCGAAACAAAGAAAAGAACTCTTCCACTCGGTCGCAGAAAACATGATGCGGCCCATTTCGCATCAATACGACGAATTCGAGCACACCGAACCCGATGCGTTCTTCGACGCAATGTGGCAGGCCGGCAAGGCCAACCGCATGACCGAAGAGGGCGCCGGCGGTGCCGCAGCGTCCAACGGCGAATCGGCGTCCAACGGAAAACCTTCCGAGGCGACCTTGGTCACCGCCATCCAGATCGAAGAACTATCGTGGGGAGACTGCGGACTGTACCTGTCGATCCCGAACCCCGGACTCGGTGGTGCAGCCGTTAGCGCGGTGGGAACCCCGGAACAGAAACAGCGCTACCTGAAGACATTCTACGAAGGCGAGCCCAAATGGGGCGCCATGGCGATCACCGAGCCCCACTTCGGCTCCGATTCGAAACAAGTGGCCACAACCGCCGTCCGCGAAGGCGACGATTGGGTGCTCAACGGCACCAAGATCTTCTGCACCGCCGGGCAGAGGGCACTCGAGAAGTCGGATGGATTCGTCGTCGTCTGGGCCACGCTCGACAAGAGCAAAGGCCGAGCGGCCATCAAATCGTTCATCGTTCCGGCCGGCACGCCGGGCGTGACCGTCGACCGAGTCGAAGACAAGATGGGCATCCGAGCATCCGACACCGCCGTTATTACGCTCGACAACGCGCGCATTCCTTTCGACAACATCCTCGGTACCCCCGAGATCGTCGAGAAAGGCCGCGCCGGCTTCAAGGGTGTGATGGCGACCTTCGATGCCACGCGGCCGATCGTGGCGGCCAGCGCTATCGGCGTCGGGCGCGCCGCCCTCGATTTCGTCAAAGAGAAGCTGGCCGAGGACGGCGTCGAGATCCGCTACGAGGCCGATCGCCATGACATGACCGTACTCGAACGTGAGGTCATCGACATGGAAGCTCAACTGCAAGCCGCACGGCTGCTGACCTGGCGAGCCTGCTGGATGATGGACCGCGGTGAGCGCAACAGCCGCGAGGCGTCCATGGCCAAGTCGAAAGCCGGTCTGGCCGTTACCAAGGTAACGCAAAAAGCCGTAGAAGTGCTCGGGCCGATGGGCTATTCGTGTGACTGGTTGGTCGAAAAATGGATGCGCGATGCGAAGATCAACGACATTTTCGAGGGCACCCAGCAGATCAACTTGATGATCGTGGCACGCAGCATCCTCGGCTACTCGAGCAGCGAGCTGAACTGACCGACACCGCCGGGCCGTCGTCGCCCGGCGTAGAGTAGACGCGCGTAGCGCTTTCCATGCGCACCAAGCGGCAAATACGCTCCATCTACTTTCTGATTTTCGCGCCCTTGGGGATCTACGTCCCCTACCTGCCGGTCTATTTCAAGTCCGCCGGCCTCAGTGCCACCGAGATCTCGATTCTATTCGCGATCTTGCCGGCGCTCAAAACCTTGACCTCGCCGTGGTGGGGACACGTAGTCGACCTCACCGGCCAACGGAGGCGTTTTTTCAGGCTTGCCGCGTGGCTGGCGGCACTGGGTTCGGCGGTTTGGCTCGCTGACCACAGCTTCGCCGCCGCCCTCGGAGGAATGGCACTGTACGCCTTTGCGCGCGGTCCCCTACCCGCTTTGGCCGACACGGCCGCCGTCGAGCTGGCGCACAGCCACGGCCAGGACTACGCGCGTATGCGAATCTGGGGCTCGATCGGTTTCATCGTCGCCTCCATCGCTACCGGCTATGCGATCGAGCGGCGCGGATTGGCGTTGGTGCCGCCAATCCTGGTGGCCGCCAATCTCGCGCTTGCCGTGGCCGCCCTCGGGATCAGCCGCGAGGCCGAGCCGGCACCCCAGCGTTCAGCCACGCCAGCAGTACCGGTCCTGACTCGTGGACTCCTTGTCTTGATGCTGAGCGCAGGAATGCACCAGGCGGCGACGGCCCCCTACAACACGTTCTACGGCATCTATCTGGCGGCACTCGGCTTGCCGGTCTCGGTTACCGGCGCGTCGTGGGCGGTGGCCGTCGGTGCCGAGATTGTCGTGCTGCTTGGCGCCGGTCGCGCCATACAACGTTTCGGCACACGCTCGGTTCTGGGCTTCTCGATGGCGGCCTCGTCGCTACGCTGGCTGCTGGTCGCCTGGCTGCGCGGGCCTGTGGCGCTCATCGCCGTGCAGGTACTGCACGCCTTCACCTTCGGCACCTTCCTGGCCGCTGCGGTCACCTACGTCGGCCGCAGCGTAGCGCCGAGTCGGCGCGCCACCGGGCAGACTCTATTCGGGGCCGTCAGCTTTGGGCTTGGCCCCTTGCTCGGCACGCTGGCCGCCGGGCAGGCATACCTACATCTGGGAGGCGCCGGCATGTTCCTGGCAGCCGCAGCTCTCGACGCGCTCGCGGCGGTACTGGTTGTCACTGCGTTGACCGACCCGGTCGGCGGCCAAGCCTCACCCCCTTGATTCCGGCGCCGCCACCGTTCAGAACACAGGCCATGTCCTTGGTCGTCAAAGCACCGAGCCCCGGACGTATCGAGGTCGAGGATGTGCCGGCGCCCAGCCCGCAGACGGGCGAGGTGCTGCTTCGTGTTTCGCATTGCGGGGTATGCGGCAGCGACCTGCATTTCTTCCGCGGCGGCATGCCCTTACCGACGGTCTGCCCGGGGCACGAAATCAGCGCCGTCGTCGAGTCGACCGGCACGGGAGTGAGCCGCGTGCACGAAGGCGACCGCGTGGCCGTCGAAGCGATCACGCGCTGCGAACGTTGCGCCCGCTGCCGAAGCGGAGACTACCATCTGTGCGAGCGGCTCGGCCTCTTTGGCACCCACGCACCCGGCGGCATGGCCGAGCGGATGGTCACTCCCGCCTACTGTCTCTACCCCCTGCCCGACGACGTCGGTCTCGAACTCGGCGCTCTGACCGAGCCCCTGGCCGTGGCCGTCCATGCTGCGCGACTGGCCGGCGTGGGGCCGGAATCGAGCGTCCTCGTCCTCGGTGCCGGCACCATCGGCCTTCTCACCGTCGCCGCCTGTAAGCACCTACGCGCGGGCTTCGTCGCCGTCACCGCCCGCTATCCCCAGCAAGCCGCACGTGCCACCAGCCTGGGCGCCGACCAGGTCCTCGATCCAGCGCATGTTGCACAGTGCGAACGTGCCCCCGATGTAGCGATCGAGACCGTCGGCGGCCGCGGCGATACCGTCGGCGACGGCGTCTCCGCCATCGCCCGCGGCGGCCGCGTCGTCGTCACCGGGCTGTTCGAGAACACGCCCGCCTTCAGCCCTTTGCTGCTCATCGTCAAAGAAGCAACGATCATCGGCTCGATGGTCTACAACCTAAGCGGCGGACGCCACGACTTCGATATCGCCTTGGAGATTCTCAGCGAACACGGCGCATCGATCGCTGCACTGATCACCCATCGGTTCGCGCTGACCGATGCGCAGCAAGCCTTCGACACCGCCGCCGACAAGACTTCGGGAGCCGTCAAGGTCTTGATCGCTGCAGCCGGCCGCGACTGAGTTCCCCGTGCGGGCCCGCTCAGCGTACCCGCACCGAGTCGAGCGCGCGGGCACGATGGTCCAAAAACGCGTAACCGGCCCGGTCGCCGACAACCTCGACGATAACGGCCACATCGGCATTCTCGAAACGAACGGTCGGCGCCGTCCCGACCTCGGCCGCACGTTCGAACAAGAATCCGCCCAGAGCCCGTTCGACGGCCTGATGTTCGAGCCGGCCCTTGAGCCCCCTCAGGTGGGCTCGGACGAAGAAGCTGCGCCCGGCGATGCGAGAACCCTGGTCGGCCAACGCGGCGCACAAGGCCTCGGTAAGGTTGTCGCCGTGAAACGGAGTCGTCGCGTCCAGGGGTATCACCCTCGCCGTGGCCCGACCGATCGAACCTTCGCGCTCAGCAACGGTGAGAGCTTCGATCGTAGCGGTAGCCGAGCCCCTTCGTCCGACCAAGAGCAAGGGATACCCGCTGGGACGGAACTCGCCGATTGCCGCCAGTTCGGCGACAGCCTGTCTGAACATGCGGGGCCGGGCGACGGCCAGCACATCCCAAGCGAAGCCCTGTGTTCGAACTCGACCCATGGCTGTGTTAGCTAAGCGACGGTCCCGTGCTTCGTCGCACCCTCCAAGACACACTATGACGCCTCGCCAGCGAATACGACTGACCGCCATCGTTCTGCTTACGGTCTCGGTATGGCTCGGCGCCTGCAACGCGGGAAGCGGAACGTCGGTGCTTCTGCCGACCGGACCGCAGACCACGCAGCCTGCCGGCAACCTCGTCCTGTACGCGACCGAGGCCATCGGCAATCGCGTCGTGGCCTACAGACTGGGTGCCGACGGCCTGCTGCCGGGCGCTCCGTTCAGCACCCTGGCCCTGGAGAACCCCCGTCGCCTGACCCTGCGTGGCAACGTCCTGTACGTCGCCACGGATCGGCAAATCGTCTCCTTGACCCTCGGCGCCGACGGCAGACTTCCGGCGACACCGACGGCGGGCACGCTGCCGTCGCTCGGCAGCGATATCTTCGAACTCGAAGTCGTCGGCAACACTCTGTACGCAGCCTTTGCCGGCTTCAATAGTTTGGATAGCTTTCGTCTGACTGCGTCCGGCCAGATACCGGCGTCTTCGCTCACAGCCAGCGGCGACTTCGACACCGATTACCGCACCCTGGCCGTTGCCGGAGGATTCGTTTATGCGGCCGCACGTACCCCCGCTCGTATCGATACCTACCTGATTGCCTCCGACGGCAGCCTTGCCAGCATGCGCGAAACGCAAAACCCCGCGACCTTCATATCGCTCGCCGACGACATCACCGTCCGCAACGGCACCCTGTATGTGGCCGGCAAGGGCCGACGCAGAATTGCAGCCTTCCGCATCAGGCCCGACGGTCTGTTGCCTCAGAATCCGGACTCCGAGACCCAGCGATCGGGGGCCTACCAGGACCTGCTGTTCAACGGCAACACGCTGTACGCCTGCGCTTTCAACGAGGGTCGCATCGATACCTATTTCGTCGACCCCGGCGACGGTAGCCTCCCCGACTCCGGTCCCGCCAGTTCGACTCGAGCCGACGAGACGACGTTTCCAGTCTCGCTGGCACTGCGCGACGGCGTCCTGTACGTGGCACAGGCCGGCAGCGACCGCATCGACGCCTATCTGATCAACCCCGCGGGTTTTCCTACCGAGTTCCCCTCGAGCAGCACCATCGCGGTAGCCGACAGCTTCCCGACCGATATCGAGATCTACACCCTGCCCTGATAAGGAGTGTGTCGCGCCGTCTAGCCCACCGGTTCGCTCGTCGACCGCCGGGCTTGTGCGACGGCGTTCAGTATCGGTTGCTCGCGGGTTCGCCAGGCAAGGTAGCAAGCGATGCAGACCAATACAGCGACAAGCCCGCCGACAGCGACAAAGACCATCGATAGCGTTGATTCGACCAGCAGGGTCTGCACGCCGGTGACGGCAAAAGATCCCAGGCCGAAAACGACCGAGAACTTCAGACCGAAGCCTGTCGCTCGCCAACGATCGGGCGTGAAACGGGCGACCAAGCTGTTCTCGATCGGCTGCATGCCGAGGCTGAAAAATATATAAAAACTCGCGCAAACCAGGAGAGGAACCTGCGCAAACACCGCCATGGCCAATACGAAGGGAAGACTGGCGGCGTGAAAAGCGACGTAGAGTAAGCGCAGATCGTAGCGGTCCGCCAGACGGCCGCCGACGTACTGTCCGACCATCCCCCAGGAGTAGGCGATCGTCGTGGCGATTCCGTAACCCAGAAAATTGACGCGCTCTGCATAGTAGGCGGGTTGCGCCACCGTACTGGCACGGTACGCGAGGCCGCCGAGCGTCATCGCCGACAGTAGAATGGCAAACAGCACGATCCTCTCGCCACCTTCGTGATGGCCCTCGTCGCTCAGGGCCTGGCCGGGCGCCGGTTCCTCAATCGCGAGCAGCGACACGGCAACGCCGATCACCAGCAGGAACGCACCGAGTAATGCGTAGGCCCCTCGCCAACCCCACGCTTGACTGGCGAATTGGGCCGCCAACGGCGCCGCGGCGATGCCGAGATTTCCGAATACACCGTTGACGCCCAGAGCGGTCCCGCGCGCACGGATGGTCCGTGAGATCAGACCGAGCCCCGCCGGATGGTAGAGGCTCGCGAAGACCCCGATCAACGCGAGAGCCGCCGTCATCGGCGGGCCCGGTGCGACCAACGACACCGTCATCATGGCCAGACCGATGCCGATAACGCCGGTGCGCACCACCCAGCGTGCGCGTATGTGGTCGGTGAGAAAGCCGACCGGCAAAGCGCCGAGGCCGAAGATCAAGTAGCCGAGGAAGCTCCAGCCGAGTACGGTCTCCAGAGCGACGCCCTCGTTGCGCGCAATCACCACCGCCAGTGTCGGATAGGCAAGCATCGCAAAGTGCGAGCCAAAATGACCCACCGCGGTCAAGGCCAAGGCGTGGCGCTCGTTGTTAGTGAAGGCCACCGTTGTGATCCTCGGCCCTGAGACGGCCGGCCGTGTCGGCCTCGACTTGCATCCAAACCTTCTCGGTCTCCAGGGGATGCGGCGCAACTTTGTAGTTTCGTCCCGGCACCAGACTCAGAACTCGTATCCGATCGACCCTGCTTCCCCGGAAGTGATACACCACGTTCAAACCGCTGAACATCCGATCGAACATGCTGCGCCAGCTGACTCGGTGCAGAGACATGGTGACCGGCCGCGTCAGCCCGACCCGAGTCCGGTAGCTCGGGCCCCCCACCGAGCGAAGTTGCTCGAGCATGTAGTCGGCGGCCACACCGTTTACGTAGATCGAGACCGTCTCGTTATAGTCGACCACATAGAAAGTCTGCGCACCGCTTCCGAGGGTCAGCACAGCCGAGGCCGCATGGGTTTCCGTCTTCGCGGCAACCGCGAAACTCGAGGTCAGCGTCACGAGCGTCACGAGCGCGACGGCGAGCGACGCCAAACTCCTCACCCGAGGATGTGTGCGCTCTTGATTCATACCTTCTTCCGTACTCCCGTGGCAGACAGCGGCGCCCGATCACTTGTCAACCCCCCGTTTGCGCGACGACTACAGCCGTCGTCGCAGCCACCGGTCTCTACCGAGCGGGCCGCCAACCGCGCCACGCCGGCTTCATCGGCCGACGACCTGGGTCTGCAAACTAGCCGATGATCTTTGCCGACGCACGGTACGGATTCTAGTATGTACTACGCCCATCAGCCGCGGCTTTGCGGGGTGTCAAACTACCATGAGCAAATGCAAAAGCGTCGAGCCACCAAATTTACAGGGTGTGTCCGTGTTGGTGGTCGAGGATGACCGGGAGGTGCTCGATATGACAGCTGTCGTTCTCGAACGCGCCGGTGCCCGTGTCACACGCACGGCGAACACGGAGGATGCTCTCGCGGCCCTGTCAACCGAAGAGTTTTCGTGCGCGGTGATCGACTGGAATCTCGGCGCGTCCAACGCCAATCAGATCCTGACGACGGTGCGCAGCGATAAGGGCCCCTTGGCCAAAAGGACAGTCGTCGTCACCGGCGATTTCCTCTCCAGCGGCGACGAAGCCTCCGCCCGCCGCTACGGTTTCCCCGTCATGGCCAAGCCCTTTCGACCGAGGCGCTTGCTCGAGACCCTGGCGGAGCTGCTGACTTGAGTTCGCGGCCCACGGGGCCACCCGAGAGCCGCGCCCTCACTCAGAAGGCCGGCCGGTTTGGCGGCCTCCGGCCGGCCTCGCTCCGATGATCGCCTATTCGACCGCCTTGTCGGGCGCAACGACGACATGCTCGCGCAGCTGCGCCAAGGTTTTCGAGCCGATCCCGTTGACGCGCTCCAAGTCGCCGACTTTCGCAAAGGGCTTCTTCGCCCGTTCGCGCACGATCGCCTCTGCTTTCGACCTTCCGATACCCGGTAAAGCCGCCAGCTGTTCGACGCTTGCCGAATTCACGTTGACGGGCTCACGGGCCGACACCGCCGACACCGCCGCCGTAAGCATCACCAGCAACGTCACGATAACGGCCGCTGCCCGCAGCCGTGCACGCACCCAGGGCACAGAGTTTCCAGACCAGTTTCCAGACCTAACAGTTTCTCTCATTGTTCGCCTCCTGATGTGAACACGCACCGTTCGCCAAACAAAAAACAAAACGGTGCCGTTCGAATGTGAAGCGCAGCCTGACGTCAACGCTTGTACGCGGTCAACAACACGGCTGTTATGCAAGCGAAGCTCCAAAACATATTTTGCCGAATGTCGATCCGTCCTACGAAACCGCTTGACAACCGGAACGACGTTTTTTAGCTTCGCCCCTAATGACGAGTCGGTATTGCACGCGACCGTTCGTTACATAGGCAAGCACAAGTGAAATACCCGGGGCGAAGCCCTGTCGAGCACCTGATCTCTATCGACCCGGTACGGGGAACACATGCTGCAAGGAACAATCAAGTGGTTCAGTTGCGTCAAAGGCTACGGATTCATCGAGCGAACGGGGAGCGTTGAAGATATTTTCGTCCACTACAGTGCGATCAGCGGCGAGGGCTACAAGAAGCTCAAACACGGCGACCAGGTACGTTTTGAACTCGTCAGCGCGGCCAAGGGGCCACAGGCTACAGCGGTAACAAAGATTACGGGGCACTGAAGACCCGTAGGTATTCGCATCGGTCGACCCTTGTGCTACTGAGGCGCGATGGGCAGAAGCAAAGCGGAAGCCGAGGTCCGCGCTCTGCGGCAGGAGATCGCCGAGCACAACCGCTGCTATTACCTCCTCGATGCTCCGCTGATCAGCGACACCGAGTACGACCGTCTCCTGCGCCGACTCGAGGATCTGGAAAAGAGCCACCCGGAGCTTCAGAGCGCGGATTCGCCCACGCAAAGGCCCGGCGCCCCGCCCCTGGAAACGTTCGTCCCCTCGACCCACTTGCGTCCCATGCTGTCTCTGGCCAACGCTTTCGACGAGACGGAACTGGACGAGTTCCTCCAACGGATCGCCAAAACCTTGGACGGTGAGGGCCAAGGCTTCGTCGTCGAGCCCAAACTCGACGGAGTCGCCGTCAACCTGCTCTACCGCCGGCAAAAACTCGTCACAGCCGCGACCCGTGGCGACGGAAGCACGGGCGAAGACATCACCGCCAACGCCCGCACCGTAGGCAGCATACCGCTGGAATTGCCGGCCATCGGATGCAAAGCCCCCGAGACTGTCGAGATCCGCGGTGAGGTCGTGATCGCGAAAACGGATTTCGTGAGCCTCAACGAACGACGCGAGGAAGAGGGACTGACAGTGTTCGCCAACCCCCGCAACGCTGCCGCCGGATCACTGCGACAACTCGATTCGAGAATTACGGCACGGCGTCCCTTGGATTTCTTTGTGCACAGCGTAGGAGCCTGCGAACCCGGGGTCTTCGACCGACACAGCGAATTCCTCGCGCAGGTCGGCCGTTGGGGCTTTCGCGTCCACCCCAGCGTGCGAACGGTAAAAACGGCGGACGCCGTCCATCAGGCCTACCACGATCTGGTAAACCTGCGCGACAGCCTCGACGTCGACATCGACGGCATGGTCGTAAAAGTCGACAGCTTCGCCGATCAGGACCGGTTGGGGGAGCTTTCACGCTCTCCTCGCTGGGCGATCGCCTACAAATTCAAGCCCCGCCAGGCCGAAACCAAGATCAAGCGCATCATAGCCTCGGTCGGCCGTCTTGGAACGATCACCCCTGTAGCCGAACTCGAGCCCGTGAGGCTCGGCGGCGTTGTCATTTCGAACGCGTCGCTCCACAACATGGACGAGATCGCCCGCAAGGATCTGCGCGTCGGGGATGCGGTGATCCTGGAGCGTGCCGGAGATGTGATCCCCTACGTCGTCCGCTCGCTTCCGGAAAAGCGCCAGGGCCGGCCGCGACGTTTCAAGATGCCCAGCTCCTGCCCGGCCTGCGGTGCCAACGTCGTACGCCTGGAGGGAGAAGCCGCCTACCGTTGCAGCGGACGCTCGTGTCCGGCCCAACTCAAAGAAACCCTACGCCACTTTGCCTCGAAAACCGCCATGGATATCGACGGCTTGGGTGAAAAACTCGTCGCGTCTCTGGTCGACGCGGAGATGGTCCACAATTTCGCCGATCTGTATCGGCTCGACGAGCAAGAGCTCGCCGCACTCGAGCGTATGGGCCCGACCTCGGCGGCCAATTTGCGAAAGGCGATCGCAGCCAGCCGCAGCCGAACTCTCGGACGTCTGATCAACGCCCTCGGCATCCGCCACGTGGGCGAGACCGTCGCCAAACGTTTGGCGCGCCGTTTCCACTCCCTGGACGCGCTCGCGCAAGCCGACGTCAAAGAACTGACCGACATGGACGGCATCGGGCCGGAGCTGACCTCTTCGATCACCGCATTCTTTGCGGACCGCTCCAACCGGGACTTGCTCGCCGGCCTGCGCCGAGCAGGAGTCCATCCGACAGCCGAGAAGCAGGCACGAGGCGGCGGTCCCCTCGAGGGCAAGACCTTGGTCCTGACCGGCACGCTGTCGATGGCTCGCAACCACGCCAAAGATCTCATTCACGAGGCCGGTGGCAACGTAGCCTCGGCAGTCAGCAAGAAAACCGACTATGTCGTCGCCGGCGAGGCCACCGGCTCAAAGCTAAAAAAAGCCCGGGAACTGGGGCTTACGGTCATCGACGAGCAGGAACTGATGACGCTTCTGGGCCGCGCAGGCCGGTGAAACGCCTGCACCTTTATGTGTCCGGCCGTGTGCAGGGGGTGTGGTTCCGCGGAGCGATG
>CAZKLE010000008.1:0-28070 GCA_964553415.1 uncultured Myxococcales bacterium
CGGCAACGCCAACGGTGTTTCGATATCGACGAAAATGCGGCTGAACGGCAACGGCACCATCGCATGGTCCCAAGTAGGTAGGTACCAAGCCGGCCGAGCCGAGATACGCAGGCAGCAGACCTCGGTCTTTGCCAGGATTGCGTACATGGCGACACCCGGTTTGCAGGCACCGGGCGGCCCGTAGGGGCCGTCGGGAGTAATGACCGACACGAAACCGCGGCCGCGTTCGCGGCGGGCTTTGCCCACGAGGCGGCGCAGAACCGGAGCACGGCGGCTGGCTCGCTTGCTCGCCCCGCCGCGCACCGCCGACATGCCGTAGCGATCGAGGATGCCCACCAAGACGTCGCCGGCGTCTCCGTTGTTGACGAGGGTGGAGGCCAGCGGCAGGCTCCGCAGCAACGCGGGAGCCGAGCCCATGTCTTGGTGCAGCATGGCCAAGATGGTATCTTTGCCCGCCGCATGGCGCTCCTCGAGAAATGTGATGCCCGGTGTTTCGAGTGTGGATGTCACCAGCACGAGGCGCATGTACGCGAAGTACAGCCACCGACTCAAGAAGCACAGAAGCGGGATGCCTGCGTGCTTGATGCGTCGGTAAAGCGTCGGGCGGCGCGGTGGCGGGGCCACGTCTTCAGGTCTGCGACTCGAGCCAACGCTCGGTGTCGATCGCCGCTGCGCACCCGCTGCCTGCGGCGGTTACGGCTTGACGGTAGATGGAGTCTTGCACGTCGCCGCAGGCGAATACCCCCTCGACGCTGGTCATGGTGCGCCCTGCTTGTGTAACGATGTAGCCGCGCTCGTCGAGTTCGAGCTGGCCGCGAAACAGATGGGTGGTTGGTTCGTGGCCGATCGCCATGAACACCCCGTCGCAGTTGACCTCGGAAGTTTCGCCGCTGCGCGTGTCCTCGAGGGTGACGCCGGTGACGCCTCCGGCTTCGGGGTTGCCGTGAATGTCGTTTATGGTTTTGCTCAAAGCAAATTCGATTTTTTCATTTGCCTTGGCACGCTCGAGCATGATCGCCGAAGCGCGGAACTCTTCGCGTCGGTGCACGATGGTGACGGAACTTGCGAATTTGGTGAGAAAGGTGGCCTCTTCCATGGCCGAGTCGCCGCCCCCGACGACCAGTAGCTTCTTGTCCTTGAAGAAAAACCCGTCGCAGGTAGCGCAGGCCGAAACTCCAAACCCCATGAGTCGGCGTTCGGATTCCAGTCCCAGCAATTTGGCCGTCGCTCCGGTCGCGATGATCAACGCGTCGCAGGTGAATTCCTTGCCGGCCGCACGCAGGGTGAACGGCCGCTTGCCGAGATCGACGGTTTCGATATCGCCGATCGCGAATCGGGTGCCGAAGCGTTCGGCCTGGCTGCGAAAATCGACCATCATCTGCGGGCCCATGACGCCTTCAGGGTAGCCCGGATAGTTCTCCACGTCGGTGGTGATCGTCAGCTGCCCGCCCGGTTGGCTGCCTTCGACGACCAGGGGTTCGAGGTTCGCTCTGGCGTTGTACAATGCCGCGGTCAGACCCGCCGGCCCGGATCCGAGAATGATGATCTTGTGGTGTTCTTGTGGCATTCCTGACAAATCCTTTGGGAAACGTGGTGAGCGTGTCGATCCGTCGCGATATACGGACTTTGCCCGCCGCTTTCAACTTGGAAGGTTAAGGGAGGTCTCTATGGGCGAGCTTTCACATCTCGATGACAAAGGGCGTGCGCGGATGGTCGACGTGTCCTCCAAGCAGGTGACCGCGCGTCTTGCCCGTGCCGGCGCGCGTGTGCAGATGAGGCCCGCGACCCTCCGGCGCATTCTGGACGGCGACCTTCCCAAGGGGGATGTGCTCGCGGTGGCACGTACCGCCGGGATCATGGCCGCCAAGAAGACTCCCGATCTGATCCCTTTGTGCCATCCCTTACCGATCGACTCGGTGCGGGTTTCCTTCGAACCGGAGGGCAAGGGCACTCTCGTCGTGGAAGCTTGCGTCGGGGTGACGGCGAGGACCGGTGTGGAAATGGAAGCGCTCAGCGCCGTAAGTGTCGCTGCGCTTACGATCTATGACATGTGCAAGGCTGTGGACCGTTCGATGACGATTACCGATATCCTCTTGTTGGAGAAATCGGGAGGCCGAAGCGGGCATTACGTCCGCGATGCGGATGCTTGAGCCGGGTCTTCTCGAGGGACGCCTTTCGACGCGGCGGGATCATCGAAACTCATGACGGATATGCTGTTGCCGGCGGCTGCTCGGTGGTGATGTAGTGCGGTTTCCCAATGGCCTCTACGATGCTCATGCCCGTTCACGAAAGGCCGCGCGAGCGTATGCTCGCGCTCGGGGGCGCCGCGCTCTCGGAAGCCGAGTTGGTGGCGCTGATGCTCGGGACCGGGCATGCCAAGGCCGGCGGCGGGCTGGCGCTGGCGCACTCTCTGATTGCGAACTTTGGATGCTTACGGGCGCTGGTTACAGCGAACTTGCACGAGCTTTCGACGGTCAAGGGTATGGGATACGCGCAGGCTTGCCGTTTGGTTGCTGCCGGAGAACTCGCACGGCGTTTGGCGGCCGAGCCGTTGGACGCAGGCACGACCATCTGTTCTTCGGCGGCCGTGTACGCGCATTTTGGCCCTTTGCTCGTCGATGAAAAACGTGAATCGTTCTACGCTTTGCTTCTCGACACCAAGAACCGGCTGGTCGCCAAGGTGAGAATCTCGGAAGGCTCGTTGGCGTCAGCGCTCGTTCATCCGCGCGAGGCTTTCCGCCCGGCGGTACAAGCGGCGGCTGCGGCGGTCATCTTTCTGCACAACCATCCCAGTGGCGACCCCAGGCCGAGTGAAGAGGACCGTCGCATCACGGTACGATTACGCGAGGCGGGAAGTCTGTTGGGAATTCCGGTCCTCGATCATGTCGTGGCCGGTGCTAACGGCTACTATTCGTTTGCCGACTGCGGCTGGGGAACGGTGGACTAGAAGGGAATGTCGTCGTCGTTCGCCGGACTTCCGACGTCGGCTTGGCCGAGGTTCTGACCTGAAGCTGCGGCGGCATCGCGTCCTCCGCCGATGAATTGCACACGGTCGGCGACGATCTCGGTGCTGTAGCGGTCTCCGCCTTCCTTGTCCTGCCACTTGCGCGTCTGCAGGCGTCCCTCGACGTAGACCGTCCGGCCTTTGCTGAGATATTGGGCGCAATTCTCAGCTTGGCGGCCCCAAACGACGATGCTGTGCCATTCGGTCCGCTCCTGGCGTTCGCCGCTCTGGTCGGACCAGCTTTCGTTGGTCGCTACTCGGAGGGTCGTAACGGCCTTACCGTTCGCCGTCTGGCGGAGTTCAGGGTCTTTGCCCAGGTTGCCAAGTATGATTGCCTTGTTTACTGATGCCATTGTGCCGTCTCCGCTTTGAATTGCTGGGGGAAGCTAGAACCGGGCATTGCACTTGTCAATGATGAATGGGTAATTCTCGTCACCACACGGATCCACGGCCGAAGCCTGAGGCGGAGGCTCGAAGCTTGCCTTTGCGCATTGTTCCGCTCGGTGGGCTTGGAGAATTCGGCCTCAACTGCATGCTCATCGAGTCGCCCGACGATGCCGTCGTGATTGATTGCGGCCTCATGTTTCCCGATAAACACATGCTCGGCGTCGATCGCGTCATTCCGGACGTCAGCTATCTTCGGTCGTTGGGGCCGAAGTTGAAGGGCTTCGTGCTCACCCACGGCCACGAAGATCATCTCGGTGCGTTGCCTTACGTTCTGCCGGAGTTTCCGCTGCCCGTTTGGGCTACGGAATTCAGCGCCGAGCTGTTGCGTGCCAAGCTGCGCGAGTATCCTGATGCCGCGGGGGCGCGCATCGAAACTTACCAGCCCGGCCGACCCTGGCGTCTGGGCGGCTTCGAGATCGAGGGAATCCATGTCACCCACAGCTTCGTTGATGCGTGCGCGCTCGCGCTGCGTATCGGCGATCGAGTGCTGATTCATAGCGGAGACTTCAAAATCGATCCGGCTCCGGTTGACGGTAGACCGACGGATCTGGATCGCTTGCGCGAGCTCGGCGACGAGGGTGTCAGTTTGTTGATGTCGGACTCCACCAACGCCGAGCGCGAGGGATCGACGCGCTCAGAATCGTTGGTACGCGGCTATCTCGAGCCGATCTTTGCGCGCACCAAAGGTCGCATCGTCGTTGCCACGTTTGCCTCCCACATTCATCGGATCGCGGCGCTGGTATCTTTGTGCGAACGCTTCGGTCGGCGCATCGCGTTTGTCGGCCGCAGCATGAACAATAACGTCGCCTTGGCGACGCGGACGAGTCACCTGGAAATTCCCGGGGAATTGCTGATCGACCGTCGTGAGGCCGAACGACTCGCGCGCGATGAGGTGTGCGTCGTGGCCACCGGCTGTCAGGGCGAGCCGCGCTCGGCGCTCAGCCGCATCGCCGTGGGCGAGATGCCGAAGCTGGGCGTTGCCGAGGGGGATGCGGTGATCCTTTCCTCCAACGTGATTCCGGGCAACGATCGGGCGGTGAGCGCCGTGATCAGCCGACTCTACAAGGCGGGGGCGGAGGTCTATTACCAGGCCATCACGGACGTTCACGTTTCCGGCCACGCTGCGCGCGATGATCTGCGCACCATGATCGAAGCTGTCCGGCCTCGCTATTTTGTTCCCCTGCACGGTGAGTATCGCAACCTCGTGCATCATGCGCGACTCGCGGTCGAGACAGGCGTAGATGTCCGCAACTGTTTCCGTCTCGTAAGCGGTGATGTTTTGGAAATCGACGCGGACGGTGCGCGGCGGGCCGGAACCGTTCCCGCCGGTCGTGTGTTAGTCGATGGGGATCGTGTGGGCGAAGTCGATGCCGCGGTTCTGCGCGATCGACGGCATATTTCCGAAGACGGGGTCGTGCTGGTCATTCTGGCGGTATCCTCGCAGACCGGAGAACTGGTATCGGGCCCCGAATTCGTGACCCGCGGGCTCGGCTACGGCGAGGCACAAGGCGATCGGCTCGATGGCGCGGCTGTCGACGTGGTCCGTCGCATCAAAGAGATGACCACCGAGGCGGCGACCGACGAAGCGGAACTGGGCGAAGAAGTCCGCTTGGCCGTACGTCGCTACCTGCGACGGGAGCTCGGACTACGGCCCGTCGTTGTCCCGTACATCATGCAACTGTAGAATCCTGGTGGTGTGGCGGTCGTCGCAGGCGGATCTTCCGGGTCCGGGCGAGCGCGGTTGGTGGCTGTGGATATAGCGAAATCGGTTTTTCTGGGAATCTTACAGGGCCTGACGGAATTCCTGCCGGTCTCGAGTTCCGGTCATCTGGCGATTGCCCAGGAGCTCTTGCCGGGAAGAGTGGCGTTTGCCCTGGCTTTCGACGTCCTTTTGCACGTCGGTACTCTGTTCAGCGTCCTGATCTACTTCAGGAAAGACCTCATCAGCATGATGCGCGCGGTGTTGGGCCAAGGTGCGAGTGCCGTCGCGATACGAGCCGACCGTCGTTTGGTGCTGCTTCTGGCGGCCGCCACCGTGCCGATCGGCTTCGTCGGCTTGGGCTTTGCCTCGATGGTGGAGAGCGCCTTTCACTCGATCACGATCGTGGGGGTCGATCTCCTCGTTACCGGGTTCGCCTTGTGGTTTGCCTCGCGCCACGACAGCGGCACTCTGGAGAGCACGCGGATTTCCTATGGGCAGGCGCTGGCCGTCGGTGCTTTCCAAGCCTGTGCCGTGATGCCGGGCATCTCCCGCTCAGGCCTGACCCTGGTCGGGGCACTGGTTTGCGGCATGGAACGGGCGGCGGCCGCCCGCTTCGCCTTTTTGCTGGCGATACCCGCCATCGTCGGTGCCACGTTGCATAGTGCGGACGAGATCGCGCGATTGAGCAACCTTGCCCCCACCGCTGTTCTAGCCGGTACAGCGGCGGCCGCGATGACCGGTGTTTTTGCTATCGGCGTCATGATGAGGGTGGTCCGAAGGGGAAGACTGTTCCCGTTTGCTGTATACTGCTGGGCTGCCGGTTCTTTGGCGCTGGTGTTGGCTGGATTGAACGGTTTGTAGGTGGCGAGAGGGCGCAAGCGAAAGAACGAGGCGACACCGTCTCCGATTCTCTACGAAATCGAGGCGATCGTGTGCCTCATGCTCGGCGTGACCCTCGCTCTCGGCTTGCTCTCGTATATTCCCGACAAACCCGTACTCAACCAGGTCGGCGCCGTAGGGTATGCCGTTGCCGATTTGCTGAAGGGCTGTTTTGGTCTGGCGGCTTACACTTTCCCCTTGCTACTGGTCTTCTCCGCGCTCGCTTTGCTTGTTCGCGGTGCCGCACCGGTTACTCCGATCCGCCTCGTCGGCGGTGCGTTTTCTTTGGTCGTCAGCTCGGTGGCTTTGGCCTTACTGCATCCGTCGGCGGATCCGCAGGCATCCGGCGGCTGGGTCGGCGGCTTCTTGGCGACGATCATGCACCAGGCCTTCGGAATCGGCGGTTCTTCGGTGATTCTTATCGGCGGTGCGCTGTTGGTGTTTATCATGCTCACCGGCGTTGCACCCTCTCTGCTCGCCCGCCGCGCGGGGCTTGCCGCCGGCGAGGGTTTGCAGAGAGCGTGGTCGGTTGTGCGTGAACACACGGAAGAAATGTTGCATGCGGCCGGCCGCGGTGTCGCCGGAGCGTTCTCGACGCTGGCCCACCGTCTCAGCCGGCGTTCAGGCTCGCCCGCGTCGATTATCGTTGACGACCCGCCGGTGGTCTTCGGTAGCGAGCGCGAGGGCGGGCTCGTTAGCGAAGACGATGTCGAGGTGGAGCCCCGTAATCTAGAGCCTTTGGTGCAGATCGGAGGCCGCGGCGCAAAAGCGGCGACACGAAAGTCGAGCAAGGCGGAGGCGGAGCAGGAAGAGTTCGTCTTCGACGTCGACGACAGCGACTATAGGTTTCCGCCCCTTCGTTTACTCGGGAAGTCCGATGAGCGTCAAGACTTCGGCGGCGACAAGCAACTCATCACCCAGTCGAAGATTCTCGAGCAAAAACTGGCGACGTTTAGTATCTCGGGGCACGTGGTCGCCGTCCGCCCCGGGCCGGTGATCACCACCTACGAGTTCGAGCCGGACGCGGGGATCAAGGTAAGCCGTGTCGTCAACCTCTGCGATGACTTGACCATGGCGATGCGTGCCCACGGCGTACGAATCGTTGCACCGATCCCCGGCAAAAACGTTGTCGGCATCGAAGTCTCCAACCGCAACCGGCAGATCGTCGGGCTTCGCGATCTGATCGCAGGCGAGGAGTTCCGCGATATGCCCTCGAAGCTGTCGCTTGCCCTGGGGAGGGACACTACCGGAGGCCCGGCGGTTGCCGATCTCGCAAAGATGCCCCACCTGCTGATGGCCGGGGCCACGGGGGCGGGTAAGTCGGTGTCGTTGAATGCGATGATCTTGAGCATTCTATATAAAGCGACACCGCGTGATGTCCGCTTCATCATGATTGACCCGAAGATGCTCGAGATGGCTCTGTACGAAGGTATCCCGCATCTGCTGGTACCGGTCGTGACCGATGTCAAAAAAGCATCCGCCGCGCTCGCCAACGTGATGCGTGAGATGGACCGTCGTTTTGAGCTCATGAAAGACCTGAGCGTTCGCAGTATCGATGACTACAACCGACGGGTCCTCGAGCTCGAAGAAGAGGAAGAGGAAGACGAAGAAGACTACGAGTTCGAAGCAGAGGGAGAGGATGCGGAGGAGGAAGAAGAGTACGAGGAAGGGGATGACGAAGAGGATGAAGAGGACGACGAGGAAGACGAGAGCTCGGCGGACGACTCCGAAGGATATCTGCATGAGCACCTTCCTCGCATCGTCGTGATCGTTGATGAACTCTCGGACTTGATGATGACGGTCGGGCGCGAGGTCGAAGAGTCGATCACCCGTCTGGCGCAGAAAGCCAGAGCGGCGGGAATCCATCTGATCGTGGCGACGCAGCGACCGTCGGTGGATGTGATCACCGGCCTGATCAAGGCGAATTTCCCCTCGCGGATCTCGTTTCAGGTCACATCGAGGCCGGACTCACGGACGATTTTGGATTCCATCGGTGCCGAACGCCTGCTCGGCAACGGCGACCTGCTGTTTATCGGGCCCGGCACCTCGTATCTGCAACGCCTGCATGGTGCTTACGTCTCCGACAAGGAGATTCGCCAGGTGGTCGAATTCGTGAAGAAACAGGGCGATCCGGACTACCATATGGAACTATTGGCCGGTCCCCCGGACGAAGGCGACGAGGAAAATGATGAAGAATACTTTGACGAACTTTACGACCGTGCCGTCGATCTCATCACCGAGCACGGCAAGGGTTCGACCTCGTGGCTGCAACGGAAACTCTCCATCGGCTACAATCGTGCCGCACGCATGATGGAGCACATGGAACGCGAAGGGGTTGTCGGTCCGGCCGAGGGATCACGTCCGCGACAGGTCTTGGCGCAGGCTATGCCTCGATGAGCCGTCGTGGCTTGCGAATCGTGGGGGTGCTCGTCGGCTTGTCGGTGGCGTTTCCCACAATGGGGGCTTTGGCCGCAGCGACGCCGACAGCGCCGACAGCCAAGGACGTTGCTACGGTGTGGGCTTCCTACCAGCGGCATTGGGCGGAAGTGCATACGTTCGAAGCGTCGTTCAAACAACGGATCGAGGTCGCAGGGATCAGCGGCGACGTGGAGAGTGGCGGTCGCCTGTATTTCAAAAAGCCCGACAAGCTCCGCTGGAACTACGAGCAAGGACCGCCGCAAAGTGTCGTCGGCGACGGTCGTTGGCTCTGGATCTACCAGCCCGATCTCGAGCAAGCCTATCGC
The DNA here is from genome assembly GCA_964553415.1 of uncultured Myxococcales bacterium. Taxonomy (GTDB): domain Bacteria; phylum Desulfobacterota; class Binatia; order UBA1149; family JAJCZL01; genus CAZKLE01. Next base: position 8,777 of record CAZKLE010000008.1, read on the forward strand.
GTTGATTACCCCACGGCCTTCGGTGTGGGGGGTTTGGTCGGATTGCTTGCAGGCGGTGAGGAGTTGACCGATCGGTACAACTTCTCACTCGAAGACTCTGAGCCTGGAACCATTCACCTCAAGCTCGTTCCGCGGGAGGGAGCGGGAGAGACGTTGGATCTGATCCTCACGGCAGTCGGTTTTCAACTACGGCGAGTCGTCGTTCACGATCCTGCGGGATCGGTCACCTATATGGATTTCGACGACGTGAGGACCAACCTCCCGTTGGACGAAGAACTCTTCCGTTTTACCGCGCCGAGCGGTGTCGATATCATCACGAACCCGGCCAACTAGGCGGGAATTCGCAAGGCTGCGGCGACGGCCGTTCGTAGAGAGGAATTTGATGCCTTCATTCGACGTTGTATCCAATGTGGACTGGCAGGAGATCGATAACGCACTCAACCAGGCTACCAAAGAGGTAAGTCAGCGCTACGATTTCAAGGGAGCGAAAACTCGTATCGAGCTCAAGGACGGATCCTTCGTTGTGGAATCAGCCGATGACTACAAGGTCAAAGCTGCAGTCGAGGTGCTCGAATCGAAGTTGGCAAGGCGCAAGGTCCCGCTCGGCGCGCTTGATCGCGGTGCACTCGAACCGGCCGGCGGCGGCAGGGCCCGGCTGGCGATCCGGATACGTTCGGGCCTCGAGCAAGACACCGGCAAGGCGTTGGTCAAGGCAATGAAGGCTGCCAAGCTAAAAGTGCAGGCAGCCATTCAGGGAGACAGCGTGCGTGTCTCCGGTAAGAAACGCGACGACCTTCAGTCGGCGATTGCGCTGTTGAAGGAGGGGAGTTTCGCGCAACCCTTACAATTCGAGAACTATCGCGATTGAAGAAACGCATCTATCTTTCCTCGCTCGGTTGCGCCAAAAATCAGGTTGATGCGGAGTTGATGCTCGGAAGCGCGACGGCCCAGGGGCACACGATCGTCGAAGACGAGAACGAGGCCGACGTGCTGGTGGTCAACACTTGTGCGTTCATCGAAGAGGCCCGCGAGACCTCCATCGAAGAAACCTTGCGTTTGGCGGGCATCAAGGCTCGGTCCGAAGGGCGGCGCCTTATCGTGACCGGGTGTATGGCCCAGCGTTATGCCGCCGAGTTGAAGCAATCGATCCCCGAGATCGATGCGATGGTCGGCACCGGTGCTCTCGATCGCTTCGGTGAAGCTCTCGAAAGCCGCGATGGCAAGGCGTTTATCGGTGACAAGCACTACCTGCCGAGCGCGGACATGGACCGGGTGGTACTCGACAGCGACGGCTCGGCCTATCTGAAAGTCTCCGAGGGCTGCGACCACGAGTGCTCGTTTTGCGTGATTCCGATGATCCGCGGCAAGCACCAGAGCCGGCCGTTGGACGACGTGGTCCGAGAGGCCGAGCGTCTCGTTGCGTCGGGCGTGATCGAGCTCAACCTCATAGCCCAGGACTTGAGCGCGTACGGTCGCGACCAAGGTGAACGCGATGGCCTGGCGAGCTTGCTGTATCGGCTGGGCCGTGTCCCCGGTCTCGAGAGGGTCCGCTGCCACTACCTGTATCCCAATACGTTGAGCGACGGCGCTCTCGAGGCGATGGCGGTGGTCGAAAACGTGTGTGCCTATGTCGACATGCCGCTGCAGCACGCCGACGCGGGCGTGTTGCAGCGCATGAGGCGTGGCAAGGATGCCGACTCGCTGCGGCGCATCCTCGACCGCGTCCGCTCCCATTTCGACGATCCCGTCTTGCGCAGCACCTTTATCGTGGGATTCCCGGGCGAAAGTGAGACGGCGTTCGAGAACTTGATGTCGTTTGTCGAGGAACAAGGTTTTGACTACCTGGGGGTGTTTGGGTACTCGCCGGAAGAAGGCAGTGCGGCCGCGGGCATGAGCGAACGCGTCGACATCGAGACGGTCCAGCGTCGTCGTGACCATTTGCTCGCCGCTCAGGAAGAGATCTCGTGCCGGCGCCAGGCGCGCCACGTCGGCCATCGCATGCCGGTGTTGGTGTGCGACCGGGATGAGGCCGGGATTTGGTTCGGCCGTACGGAGGGGCAGGCCCCGGAAGTCGACGGCGTGACCTACCTTGGCCGGGTTGCCGGGCTCGAGGCCCTGCGCGGACGGTGTCTGCCGGCCCGTATCACGGCTTCGGATATCCACGATCTTTACGCCGAACTCGACGTAGGCAGGGCGAGTCTCTGAGATTTTGTCGCCCGCTATTGACGCGGGGGCTGGGCGACATTATTTTACCGGCCCCGGGGAGGCGAGAGCCGATCATGAGAAAAAGAGACCGAGAGAAGTTTGCAACCAAGCTCAACGAACTCCGCAAGGGGATCATGCGTGAGATCAAGCAAGTGGTAAAAGCGGGTCGCGAAGGCGAGGCCGGCGATGGCCGTGACACCTACGATATCGCGAGCGATGAACGTGATCGCGAGATTACGATGCTTCTCGGCGACCGCGAGCGGAAAAAACTGGCGCAGATCGACGCGGCGTTGCAGAGTCTCGAGGCCGGAGAATACGGGGTCTGCGACGAGTGTGGGGAGGATATCGCGGGTGGCCGTCTCGACGCCATGCCGTTTAGCAGGTTGTGCGGCACCTGTCAGCATGAGTTCGAGCAGACCCAACGGACCATGCAGTCGGACGCAATGACCGTTACGACGCACCGCTTGACCGGCCACGAAGGCGACGACGACGCCACCTGAATTCGGCAGGTATGCCGGCGGCCGTAACGGCCGCGAACGAGGTTTGCGTGCCGATGCGACGGCGGCATGGCATGCCGCTGTCGAAGCCGTCGATGCGCAGCGGGCGGTTGCCCGCACCCTCGAAGAATTCCCCGAGATCGCCCGCGCAGGCTCCGATGTCCTCTTCGTCGCCACCGGCAAAGCGGCGGTGCCTATGATGCGTGGCGTGGGCCGGCCCGCTCGCGCGATTGCCCTGATTCCCCACGATGCTTCCGATGAAGGCCTTCCCGTGGGCGTGCGGCTTCTACGCGGGGCCCACCCGGTACCGGACCATGGTGGACTGAGCGCGAGCAAAGAGATTCTGGAACAGGTACGTTCTCTACGAGGCGGACAGACTCTCGTGTATTTGGTGTCCGGAGGTACGTCTTCCTTGTTTGAGGTAGCGCGTCCGGGGATCAGCGCCGAGGATGTGATCGATACCTACCGTTTACTCTTGGGCTGCGGCGCTCCGATCCGCGACATCAACGCGGTGCGCCGGGCTCTATCGCAGGTCAAAGGCGGCGGCCTTGCCGTTGCGGCCCAGCCGGCACGAGTCGTGACCCTCGCCTTATCGGACGTGGGCGGCGAAGACCCTGCTGTGATCGGTTCCGGACCGACCCTGGCTCCAGCCCGGGTACCGTCTTCGGTCAGGGAGATCGCTCGACGCTACGGTTTGCTCGCGCGCCTGCCGGCTTCGGTATCGGACGTGCTCGGGGAGCCGGTTGAGCGGGCCTTTCCCAGCGACGCGCTTTGCCGAGTGGTTTGCGGCATCGAGGATGCTGTTGCGGGGGCATGCCAAGCGTTGTCCCGGCGCGGCTACGGCATCCTCAGCCGTGAGCCGTTCGGACTGCTCGGTGACGCCGGCCGATGCGCCGAAACCGTTGCCGCCCATGTCGAGGGCGCGCTGAGTTCGGGGCGGCGCTGCGCGCTCGTATGGGGCGGAGAAGTGACGGTCCATCTTGGCGAGAGCGTCGGTATCGGCGGTCGTTGCCGGCATATGGCCCTGCGCTTGGCCGAGTTGTTGGACTCCCGCGGTGCTTTTGCGTGTGCCGTCGCTGGGACCGACGGTTGCGACGGCAGTAGCGACGCGGCCGGGGCGATCATCGACGGTGAAACTGCCGGGCGCCTGCGTCGCGCGGGCTGCGATGCCGCCCGGGCTCTGGCGTGCTTCGACAGCGGGCCCGTGCTGGCTGCGGTCGGGGACACGATCGTGACGGGGCCGACGGGCACCAACGTTGGAGACGTGCTTGTCGTCGCGGTCGATTCTGAAAGGGAACGATCGGAGGTTCTGTGCTAGCGTGCCGATCGTGATCGAGGCCGAAACAGTTGCTGCGCAGCTGAGTGAGATCTTCGTTTCCATCCAAGGAGAGGGCTCCTGCGCGGGACAGCGCCACCTGTTCGTTCGTTTCGCCGGCTGCAATCTGCGCTGTGGGTACTGCGACACTCCCTACTCGTTGACCAAGGTCCCGATTTGTCGAGCCGACTATCCGGACGGCCGTTTCCGGGCGTTGGAGAACCCGGTCGGTTTGCAAGATTTGGCCGCCGTTATCGAGGAGATCTGCCGCCTCGATCCCGGCGTACGTATGGTGGCGATCACGGGCGGCGAACCGATGCTGCAGAGTCGCTTTGTCGCCGAGTGGCTCGAACGGAGGCCGCCCCCGGTGGACTGTCTGCTCGAGACCAACGCGATTCTCTGCGAGAACCTCGAACGAGTGCTGGCGCATGTAGCCGTGGTATCGGCCGACGTTAAATTGCCTTCCAACAGCGGCGAACGAGCCTTTTGGCAGTTGCATGAGAGCTTCCTCGAGTGCTGCTCCCGCGCCGGCCGCAACACCTACGTCAAGATGCCGGTTGACACGGCCACCGAGCAGGCCGAAGTGCGCCGCGGTGCCCGACTCGTCTCTCGGTTCCTACCCGCGGCTACCTTGTTTCTGCAGCCGATCGAACGGCCAGGTAGGGTCACCCCCGCTATCGATGACCCGGTGTTCTCGATGCTCGTTGCGGAGGCTTCGGCCGAGGTGGCCGACGTTCGCATCAGCCCTCAATTGCACAAACTTTTCGGTATTCGATGAACTCGTTGCTATTACGCCAAGTCGCCTGGAATCAACTGGGCGAAGAAGTACTCGACTTGTTCGTGATCGGCGGCGGCATTAACGGGGCGGCGGTAGCGCGCGACGCCGTGCTGCGTGGACTGTCGGTGGCCCTGGTGGAGATGAACGATTTTGCCTCGGGAACGAGCAGCCGTTCTTCGAAACTGATTCACGGCGGCGTCCGTTACCTGGAACAGGGCGACCTTGGACTGGTGCTCGAGGCTTGCCGCGAGCGTGATCTCCTGCGTACGCGACTGGCGCCGCACCTGGTGCGGGCGCAGCCTTTCGTCTTCCCTGTGTATGAAGACGATGCCTTGGCCCTGTGGAAGCTGCGCGCGGGACTGTCCTTGTATGATCTGCTCGCGACGTTCCGCAACGTGCGCAATCACTCGATGCTGTCGGCTGCGCGCGTGCGCGAGCTCGAGCCGACCTTGCTTGCCGACGGCCTCGTAGGCGGTGCCCTGTATTATGACTGTTGGACCGACGATGCGCGGATGACTCTCGAAACGGTTCTGGCGGCGCGAGCCGGAGGCGCAACGGTGCTGAACTATTGCGAAGTCACGGCTCTCGGCAAGGACAGCTCGGGTAGACTCGCTTCGGTGGACCTGCGCGACCGTTTTACCGGCGAGGCCCGTACGGTACGGGCGCGCTGCTTCGTTAATGTTGCCGGGCCGTGGCTCGATTCGGTGCGTCGGCTCGACGATCCCGGCGCTCCGCCTCGTTTACGGGCGACCAAGGGAGTGCACGCCGTCTTTGATCGCAGCCGTATCGGGAACCGCCATGCCGTGGTGATTCGCGGAGCCGCCGACGACCGCGTCATGTTCGCCATACCGTGGCAGAGCCAAACGTTGGTGGGAACCACCGACACCTACTACGATGGTGACCCCGCCGAGGTCACCGCCGATAAGGACGACGTCGACTATATCTTAGCCGCGGCCAATCGTGCTTTTCCCGTCGCCAATCTGACGGCCGACGATGTCATCAACACCTACGCGGGATTGCGGCCGTTGGTTGCGCCCGAAGACGAACTCGACGAGTCCGAGGTCAGCCGCGACGACCGTATTTTCGAGAGCCCTTCGGGTTTGATTTCCCTCGGAGGCGGCAAACTTACGACCCATCGCCACGTGGCCGAGAAGATCGTCAATCGTGCCGCGCACTCGATCGGCCATCCGGTGGCGCGTTCGCGTACCCGTCGGGTACCTTTGCCGGGAGCGGCGGGGATCGCTCCCGGGCGGGTCCGTGAATCCGAACCGCTGTCAACGCAGGAGCACATCCGCAATCGATACGGTGCGTTCGGTCCCGAGGTGGCGAATCTAGTGAGAACCGACGCGAATCTGGCGGAAAGGCTCGTCGGCGACCGCCCCGAGATCAAGGCGGAGGTGCTGTGGGCGGTCGACCACGAGATGGCGATGACGGTGGAAGATGTACTCTCCCGTCGTCTGCAGGTGGGCCTGCGCAGTCGGGGGCGGGGCTGCGATGTGGCGGCGGAAACGGCACGGCTCATGGCCGAGCATTTCGACTGGGACGAGCAGCGTTACAAGCAAGAGGCCGAAGAGTATCGTTGCAATGCAAGAGGTGCGTCAAGGGGAAAGAATTGACATTGCCGGACTATGCGGTAATCAGGCTGACTGCCGTGCCCGCCTGGGCGCACGCAATCTGCGGGAAGTATGGCCAATCTCCGCCTGGTGCTCGAGAAAAACGAACTCTCGGCTCTCGCCGGAGAGTATGGGCTGCCCAAGCTGGCCGCGGCGAGCGGCCCCGTCAAGGGCTGGGGGAACCGGCGCTACGCGCTCGAGACCTCTAAGGGTCGCTTTCAGCTACGCGTTCACGGCTCGGAACAGGAAGCCGACCTGAGACGCGAACTCGATTTTCTCGCCTTTTTAGAAAAGAACAACTTCCCGAGCCCGCGTCTGCTCAGTGACCGGCGTGGGCGCCAGATTCTGGACTTTGCGGGCCATTTCCTCGTTCTATTCAAGATTCCGCCCGGCGAGCGTGCGACCAACGCCAGCCTGACGTTGAGCCAGATCAACACCTTCGGTCACCTGCTCGGTCAGCTGCACATGCTCAGCCGAAACTACAAGAAGGCGATCGAGAATCGCTTCGCTTTCGATCGGATCTTCGAGACCTATGCGGACGTTCGGCGTCGTATGCCGGTGTACTTCAAGAAAATCGTTCGCACCCTCGACGAGGAGACCGAGTACCTGGGCAACTATCTCGAGACGAAACTCCCCAAGGGCATCATCCACGGTACTCTGTACCGCGGCAACGTCCTGTTCAAAGACGATCACGTCACGTGCATATCGGATTTTTTTGCGGCCTGTAGAGGAAAATACATCTACGACTTAGCCACCGCCGTCAACGCCATGTGTTTCAACGAAGGGTCCTATTTCCTCGACCGTTTCGAAGCGCTGATGGCGGGATACGAATCGATTCGTACGCTCTCTCTGGCTGAGTGGGATTCATTTCCTAACGAGTTGCGGTTCGCCGCGTTACGGTTTTCGGTGTCTCGCCTGCACGAGTTCTTCGATGCCGACGAGGACGAAGCCAACCGGATCAACGACGAGTTCCGTGAGTACTTGCAGCGCTTACGCGTGCTGCGCCGCGAGCGTGAAGGCGGCATGGAAGGACTGCTCATGGCGATGGCGACCGGCTACGACTACCGAAAGTATCAGAGAGTCAAGCCGGGGGAAGAAGGCGAGGAAGAGTAGTCGCGATGAATGAAGTGATCCGCGACAGTGTCCGCTGCATCGTCAAAGAGATTCTCGGCGATGCGGCGGAAAAAGAGGGTGTGAGGAAGACCCCCGAACGGGTTGCACGCAGTCTCGAGTTTCTCACGCAGGGCTATAAAACCGACCCCAAAACGGTACTCGGCGATGCGTTGTTCGTCGAGGAGTACTCGGAGATGATCATTGTTCGCGATATCGACTTCTTTTCCTTGTGCGAACACCACATGCTGCCGTTTTATGGGCGTGCCCACGTGGCCTACATCCCCAAGAGGCGCATCGTCGGCATCAGTAAGATGGCGCGTATGGTCGAGTGTTACGCGCGTAGGTTGCAGGTTCAGGAACGTATGACCCAACAGATTGCGACGACTTTGCGCGAACTCCTCGATCCTCAGGGTGTGGGCGTCGTCTGCAGGGCCGAGCACATGTGCATGCGTATGCGGGGGGTGCAAAAGCCGAACTCCACGGTGGTGACCAGTGCGCTTTTGGGCGTGTTCCAGAACCGCGATACGCGCCAGGAATTCATGAACCTGATCGGCTAGATACCCCCAGCGCTTCTAGAAGTGCGACCACCGCCCAGCGCTTCGCTAGAAGCGCGACCACCACGGATCCCCGCTTTCCCGATACGCTTGTGGGTTGACTCCGAAGTGCGCGAGTAGCGTTCCCTCGGCTTTGTAGAGAGCGTGTAGAGCTTTGGCGTGATCGGCTTTGGCGCGGATCTCAGCCGCCGAGGCGCGTGTCAGGCGGTCGTGGAAGTCCAGTACATCGGTCGTGGTGACCAGGCCGAGATCGAAGCGGCGACGTTCCTGTCCTAGATTCTCATCGGCGAGTTCTCTGGCCAACCGCGCGGCCGCGACACGGTGGAAGGCCGATTCTACGTTGCCGACTGTTTCCTCGACGTCGAGCGCAACTTCGGTGGCGGCCTCTTGCAGACCATGCATCGCCCGTCTCCGTTCGGCTTGCGATCGACCCACGCGCGCTTCCGCTGCGCTGTTGGCCAGGGGAACCTCGAGACGGAAGCCGACGACGAAACTGTAGAAATCGCCGCTGGTCAAAATGTCGAGGGCGTCGCCATACGAGCCGTCAAACTTACTCACTTGCGGGGGACTGCCGATGGGTTGGCCATTACCACCAAGACCTCTGAGGAAATAGTTTCCGAACAGGTTGAAGGCCGGCAACTCCTGATTCCTTGCGTTGCGTAGTCCCAAGATGCTGTCGACCAGTTCGATGCGTGCGCGTTTCAGTTCGGCTCGGTGCTTGAAAGCACGGTCCAGACTTGAGCGACGATCGAGATGTAGGTCCCGGACAGGGTGCTTCTCGACCGGGATGACCCGCAGCATCGGTTGGCCGGATCGAGGCCTCGGTTGGACGAGAAACTGTAGGCGCCGACTGGCGAGGCGCAGGTCGTTTTGCGAGGCAATCAGACCTTCCTCGCGTAGGGCGGCTTCAGCCTGCGCCTCGCGAGCGGCAACCGGGGGTTGGCGGCCCACCTCTACCATGGCCTCGGCTTTGCGCACCAGTTCTCGGGCCAGATCCAGGGACCGTTGCTGCACCTCAACGTCGGCGTCGGCCAGACTCGCATCCCAGTATGTATCGATGACCTGCATGACGAAGTCCGATAGTTCGATTTCGAAATCTGCGTCGGCGTGTTCGGCGGCGTTTTTCGCCGTCGACAAGGCGGTACTCTCCTCGGAGGCTCCCAAGTTGCGTAACAAGGGTTGGTCAAAGTTCAGGCCCAGGGTCGGTGTGTATTGTGGCACCAGGCCTTGGAAGCTCGAGTTCGTCGAAGCGCGCAGGTTGGTCCAAGCGAGGCCGAGCTGTGCGCCCGATCGCACGAGTTTTGAGAGTCCGAAGTCGGCTTTGCGTTCGTCCTGTTTCAGAATCTCGCTTCCGCTGAGTACGTTGCCGGTAGGGACCTTGCTCTTCGAGAGGCTGAGTTCGGCGGTGAAGGTCGGTTCGTAGACCGCGAGAGCGGTACGGATGTCTTCGCGAGCCTTAACGGGGGTTTCGGCCTTCGCTAGGATCGACGGGTTGTTGGCGACGGCCTCGCGGACCGCCTCGGCAAGCGACAGGCGTACCGCGGCTTCCTTGGCGAAGCTGCCGCTCGACGCCCGGAACCAGCGCGCGAGGTCCGGAGCCTCGTCTTCGCGAGCGGCACAGGGCGAGGCCGCGTAGCCCAGCAGGCAAGCGGCGGCGACGAGGACGAGGAGTCGTGTAGATTGCGGCCGCCGTTTCAACATGGGTCCTTGACATCCCCGCAGAGTGCGAATAGGTAGCGCAGTCGGCCTGCCGAGATGCGGGTCCTATGCCGTGCGCTTATCCATATCATCAGCGTTCCCATTATAGCCGGAAAGACCCGGTCCGATGTTAAAGAAATACCTTTTGGCCCCAGGCCCCACGCCGGTCCCTCCGGAAGCGCTGTTAGCGATGGCGGCGCCGATTCTGCACCACCGGACACCGGAATTCAGCACGGTGTTCCGCCGAGTCGCGGACCGGGCGTGTAAATTGTTCGGAACCGAGCAACCGGTCTTGTTGCTGGCCTCGACGGGTACCGGAGCGATGGAAGCGGCGGTGACCAACACCCTTTCGCGCGGTGACCGAGTGCTCGTTGTAGAGGCGGGTAAGTTCGGTGAGCGTTGGGGGGAGATCTGCCGCAATTACGGGCTGGAAGTTACGGCGCTGAAGGTCGAGTGGGGCTGTGCGGTCGCGCCCGAAGCGGTTGCGGCCGAACTCGACGAACACCCTGATACCAAGGCGTTGCTGGTGCAGGGCAGCGAAACTTCGACGACCGTGCTCCACCCGATCGGCGAACTCGCCGGACTGACCCGCGAAAGGGATTGTCTGCTCATCGTAGACGGGATCACCTCAGTTGGGGTCGTTGACATGCCGATGGATGCGACCGGAATCGACGTTCTCGTGACGGGCTCGCAAAAGGCGATCATGTTGCCGCCCGGGCTGGCGTTGATTTCTTTGAGCGAGAAAGCCTGGCGGGCCAATGGCCGGTCGTCGCTGTCACGATATTACTTCGACCTGGCCAAGGAACGTAAGAGCCTCGAGAAGGACACCTCCGCCTACACCCCGGCGGTTTCCCTGATTATCGGTCTGGATGCTGTCTTCGATTTGATCGAGTCAACCGGCGGGTTGAAGGAAGTTTACCGACGTCACGCCATCTTGGCCGAAGCGACGCGCGAAGGGGCCCGAGCGTTGGGGCTGCGTTTGCTCGCCCCCGACTCGCCGAGTCCGGCGGTCACCGGTGTTTGGCTGCCCGAAGGCATCGAGGGCGGTGCGTTCACGAAATTGTTGCGCGACGTCTTTGGTGTGCAAGTTGCCGGTGGTCAGGGGCATTTGAAGGGAAAAATCATTCGTATCGGTCACATCGGTTACGCCGATGCCTTCGATGTCGTTGTAGCCATGTCGGCTCTCGAGATGGCCTTGCGCAAGTCGGGGGTCGAAGTGCGGGCGGGTGCCGGCACGAGCGCCGCGCAGGACGTACTCATGCGCCTTTACAACGGAGCTTGAATGGCAAGTAAGGTTCTTCTTTCGGACAAACTCGCGCCCGAGGGCATCGAGATTCTCTCGAGCGCTCCGGGACTCGAGGTAGATTCGAAGCCGGGTCTCAGTCCCGCCGAATTGCTCTCGGTTGTCGGCGGCTATCAGGGCCTGGTCATCCGTAGTGGTACGACCGTTACCGCGGAAGTTGTCGCGGCGGCCGATCAGCTGCGCGTTATCGGCCGCGCGGGTATAGGGGTGGACAACATCGACCTCGACGCCGCCAGCAAGCGCGGTATTGTCGTCATGAACACGCCCGGCGGCAACAACGTGACCACCGCCGAGCATACCATTTCGATGATGCTCTCCCTGGCGAGGCACATACCGCAGGCCAACGCCTCGTTGCGTGCAGGACAGTGGCGGCGCGGCGATTTCCTCGGCACGGAGGTCTGCAACAAGACCCTTGGTATTGTCGGCACCGGCAACATCGGCTCGATCGTCGCAACGCTCGCGAAAGGCCTGCAAATGAAGGTCATCGCCCATGACCCGTACATCACGGAGAAGGCGGCCGCTCGTTTGGGTGTCGAATTGGTCGACCTGGATCAGCTCTATGCTCGCGCCGATTTCATCAGTGTGCACACGCCGCTCACCCCGGATACCCGTGGCCTGATTGGGGCGGAGGCGTTCGAGAAGATGCGAACCGGAGTACGCGTGCTCAACTGTGCTCGCGGCGGGATCATCGACGAGCAGGCGCTGCTGGCGGCGCTCGAGTCCGGCAAGGTGGCGGGTGCGGCTATGGACGTGTTCTGCGACGAGCCTCCGGGCGACGGACATCCTCTTGTTACCCACCCGCATGTGGTCGCGACTCCGCATCTGGGAGCGAGCACCGGTGAGGCTCAACTGAACGTCGCCATCGCGGTGGCCGAACAGGTGCGCGACTTTCTCATCGATGGAACGATTCGTAATGCGCTCAACGTCGCTTCTGTGAGTTCCGAGCTTGCCGGAGTGATGGGGCCGTATATGGATCTGGCCGGCAAGATGGGCCGCTTGTATGCCCAGTACGCAAAAAGCCTGCCCGCAGAGCTGACGATCAATTATCGAGGGCAGATCGCCGATGCCGACTGCCGGCCGGTGACGGCCACCGTCCTCGAAGGCTTGCTTTCTCCCGTCATGGATACGCCGGTCAACCGTGTGAACGCCCCGTTCTTGGCCAAGGACCGGGGTGTACGGGTGGTTGAGCAGCGTGAGTCCGACGCCAAGGGCTATGCGAACTCGCTGGTGGTTACCTTCGAGGGATCGGCGGGAACCACCATCATCGAAGGCGCAGTGTTCGGCAGCGGCGTGATCCGGCTCGTGCGTTTTGACGATTTCCACCTGGAAGCCATTCCCGTCGGACATATCATCGTCGTGCAAAATCACGATATCCCCGGAGTGGTAGGGCGGATTGGAACCTTCTTGGGCAAGGAACGTATCAACATCGCCGGTCTCGAGCTGGGCCGCGTGCACGGAGACGCGATATCCTTCGTGCACGTCGACACCCCGCTTGACGAAGCCCAACTGGGTGCGTTCCGAAAACTCGAAGGCATTACCCGTGCCGATATGGTGGACTTAGGGTAGGCGGTGGCCGCTGTACCCGATAGCCTCGTCGTCATCGGCCTGCAGTGGGGCGATGAGGGGAAAGGTAAGATTGTCGACTTGCTTGCCGCGGACGCCGACTTGGTCGTCCGTTTTCAGGGTGGTAACAACGCCGGGCACACATTGGTCGTCGATGGGTGCGAGACGGTACTGCACCTGATCCCTTCGGGGGCGTTGCACAAGGATACTGTTTGCGTGATCGGCGGTGGTGTGGTCGTGGACCCGCTCGTGCTGATGGAGGAAATGCACGCGTTGGCCGAACGTGGTTACCGGCTGGGTCCGGATCGCCTGCGCATCAGCCGCGAAGCTCACGTGATTCTTCCCTACCACAAGGCCATCGATCAGGCTCGCGAAAGGCTTCGCGGTAAGGGTAAGATCGGTACGACCGGTCGAGGCATCGGCCCGGCCCACGAAGACAAAGTCGCCCGCACCGGACTCCGCATGATCGATCTCTGTGACGAGTCGATATTCCGCAGCCGATTGGAACAGAGCTTTCGCGAGAAGAATGCGTATCTCAAAGACGTTCTCGACGATCGGGTGCTCGATCAAGGGCCGCTCGTCGACGAGCTCGTTGCCTGCGGGAACGCATTGGTTTCCTATGTGACCGATACGTCGTTACTCGTTCACGAAGCTCTGGTCGGCGGCAAGAGAGTCGTTTTTGAAGGAGCGCAGGGGGCCATGCTCGACGTCGACCATGGAACCTATCCCTACGTTACTTCCTCGAACACCGGGGTCGGTGCCGCCGCTGTCGGTGCCGGTGTGGCGCCGTGTCTTCTGCGCAAGATCATCGGTATTTCCAAGGCGTATACCACCCGTGTCGGCAGCGGCCCGTTTCCCACCGAATTGAATGACCAGTGGGGGAACCATCTGCGTACGCAAGGCGGTGAGTTCGGCGCGACGACCGGGCGTCCGCGCCGTTGCGGTTGGTTCGATGCTCCCGTCGTTCGCAAGGGCGTGCGTTTGAACGGTGTCGATTTCCTCGCGCTCACCAAACTCGATGTGCTCACCGGCATCGACCCGATCCCCGTCTGTACGGGCTATCGTCGTGACGGCGTGGCGATCGAAGGGCTGCCCGCCTCAGCCGCAGAGCTCGACGCCGTTGAACCTGTGTTCGAGAATTGCCCGGGCTGGACAGAAGATATCTCGGCGATGCGGACGGGCGAAGAATTGCCGGTCGCGGCGCGGGCCTACATCGAGAGGATCGAGGCACTGACCGGGGTGCCGGTCGCCATCGTGTCGGTCGGTCCCGGCCGTGAGCAGACGATCTTTTTGCGCAAGTTCGACTGACCGATCTCGGCGCGATCTGCCGGCGGTTTCACTCGGCCGCCGCAAGGCCGCCCTTGCGGGCGTCGGATACTGCGCGGACGATGCGCTTGCCGTCTTGCGTGATGACCTCGACGGCCTGAACGGCTCCGATTGCGCGGAACTCGCGAATTCGGTGTCCTCTTCTTTCGAGGCTCTTGCGCACGGCCTCGGGCAGGGACTTCTCGACGCCGAGCACTTCCGGCATCCACTGATGATGGATTCTGGGCGCGTCGACGGCTTCACCGACGTCGAGCCCGAAGACGAGGACGTTCAGGGTGGTCTGTACAGTTGAGGTGATGATCATCGGGCCGCCGGAGGCACCCAGCACCAAGCGCAGTCCGTGCTCGCCGATGACCAAGGTGGGCGACATGCTCGACAACGGCCGTTTGAGCGGAGCAACCGCGTTGGCTTCGTTGCCGACCAAGCCGAAAGCGTTGGGAACTCCGGGCTGGATGCTGAAATCGTCCATCGTATTGTTTAGAATGATGCCGCGCCCGGCAACAACCACCATGCTTCCGAACGATGTGTTGACGCTGGTCGTCAGGGCAGCGCCGTTACCGAAGCGGTCCACGACGGAAATGTGTGTTGTGCCGGCGTCGCGTCCCGTCATTATGGCACCGTAGCTCAAAGAGGGCAGAGCTCGCGCTGCGCTTAGTCGGCGGCGGATCGACAGTGCGTGCCCGGGCGACAGAAGGCGGCTTAGCGGGACCTCTACGAAATCGGGATCGCCGTAATAGTGGGCGCGATCGGCGAATGCGGCCTTGAAGGACTCGGCGAGCAGGTGAAGATAGGTTGCCGAGTTGCGTCCCAGCTCCCGCAGGGGGTAGGGCGACAGAATCGAGAGTACTTCGCCCATGGTGCCGCCGCCCGAACTCGGGGGCGGCATCGAGACCAACTGCCACCGGCGAAAGGGTACGACCAGCGGTGGTCGGGCGATGGCGCGGTAGCTATGAAGATCCTCGCCCGTTAGGGAACCGCCCTCTGCGTTGGCCGCCGCGATGATGTCGGCGGCTAGGCCGCCGCGGTAGAAAGCTTGGCTGCCCTCCTCGGCGAGCACCCCGAGGGTGGCGGCAAGGTCCTTGCGGTAGAGTGTCTCTCCTTCGCCGACGGGCGTGCCGTCAGCGTGCAGAAACATGCCGGCCAGTCCGGGGTGGGCGGCAATATCGGCGGCCTTGTGCGCGATCTGCGCTGCCAAGTGGGTTTCAACGGTGAATCCGTCGGTGGCCAGTCGAATGGCGGGCGCGGCGACCTCGGCGAACGACTTGCTTCCGAAGCGCTGTAGGGCCAGAGCGAATCCGGCGGCCTCCCCCGGCACTGCGACGGCTTTGCCTCCGACCTTGCTCGCACTCGTGTCGGCTTTGCCGTCGCGAATGAAAAAGTCGCGGTTGGCGGCTTTCGGCGCACGTTCGCGAAAGTCGATCACGTGGGTGCGGCCTTCGGCGGCGGTATAGACTACGAGAAATCCACCACCGCCGAGCCCCGATGAAGAAGGATTGACGACGCCGCTGGCCAATGCAGCTGCGACGGCGGCGTCGACGGCGTTTCCTCCCGTGCGTAGAATCTCGACGCCTGCCTGCGAAGCCAAACGGTGCTCGGCGGCCACGGCGCCGAGACTGCCGGAGACCGTTGCTGCCGGTGCCCGGTTCGCAATCAAACAGGCGGCAAATAGCGGGTAGATGAGTAGCGAACGAGCGCGGCGAGCCACGAGCATGGCCGGGTTCTAAGCGGACGCCGAAATATTTGCAACACTTGCAAGATGGGAAGGGCGAGTCTAGACCTGCCGATCATGAGATCTGCGGGGGCGGAAAAGGAGTTTTACCTTCGTTCGTTTCGTCACCGGGGAATTGTCGTCAGTTTCCACGGTGCCGACGCGGTTGATCGCTGTGGGCCGGTTGTCGAGGAACTCGTTGATAATGCGGCGATGGTCTTGCTCGTGTCCCCCGCCTTCAGAAAGGGGCGATCTTGCTATCCACTGGGTTTTGCAGACCTTGCCGCTAGCGACGGTACCCTGTTGGGAGTCGGCTGCGAACTTCTCGAGCACGGCTGTGCGGCAGTACGGCGCCCTCGTGCCCTTTCTCGCGCCCGCGTCATCGCCTTCAACCGCGCGTTGTGCGAGCGGCTGCAAGTCGACAAGCTCGTTTTGTGCGATCGACGCGGCGGATTACTTACGGCGGAGGGTCGACGGTCGTTCGTGACAGTGCGCGGCTTGCAGCAACTCCTTGCGCGTGACGGCAAGGTCGGCGCTTGGTCGCGTACGGAACTGCGCGAATTGGCGAGCGTGGCTGCGAGCGGCGGCGTAGCCGTGAACTTGACGACTGCGGCCGGCCTGGCGCAGGAGCTGTTCACTTACGAAGGGTCGGGTACGCTCGTGACTCGGGACCGCTATTGTCGTGTCCGAGCCTTGGGCCTTGGCGACTTCAGCGAAGCCCTGGCATTGTTACGGCGAGGCGAGCGCGAGGGTTTTCTGCTTGAACGCAGCGACGACGAGCGAACCCGTTTGCTGCTGACCGGCTACGGCGCCTGGTTCGAAAACGCGCGCCTGGCCGGCGTGGCTTCGCTGGTGTCGGGGTGCTATAGGCGCAATCGGGTGGGCGAGATACGCGGTTTGTATACGATCACGCGCTTCAAGGGGGAGGGCGTTGGGCCCAAGATCCTTGCCCACTTGATTGCGCAGGCTCGGGTTCGTGGGCTGAGAGCGTTGTTTGCGTGTACATCGAACGCTCGGGCGGCGGCGTTTTTCGAACGTGGCGGATTTTGCAAGGTCGCAAGATCCAAGGTCCCGCCGGCGAAATGGAACGAAGGCAAGCGCGTTCGGGCGCCGCAGGTGTTCTGGTACGATCTGTAGCTTGCGGCGCGTTTGCAGCGCGCTAAGGAGGTAGAGCGTGGCTACGTACATGAAATTTCTCGGGGTCATCCTCATCATGGCGGGTCTGGGCGGCAGCGTGTACTGCTGGAACGGTGCCGCCCATGACGAGGCCTATTTCAAGGCCTTACACGCTCTCGACAAGTATCCGGGCAACGTCCTGTTTACGACCGAGTTCCGGGTTGCCGAGCCTCGGCACATGTTGCTGGTGGGCGGTGCCTATTCATCGGTGCTCCTAGGAGCCGTGCTTGGCAGTCTCAGCCTCGGGATTGGGACTCTGCTCGTCCGTAGCAAGTAACTATCTGAAAACTAAAGAGATTTGTTGGTTGATGGAAGCATTCCTCACGAGATCCAGCGCTTTGCGCGGTGCGTTGTCGCTCGCCGTGCCGTTTGCCTCGTCGGCGGACTTGACATCAGTCTAGCCAGTCGGCACCGTATTCACATGTCCTTGGTCAGCCCGGCTAGGAGGAGACTCCGGCGGGGGGGCCTGCGTGTGACCCGAGAGGGAATGCGACCGGCAGGTGGGCGGTGGTGGAAGCGGGCTCCGGGATGGAGCAATTGGTGGCGGAGGCAGAGCCGGGATCAGGAGACAGAGCCTTCAAACACAGACCGCTTCCGCCGGCTTGCTGAAAGGCGTGGAGGCCGTGGCTCGGAAAAGGGCTGCGGCTGGCAGGCAATGAGGACGGTTGGGAATCGCGGACTCGCCTAGGGGGTGAGGCCGCAGTTAAGATCGATTCGATAAGGAGGATACGTAAATGAAGAGACTAGTTGTAGTAGCAACGGTCGGGTTGTTCCTCGCCGGGTGCGCGGGAGTGGCCAGGGCTGACGGGAATACGCCTGAGATCGGGATCTCGGGGTCATTCTCTTATCACGAAGACTTCAACGCGCCGACAAACGCCGCGTTGGCGGCCGGTACGCTTAATCAACTTTCCTACCCGAACAACGAGCCGGGTCGGAATTCGTTCAACATCGACTTGGTCGAGTTGACGGCGCATGGTCAAGCTACCGATAGCGTTGGCTACGAAGCTTCGATCTTTTTCGGCGACCTTGCACCGGGAAGCGGAGATTCGGGCAATTCGTCGAGCGGCCTCAGCAACGTGGGTTTGAACACGGCGAACGTGAGCTTTCCCGTTGGGACACTCTTCGGTCCGTTGAAGGTCACACTGGGACGACGCGCGACCGACATCGGCTATGAGGTGATTCAGCCCTGGGGCAACGCGCACATCAGCCGTTCGTTTGTGTGGAACGCGCAGCCGATCAACAACGACGGAGCATTCGTCAGTTACGATGGTGGTGCCTGGTCCGGAACGATCGGCGTCGCCAACGGCTACACCGTTGCTCAGACTACCGGTGCGAGCAACGACACAAACTTTAACAAGGCGCTCATGGCCAACTTCAAGTTTGGCATCGCCGGTTGGGATGTGAGTGTCGCGGGCACCCACAGCAGGGAGATCAACTCCGCCGACCTGAGCGTGATCAACGTCATTGTGCAGGGTGACCTTGGGCCGATCCAGGCCGCCGTCGAATACAATTACCTGGACCACGAGCTTGGTACCGTGGCCGGCGGGAGTGCGAGCCTTTTGGCGAACGTCGCGGGCGGCGACGTCGAGGCCGATACGGGAACGCTGTATCTCGGCCAGGACTTCTCCTGTTGTTGGGGATGGGACTTCCGCTTCGAGTACGATGACATCGATACGTCGAGCACCAGTTTGGGCCCGCCGATTATCGCCAGCACGGAACTCTGGGGTGCTACCTTGACTGGTACCTGGCACGTCGCTGAGGGCACCGATCTACGCCTTGAGTACCGTCACAACGAAGCCTCGGGCGCCGGCGTCGGCGGAAACATCTTTGCCGATGACAGCAGCAGCGGCTTTGACGATTCGCAAGATACTCTTGCGCTTCAGCTGGTGGTATTCTGAGTCGAAGACAGAACAGCTTCGAAATTCGACCAAAAAGGGGTCCCCACGATTGTGGGGGCCCCTTTTTTCGTCAGCATTCGATCGTGATCCAAACACCCTCAGGGCTCTTTCTGGATCCGAGCACTGCGTGCCCGCAGGCTTCGGCAGCAGCCGGCAGATCGTGTTCTGCGCGTGGGTCATCGACGAGTACCCGAAGCCGCTCTCCTGTGCACATACCCGCGAGCACGACTTTGGTCTTGGCCCAGCTGAGGGGGCAGGGGACACCAATGAGTTCGAGTTTCCTGGTCATACGCGCGTGTTAAGCATGCCACGGCGGGGTCGGCAACGCAGGCGGGCCTGAAGGACCGTCGACGATGGCGGATACTGTTCATTTGCGCCTTGCCAAAGTCCCAAGCATAGGGCTACTCTGGTCCGGGCTTGTCCACGAGATTCGCTTAGGAGGAGACTATGGTCAGCAGCCGAAAAGCCGCATCCGTGGTGATGCTACTCATTGTGTTCGGGTTGGCATCGGCCGCGCAGGCCGGTAGCTCGGAGGCTCTTCGCTGCC
>CAZKLE010000009.1:0-9875 GCA_964553415.1 uncultured Myxococcales bacterium
CCGCCTCCTCGTCGTCGGGATCATCAACCTCGCCGTCGGCCGGCGACTTGTCCTCGATGTCCTCGGCGATGATCATGATCTTGCCCTGGGCGACTGTGTTGCCAATGCCTGCGCCGGGTGTCCTGAGGTCTTCATCTCCACCCGAGCACCCGCCCGGGCAGCTCGAATCGAAGACCACGGCTGCGTTCGGATGCGAGCTGTTGTTGTTGTTCACGCTCAGCGTTATCCCGTTTTCAAGGTCGGTCGGCGCCAGGACGTGACCCGCGACAAAACCCTCGAAATCGAGGACAAAGGCAGTGGCGGGTAAGACGAGCCACAAGAGAATTCCGACGGTCAAGCTCAGGCTGCCGACTATGCGGCGAAGACGACGTGCAGCGGTATCACACTTCGCGCGATAAACGGTCCCATCTGCGGTACTCATGTCCAATTCCATCCTCCTGGGATTGGGATTTGGGAAACTCTGCACGTTCGCAACCTGCTGGGTCGGGGTCGCCTTGTCAAGGGAAAAGCGGCTATTCCTTTATCACCGCCGTTCCTCATGGCGGTGCATGGAGCCGACGGCGGCCGCCGCGTTTGCGGACACACCATCAGGGGGCGAAAACGGGTCGGTTCCAGCCCCAGGAAAACTCGGACTTTGAGTCTACCTCTCCCGGCAGATCAGCCTACCGGGCTTAGCCGTACACGGGCTGATATCGTCGGAGCGATCGATACTCGAGCTCGGTTGTCGCAGCCTCACCGTCACCGGCCCGATCGGAGCGTCCGTATCCACAGTCCTCTTCGTTCTCACCGTCATTTTATAGGTGTTCGGGAAGATGTTCGACCCTTGGGGCAGTAGCCTGGCTTGTGCCTTGACGCTGCCGTTCTTGCACGCGATCACGTGTGAGTTCCTGCGCGCGCAGTTCCCCAGATTCAGAGTTGCCGCGAAGGGGCCGGCCGTCACCTCGAAGCGTACGTCACCGTTGACTATCAGATCATCGGGAAGGAAGTTTCCGGCGTGATCGTCTGCTACCAACACCCTAAAGGCTACCTTGCCTCGGCCGACAGCCTGCCCTACCTTTGCCGCTTTCAGGCGTACCCGGCTCAACACCATCGAGCCCGGCCCGTCGTCAGGATCGCAAACATCACCGATGCCGTCGAGGTCGACGTCGGATTGGTCCAGGTTGGCGACGAGTGGGCAGTTGTCGACATCGGCGCATAAGGTATCGCCGTCGATGTCGTTGCCGGCGTCCACCGGACACGTATCGCATGCATCACCGAAGGAATCGCCATCGGCGTTGTCCTGGGCGGCATTGGCGACGAGCGGGCAATTGTCGACCGGATCGCATACATCGTCGTTGTCCGTGTCCCCACCGGCACCGGCACAGGTCACGCAGACCGGCTCTATCGCGGCGGACGGGCTGGCATCGAGGTTGCCTATCGCCGTATCGCAGCCCGGGGTGTTGGCGCCCGTCGCACAGCCCCAATAGTTATCGACACTGTCCACCGGGGGTAGCATAACCACTGCTGTTGCATCCTCACCGGCACTTGTATTCCCCGCAATGACGTTCTTGTTGGCGGCGTTCGGAGTGCCCGCTGTCGAAAGCGTGTCAAAGAAAATACCGGTGCCGTTGTTCGTAATGCGGTTACACGTAAACGCGTTGTTGATACCGTCGACGTAGATCCCTTCGGCCGTCAGCGCGGTGCCGTTGACCCGGTTCTTGTCGATGGTGTTGCCGTCGCCGATCACCGAGAACGGCGACTCGCGAGCGGCGGCTATGTTGTTCCCCGACAACGTACTGCCGCTCGTCATTGCCAGTACGTCGCAGAAGTTGTTGTCGAGCGTGTTGCTGCGAACATCTATACCGTCGGTATTCACGAGGATCCCGGACGAGCAAGATGTTTGCGGAATATAGATATTGTCACTCACCGTATTGCCGACGATACTGCCGACGGCGCCCGAGCCGATCTGAATACCGTTCTGGGCCACGTCTCCGAGCGGCACCGGACCACGGCCGACGACCGTATTGTTGGAAATTGCACAGTCGCTGCCGAGTTCGTTACACGCGATTCCGTACTTTCCGTAGACGTCAACCGTATTGCCGTCAGTGGAGACGACCGAGAATTTTCCCGTCCCACTTTCCACGAGAATACCGCCCACCGACTGACATACCGCCGCCGTTGGGTGGAAGATATCGGTCACATGCATAGCCGACACCATTCCCGAGGCGTTCCTGTAGAAGATGCCCGTGTAGCCCGGCAAGCAGGATCCGAAGGCTGCGCTCGCACCGTCCACCGTCATGCCGGTCAACGTTGTCGCTGAACTGTCCTCGACCAACACAATTGCGGCGATTGGATTGCCGGTGGAAAAACTGCTGGTGTTGGCCAACACCGAGCTCGGCTCAACGATCGTGCTACCAGCTCCCGCACCAACGATAGCGATGTCCTTGCCGACCACTACGACCTGCTCGTCATAGCTCCCGGCTGCGACGTTGATCGTAGCCCCGGTTGGACAGGCAAGGTCGATTGGATGTTGGATTGTCGCACAGGGCACGGCTGGGTCGAGACAGGGGTTGGATCCAGCGACACCGTCCGTTCCCGTCGCCTGGTCGACATAGAACGTCAGAGTGCTTGGTACGTCACAGTCTCCCCCGAAGTTGACCCGACCTGTTTTGCCGTTGGTGAGGGTGATCTCAAGGCCGTCGATGTAGCCGTCAAAGCCGTTCCAGGCGCTGTCGGTCTCCACGCTGATCATTTCAATTTCCTGACTTCCATTACTCGCGATCAAGTCCAGAAGCGTCATCTCGCCGCCTGGAGACGTTTCCTCGTTAAACGTCATCCCACTGTTGGTCGAGTACTGCGTCCACGCCCCGGTCTCGGCATGAGTGTCGAAGTCGTTGATGAATCTCATGTGATACGAACTGGCGGCATCACCCGAACCCGTCGGCCGCGTGTAGATCTGCACCGACCAATCTCTACCCGCCGGCGTACCCATGGGACGCTCGGTGAAATATCTGATTGCAGCGAGATCGGCGATCGTCAACGTTGCCGCCTCCGCCGGAAATAAATCGGAAAGGAAGTCGAAACCGTTGAGGTAGCGAGCGAACCAGTTCGTCTTACCGACCAGCGGACCTTGCCAGGAGTCCGGACCAAAACCGGGTGGCGCGTTCCCTACGTTGACGCGAGGCCGTTCTTGGTCGGGGACTTCCCACTCAGCAACTTGAATCGTGGTGCTGTCGAGGGCGAAGTCAACCCGTCCAGTCTCACCGTTCGTGAGCACAATTGCCAAACCGTCAATGTCCCCGTCGAACCCGTTCACCCCATTGGGAGTCCGTACGGCGATCAGCTCGATTTCTTGACTTCCGCTGCTTGCAATCAAATCCGCAAGCGTCATCTCGACGGAGCTTGGCGGAGTTTCCTCGTTGAACGTCATCGCACCGTCGGTGGTATACTGGGTCCACGCCCCCGTCTCGGTGTGATCGTCGAAGTTGTTGATGAATTTCGTGTGATACCAACTGGCGGCATCTCCCGAGCCCGTCGGCCGTGTGTAGATCTCTACCGCCCAATCTTGACCCGCCGGCGTGCTAACGGTGCGTTTGGTGAAATAGCTGATCGAGGCGAGATCAGCTATTGTCAACGTCGCTGCGTCTGCCGGAAAGAGTGCCGAGAGATAGTCTCCGTCGAGGAGGTAGCGGGCAAACCAGTTCGAGTTTCGGAAGAATGGGCCCTGCCAAGAATCCGGACCGAAGCCGGGCGGTGCGTCGCCTACGTTCCCCCGTGGCAACTCATCGTCGGGGATCTGGACCGGAAAGGCCTGAATCGTCGTCGTCGCTGCGTGGCTCACCGCAGCTGGCAGAGACCAAGTAACGAAGAAAACCATGAAGACGGTGACGAGAAGAGCCGTCGTCGAACGCCGCTGCTCTGAAGCAAACTCTTTCGGGTACATAAGGTGCTTCATGGGAATCCCTCTTTCGCGACGCATGTTCAAAATAAACATCTCCTACAAACGCATACTGTGCATCTTAGATCCGTACCCCGTCAAGCAAGACTACGAAGTTCCCGTAATGTGGCTGAAGGCGGTTGCCCTCAGGCGACCAAACTCTAACGCGTAAAGACTGCACATAGCTGTCGCCTACCGAGTGGCCGCGCTTGAGATCTCGACCTGAGCCCCAAGACTTCATGCCACACCGATAACTGCATCCCCCACTTAGGGGTGCCCCTATTGTCGAGCACAGCTATTTTGGTTAGCAAATTCCGCCTGGCTCGACAAGGAAGAATCGTGAAATAGCAGCGTTTTGCGTAAGAAAAAGAAACAGCTCTTGAAATCACACCGTTTTGTATTCGAAGCTCTCGTGCCAGGTCGGGACCGGCGCCCACGCCGATGGGGGTTGAACCGGACGCTTCGGGTCGTGAGGTTGGTTTGCGGCAGCGATGTGCTGGGGATCCCGTGAGTCGTGCGACCCTGGGGCAGGTCGACAGATCGGTCGAAACTCCGACCGCTCCGACTCCACCGCACTTCCCGCTGGTCTCACAGTCAACTTGACGAAAATTCGTACTCGTCATGCATCAGTTCACGCACTCGGCGGGATAGGGCAGCAGCGAAGGAACCTGGTTCGCGGTCGTGCAGTCTACCTTGAATTCCGCGACGCACTTCAGGCACTCGATCAGGTCATTGACGCTGCTGATTGCGATGGTTCCGCAATCGGTGAACGGGGCCGACGGCAGGGTTACCGACGGACAGGTCGGCGACGCGGCGTATAGGCTCGAGATCGCAAGGTCGTCACCGCCTCCGCAGAGCTGGTCGGCGCCGCCGCAACGCTTACAAATCTTATCGCTCATTTTCGTTTCCGCCTGAGCGATCTTGTCGGCCGCAATCTTGGCGTCGCTGCCGGCGGCTGCGTTGGCATCGGGGCAGGTGTCGCTATGTTTGCCTTTGAGCCGTTTGTCCCAACACTTCTGCAGGATCTTCGATTTGGAACTGAAGAACTTCCATGTCGACTTCTGGATCTCTTGCTGGCAAAGGTTTTCCGCCTTCTGCGCCGCCGGGTCGGTTGCCGCCAGGTTGCCGATGAGAACACCGTTCATCTGATGGGTGGCAACCGAGGCGACGCAGCCGAGACAAGTGTCGACCCCCGTGCACTCATCGGCGAGAATCGGCGTATCGCACTTCACGCACACTCCGCCCCCCAGGCAATCGCTGTCGGAACTACACAGGTCGGTGTCGTTCGTTCCTCCGCTGCATTGGCCGGTGGATTCCAACCCCGGACACATTCCGGCAAATCCTATGCGATCGGCTCCTACCTCGGCGGTGAGATCAGCGCCGCAGATCTTGTCCGCGCCTCCACAGGTCGCGTCGATTTTCGCGGCTCGCTTGCCGTCCGCTTTGCTGAGCTTGGACGTTGTTTTCAGGTCGTCGCGGGCGCAGACGGTGGTCGAGGGGATCTTGCCCTTGAGCTTCAAGACTTCGCATTTGCACAGAGCCTTGGCGGTTTGTTGCGCGAACTTCGCGGTTTGTTTGTTCACGGTTTGCTTGCACGATCCGGTTTTCGACGGAGGGGGGATTTGGAAAGCGCGGACGCCACCCGTGGGGTTGAAGATGCCGTATCCAATATACAGGTCGTTGCCGTCGGTTCGTGCAACGGAAGTGGTCGCGTCGCCCAGGCTTCGGGTACCGAGAGAAGTTCCCGTAGCCGCATCAAACATGCGAAAGCCCGTGAACGCATTGTTGCCGGCGAACACCACGCCGTTGGATGTTCCTACGCCGCTCCACGAGATCCCCATGTTCGCGGTCCACAGCGATGCACCGGTGGCCAGATCGAAAGCCTGCATATGTTGGGGCGCCGGAGCGAGCGCCGGAATGAAATCGTACAGGGCGGCAAACACACGGCCGTCGGCGATTGCGATTGGCCCGTCGAACAGGCCGAAGCCGGCAAAAGCCGGCGTGACCGGCTTCGGGACGACCTGGTTGGTCCACTCGATAACGCCAGTGGCTTCGTCGAGTGCATAGAGGGTGCCGTTCTTGCTCCCGCTGACCAGAAGCGTTTTGCCGAGACTCGGCACGTCGACGGGATTGGGTCCGTTCAAGAACCCGAAGTCGTGGTAAAAACTCTTGGTGTCGCAAGTATTGCCCGCGCCACACTCAGCGTCGGTACCGCAATCGATGGAAGGATCGTTGCTGCAGGCGCCGAATTGCTCGGGAGGGTCGACGCGCGTTTTCCAAATGACGGCGCCGCTGGTGGCGTCGATTTTGAAGATGGAGTCCGAGTCGCCGATCGAAGGGAAGGTGAAGCAGCCGACCGTGTTCATGTACACGGACGAGCCGGTCGGATCGAAGGATACTGTTGCCGTTACGCCGGCGCCGAGCGCACCGATACAGGTGCCGCCCGAGGGGCAGTCGCCATCGACGGTGCAGACGGTGGCCGTGTCGGTGGTGCAAACCTTGTCGGGTACGGTTTGCAAGCTCCAGATGTCGGCCCCGGTGGCCGCGTCGAGGGCGACCAGCCGCCCCTTGGTGCATGGCTGATCGCTGTGCGAGGCGATGCTGACGAACAGACGTCCGTTGGATTCCGCCAAGCCCGACCAAATGTGGTCTACGGCCGGATCGCCGACCAATTTGTCCCAAACCGGAGCGCCGGTGAGTCCGTTGCGGCACCACACGTGCGACGCGGAGTCTCCGAAACATACATCTCCCGTGGGCCTGACCAGGACGGTGCTCTGTATGCCGAGGATGGCACCGGCCCCCGTGTCGAAGGACCAAACCAAGCTGCCGGTTTCGCGGTCCAATGCGTACATAACGCCGTCCCAGGCTCCTGCGTACACGAGGCCGTTGGCGACGACGGGGGAAGCTGTCACGCCGGCTGAGAGCGGGAAGTCCCATTTGAACTGCAGCGAGGCGGCATTGCTCAGATTGATTGTGGCCGAGGCGTGTAGGGGAAGACCGGCAGTGAGCGCGCAAGCGATCAATCCGATGCGGACACGTCTGGTGAGATGGTAGGTATAACGTCGCATGGTGATGGTCTCCTCTCTTAGGGTATGTAGTAGGACCCGATCAAGATGAACATTTCGTCTTCGCTTGTGAGGCCGCCGGTCAGCGGACAAGCATCGCAGTCACCGTCGCCGGCACCCGGCGAACTCTCGCAGAGGTTGTCGAGCCCGAAGCACGGCGTCCCTTGATTCGGGCCGATGCACTGGGTTTCGTTGCTCTGGCACGGTCCTCCGAAGGGCAGCGGCGGTACCGGCGAGGTCGAGCGTCGCTTGACCGGGGGGCTACCGGGGCCCGCGCCGTTGTCGTAGAGGCTGCAATACAAGTAGGTCCGCGCCGCTTTGGCCGTCGCGGTTGTGCCGAATCCGTGCAAGATCGGCGGGTCGAAGTCGAGTTGCAGAGGGTCGGTGTACTCGGTGCTCAGGTACAACGGCTGGTCGTTTCTTGCCACGCAGGCGGCTTGACCCGGCACGCATGGCGTGTTCGGCGGGCCCCAGGTTCGCCACAGTACGCCGTGGCGGTGGGTGTGTGAGGTCAGCTCGAACAGCGCCGCGCCTTCGGGCAACGTGTAGGTGCGGCAGTACTCTTGGGATTGGAACGGCGGCACGTTTGTAACGAAAATCGAACTCGCATCGAAAATCCCCTGTACCGGGAATTGTTGTTCCGGTGTGCCCAGAGCGAAATCGAGGTTCATGTACTGGCTCAGCGTCGTATCGCCGCTGGTCAAGTTAAAGGCGTGGGAGTTCCAGACCACGATCCCCGACATCGGCAAAACATTGAAAACGCCGGCAGGATAGATCGCCTGGACGAACGGTTCCTGTGAGCCGCCGAAGGTCGGAGCGGTGTTGTTGTTGTTGCTGTAGTCGGACGGTCCGTAGCCTATGCATGCGGCCGTGCGTACAACCTCGCCGCTGCATCCGGGATTGCGGCCGGTGGTGTCGACCGCCGACGGATTGCAGCTCGTTCCTTCGAGGGGATTGCTCTGATCCTGGAACTTGTAGGTCCAGGGTCCCCAGCCGACGTCGGTCTGATCGGCCGTTCCCGTGTAGATGTGAATGATGCTGTGATGCGACTGCGGGTCTTGCCACAGCGTTTGCTCCTTGTAGGCAAAGCATTCGCCCGAGGGGTTGTTCGCGTTGAGGAATCGGGGAGGGCAGGGAATCTTCGCCGAGGCGGGCACCAATCCCGTCCCGGTCAGATCGTAGAACGTTGACATGCAGATCTCGTTTTCGGACTGTGCCGGCAGATCCCAGGGCGTCTGCTGCAGTTGCACGCCGACGCCGGCCCCGGGTTCCGCCGGAACCGGTATCGTCAACGGATCGTCGGGCGGAAGGCAGGTGGCCAGGAGCAGAGAAGTGCCGGCCACATTGAGGTCTTCCGGCGCACCACCGCGAATCCATTTCTCGAGTGCTTCGAGATGTTCGGGCGTGAGCGGCGGGTTTCCGCCGGCCGGCATGGGGCTGCCCCCGCCGGTCAGGTGCCCGGTCAGCGTTGCCGCGGCGAGTTTGTTGTAGAGGAAGCTGAGAGCCGGCTCGCCGGGTTCGATCCGGTTCAGCGGTGGGGCGGCACCGACACCGGCCACGTTGACGAGACGGGCATAGGAATCGATTTGCGGAGTCGCCGGATCGTCGGTCAAATCGAGTCCTCCCTGGGGGGCCACGCCGCCGTGGCAAAGGCTGTTGGTGCAGCCGTAGGTCGGCGACTCGAAGATCACCGACTGAATCGCGGCGTAAGTCGATGCGAAGCCGGTACCGATCGGGCAGGGAAGGCAACTGCTGTTGACGGCGTCACCGTCGTCGAACAGGTCACAATCGCGTGCGGCGCCATCGGCGGCATTTGCCGACACGCACAAGCGGCATTTTACGCGCTGATCGACGCAAACGGCGGCGGCCGCCGGATTGTCGATGGCGCAGCCGGCAAACAAAGTCGACAGCGGGCGGTCGCTGACCGAATCCACGCAGTTCTGCATTTCCTTTGTCAGTGCCTTGCCGGTATCGCCCAAGCATTTCTTTTGCAGCTTACCGGCGTTGAGGCCGTCGTAGCAGAGCGCCAGATCATCGACGTCGAAAATCAGCCCATAGATTCCGGGCTTGACCAGATGGGTTTTCACACACTTCAAAAACTGTTTTTTGTGCTCGAGCATGCACTTGGAAGCCGTTTTTAAGATTTTCTGCTGGCATTTGGCGGCATCCGCCGCATTGCCCGAATCGCTGAGCTTGACCAAGCCGGCGGCATCGAGGTCGGCACCGAAAATGTCGTGGGTCAGGTCGATTTCCTGGCCTTGCGCGGCGGCATTAACGGTCGCGGGGGTGGTGGCGCCGTATTCGGGCATCTTGGGGAAGCCCTGAGCGTCGGCGCCGAAGCGGTTCGGTCCTCCGCATGTGGCATCGAATCCCGCCGAGGTTTTGTCCTTGGTTTTTTGCACTTTGCCTTTGACATCGAAGCCGATGCATTGCTCGAGAGTCGTGACCGCCGGATCGCCGGCCAAGGGTGCGCCGGCGGCGTAGTTCTTCAAACACTTCTGCACGTTTTTGTTGATCGTCTTGGATAGTTTCGACCAATTTCTGTTGGCCGTGGTCGTGCATTTTCTCTGTGCGGGGGTCTGCGGACTACCGCCGGCCTGGTGCGCGTCCGCACCGATGGGGCCCAACAAGGCGAAGCCCACTATGAAGGCGCCGACTGCACCCGCTCGCATCATTGCTGCAGGCTGCGCCATCTTTTTGCCCCGTTTCCCCATAACGTCACCCTCTTCGCTGCGCCGGCGCTGATCGCCAACCGGCTGGTCTAGGACTGTCTGGAGGCACCCACGAGCGATGCCAGATCCCATGCACCATGGCCTATTTACTGACCTCAGGTCAACAGGAATAAGGGGATTTCGGCATGCCGGCGCGGCGGCGGATGCCCTCGGCCCCCATAT
>CAZKLE010000009.1:9975-27528 GCA_964553415.1 uncultured Myxococcales bacterium
GAATAAGGGGATTTCGGCATGCCGGCGCGGCGGCGGATGCCCTCGGCCCCCATATGGGGGTGTCGACGCAGGAAGCGTCAGTCTTCGGACCCAGCCTTCAGCGTGGCGATTGCCGGGCGGTGATCAGGGCCGCCATCCCCGGTGTCAAAAGTAGCCTCGGTCCGAGCGCATGATCTTGAAATCGTGAGCCATGGCCAGCATGGCACCGCCGGCGAAGGCGTGGCCGTTGACGGCGGCCACCGTGAGCATGGAGAAGCCGAGAATACGCGCGAACAGGCGATGCACCTCGGCGAGAAAACTGTCGATGTCTCCGGCTTTCATGTGAAGTACGAAAACTTCACCCACGCGTTCGAGCTCAAACATCGTCGTCCCTCGGTATCCTCAGAGTTCGCAGGAAAGCGAGCAGACTACGTTTGCTCCGACTGTCCAATGCCGCGAACGCGTCGCGTGCCGCGTTCGCCTCTTCGTCGCCTACGGGGGTCAATCGCGCGGCGGTCGATCAGACCGGCGTGTATCGTCTTGCCCGAGCCAACCTCTGCGTTTGGAAAACCAGAGCAGCCCGCCGGCGATCACCGCCATGAGGACGAGAGACCATGCATAACCGAACGTCCACCCGAGCTCGGGCATGTTCCAAGGGAAGGACCGGTCGAAGTTCATGCCGTAGAGGCCGGTGATGAAAGTCAAGGGAATGAATATCGTGGCGATGACGGTCAGCACCTGCATGGTTTCGTTCATTCGGTTGCTCACCGTGGAAAGGTAAAAGTCGCGCAGGTCGGAACAGACTTCGCGGTAGGTGTCGAGTAGGTCGATGAGTTGGGTCACGTGATCGGAACTGTCGCGCAGGTATACGCGAGTTTCGTCCGAGATGGCCGGATGGTCGTCGCGAATCAAGGTATTGATGGCTTCCCGGTGAGGACGCACGCAGCGTCGTAGAAGCAATAGCTCGCTGCGAAGATCGTGAATCTTGGCGATATCGGCGGGTCGCGGTTCGGAGATGATGTCGTCTTCCAGCGCTTCGAGGGTGTCGGCGTATTGGTCGACTATCGGGAAATAACCATCGATGGCGGAATCGATCAGCGCGTAGCTGAGATAATCCGGTCCGGCCGATCGAATTCGCCCTCCCGCAAGTCGTATGCGTTGCCGAATCGCTTCGAAACAATCGGCCTGCGACTCACAAAACGTCAGAACGAAGCGTTCGCCCACGAAGATACTAATCTGCTTCGAGTCGACGTGCGGATGCTCGGTCGCTGTCCGCACGACGATGAACAACTGATCATTGTAAGCTTCGACCTTGGCTCGCTGATGAACGTTGACGACGTCCTCGAGTGCGAGTGGATGCAGGTCGAACAAGGCGCCCAGTCGATGGATCGTCTCGGCATTGCCGAGACCGCTAACGTCGATCCAGGTGACTGGCCACTTCGAAAGGTGTTGCGGAATTGTATCGAGGTTTGCCTTCTCGTCCTCGGCGAATCCGTCGGGGCCGAAGCCGATGATGCGGACGACGCAAGGCTGCGCCTCGGGGTGTACTTTGAAGCTGCCCGGGACGGCCCCGGGTTTGGTGCGGCGGCGGATCCTCGGTTTTTTCCGTCGTGGGTGCGTCTTGTGCTCGGTCATGGACCCCTTTTATGACCCGGCGGCGTCGATCAATCCAGGCGGATACAAGCGTCGAGCCTGATGTTGCGGCCCGCGCTGTGGACGCGTACTTTGGTCTCAGGTCAGCCCGGTCGAGGCCTACACAAGCCTCCCTGCCGTGATTTTTCGGTGACCGGGGCCGGCCGAGCGGCAACCGGCGGCCGCTTGTCCGGCAGTGGTTTTTCGGGACCGCTCTCTCAGCCCCCGCCGCAGCAAGGAGGTGATCCAGTGATCTATTTTTTAACGGTGACTTGTGAGGTGGCGTTCTCCTAAGAGAGGACCCCACGACAGAGTCGCTGGGTTGACCCCTTAGGGGGCCCAGACGCCACCGAGCCCCGGTAGCCTCGCTCTCACCGGCGAGCCGGCGCCACCCGCGCCGTGAAGTGCTGCCGGGGTTTGTGCATCCACGATAGAAGCGATGTTCGAGGAGAAAAAAATGAACGACGGAAAACCGAACCGAGCGGAGAAACTTCTTATCATCGGGGGCGTTGCCGGCGGTGCTTCGGCGGCTGCACGCGCCCGACGTCTGTGCGAGCGCTGTGAGATCATCGTGTTCGAAAAAGGGCCTTATGTTTCTTTCGCTAACTGCGGCTTGCCCTACTACGTAGGCGACGTGATTCAGGACGAAGAAAAACTCCTCGTTGCTTCTCCGGAGCTGTTTCGTACTCGCTTCAACATTGCAGTCAGGACCAAGAGCGAGGTGACGGCGATTGACCGCGTGCGCCACGAGGTCGAGGTCAAAGAGGCCGAAAGCGGGCGCGTATACAAGGAGTCGTACACGAAATTGATCTTGGCGCCCGGCGCGCGGGCTCTCGTGCCGCCTATGCCGGGAGTCGATCTTCCCGGGGTTTTCGTCTTGCGCACCATCCCCGACAGCCGACGTATCCGTGCTTGGATCGAAGAGGAGTCCGCCCGCCGCGCGGTCATCGTCGGTGCCGGATTCATCGGCCTCGAGATGGCCGAGAATTTGAAGAAGCGCGGGCTCGACGTCTCGGTCGTCGAGATGGCGAAACAGGTCATGCCTCCTCTTGACGCGGAGATGTCGGTTCCCGTCGAGGAGCGTTTGGCCGAGCAGGGGGTCGAGTTGCTTCTCGGTGACGGTTTGTCGGCGATCGAAGTCGCCGGACCATCGTTGAGGGTGCAGACGGCCTCAGGGAGAACGTTGCCGGCCGATCTCGTCATTCTCGCGATCGGCGTCCGCCCCGAGGTAGCACTCGCACGCGACTGCGGACTCGAATTGGGAAAATCGGGTGGAATTCACGTCGACGACCGTATGCGGACCAGCGATGCGGACATCTTCGCGGTAGGCGACGCCGTCGACGTGACCGATATCGTAACCGGCGGCGAGGTTCTCGTACCGCTGGCGGGTCCGGCCAACCGCCAGGGCCGTATAGCCGCGGATGCGATCTTCGACCGGCCGACCCGTTTCCGCGGTGTGCAGGCGACGGCGGTATGCGGGGCATTTGGCTTGACCGTAGCTATGACCGGGGCAAGCGAAAAAGCACTGGTGCGCGGCGGGCGCGGCGATTACGAAATGGTGTACCTGCATCCCGGCCACCACGTAGGCTACTACCCGGGATCCCAGCCGATCCATCTCAAGCTCATCTTTCGTCGTCGCGACGGGCTCATACTCGGGGCCCAGGCCGTCGGCAGCGAAGGTGTTGCGCGCCGAATAGACGTCATCGCCATGGCGATTCAGAAACAGGCGACGGTATACGACTTGGAAGAAGCCGAGCTCTGTTATGCTCCTCAGTACGGTGCCGCGAAAGATCCGGTGAACCTAGCCGGGATGATCGCCTCCAACGTGATTCGCGGCGACCATCCGCTCGTGCATTGGCGCGACCTCGATGATGCAGACAATCCCTTCATTCTGGACGTTCGAAGTGCCGAAGAGTTTACCGCCGGACACGTCGAAGGTGCGGTCAATATACCCCTCGGCGAGCTGCGTGAACGGCTCGACGAGTTGCCTTCGGACCGCGAGGTGTGGAGCTACTGCGCGGTCGGGCAACGAGCCTACTACGCGACGCGTGCCCTTCTGCAGCGGGGCGTGCGCGCACGAAACATCTCCGGTGGATACCAGAGCTACCTCGCTCATCGAGTGGTCCGCGGCCGCGCCTAAACGAGACCGCCGCCTCCCCGCGCCGCCGGGTGACCGCTCGGTGCCCCGTCGGTTTCTCGCGGAAAACGCTTTTGACGGCGTAACCTTTCCCCCTCAGGCTTCGTATCGGTCTTAGGTACCAGAAGGGTGGGATGGGGGTCGTGCGCCAACAGCCGTGCGGGCCAAACACAAGCAAGAGCTAAGGTAAAGGAGAAATAGAAATGTCTAGCGCTTTTCGATTTGGACGAGAATGCAACGTCGTACTGGTGGCGACCACTGCCGTACTGGCGATGAGCTTTGGATTGCCATCGCAGTCCCAGGCCGCCGGGGGCCCTCCGATTCCGGGCTTGCACGCTTATACCCACGGGCATGCGATGCACGCCGACCCGCCCGACCGTCTCGGTGGTGCGTTGACGGTCAAGGTCTCCCAGAAAAACGGAAGTACCCGTTTCGTACTGCCCGGTCCACGTTTCCTCGATCCGTCGGTTTTCGGTACTCCCGAGCACCCGGTCGGTTTCGATCCCGCGCCTTTCCCTCTGCTCGGCGTGCCGCTCGCTATGCGCAAATCCCATGGCGGAGCCTACAGTTTTGTCAATCACGCCACCCCCTTTGGTGACTGGCGTGAAGTGGGCGTGGGCAGCGTCAAGATGACGCTGGTCGATCAGACGGCCATCGACGGCGCACGTACGAAGGATAAGGTCGACTTCGATGCCACCTTCAAGGCCCCGGACGGCAACGAGTTCCGCGTAGTCTGCAAGAAGCCGCTCCCGCACGGTATGGCCTATCCGTTTTTCGGCGGCGTCGTGACCAACCACCTGATGCACGGGGCGACGGGTATCGGCACGCGCCTGATGCCCACCGAGTTCGTTTATGCCGCATTTTGGGGTGTAGGCGACATCTACAAAAACGGCAAGTTGATCAACAAGGACCACCTGGTGCACGTGATGGTCACCGAGGTGGTACGCGGCGACAACTACAAGCTGCAGTTCGACGGCGGCGTCGGCAATCCACCCCAGGGCCTAACCATGCATTTGATGGTGCCGCCCTTCAAGCCGACCAAGAAGGGGCTGGTTCCCGATCCTCTGCGCACGGGCTTCCTGCCTTTCCCGTTCGTCAAAAAGCACATGGAGCAGACCATGAAGATGGTTTCCAAGCTGCCGAAAGCCGAGCGTGAAAAGAAAATGGCGATGCTCAAGCAGGTCAAGGAACTGATGGGCCACACCAAAGAGCACGTCATGGAGCAGATGAAAGCCGGCAAAATGGACGGCCAGCCCTTCTTCCACGTGATGTTCGGCAACATCAAGATGAGCGCCAAGTAAGCGACGCTCCCCGTCGCTAAGCGAGCGGTGCGATCGGTTCGGGGCTCCCTGCGCCTCGAGCCGGTCGCACGCTTTTCCCGAGATTGCGGGAGTCGAGGACTCACGAGGGTTGAGGAGGCAGGAGCGCTTGTCAACGAGAAAGCACAGAGGATGGCTGCCCGCTGCAGCCGCGTCGCTTGTAGCCGCGGCGTTCTTGGGGGCGCTGGCCATGCCCGGACGGGCGGTCGCCGCCGGCACGCCCGACCACACCGTTGTGCTGCATGACATTCGTTTCAATCCCGGTCAGATCTCGGTCAAGGCCGGCGAGACGATCAAGTTCATCAACAAGGATCCGTTCGACCACGACGTTTTTCTGGTCCGCGCCGCCAACCGCAACGTGGTCATCGTGCCCGCCACCACGTTGGCACCGGGAAAATCGGTCACCATCACGCTCAAAGAGTCCGGACTGTTCAAGCTCTACTGCACGATCCACGGCGGCATGACCGGGCTGGTCTCGACCACCGGTTCCTTCGAACTGACCGACGCAGAAAAAAAGCAGTTCGCTCACGTCACGGTGATTCCGCCGATCGTCAAGACCGGCGAAGCGCTGTTTTGGGGACGCGCTCAGTGTCACAACTGTCACAGCATCGGCGACCGCGGTGACGGTCTGCGTGGCCCCAACCTGGCCGACATCGGCTTCCGGTCGGCAATGAGGGCGAAGAAGCTCGGGCTGGACAGCGGCACCGACTACATCGTCCAATCGATCGAGGAGCCGTCCGCCTACATCGTCGAGGGCTACTCGAACGACATGCCTCGGGTCTATCAGACCCCCATCAACCTGAGCGCCGACGATTTGACCGCCGTGGTCACCTACCTACAGAGCCAAGGCGGCGAGGTCGATACCTGGTCGATTCAGTTCGACGACGCGCTGTTGGCGAGTGTTCCGTCGGCCAATCCGTTTCATAACGGCGATGCCGCCAAGGGCAAGGAAACTTTCGTCGCTATGGGCTGTGCGAGCTGTCACACGACCCCGCAGAAAAAGGCCGTCTCGGTCGGGCCTGATTTCGGCCGCATCGGCGCCTATCGCAACTGGACCTGGCTGGCGGAGTCGATCGTGAATCCCAGCGGCGAGGTCGGTGCCAATTGGAAAAACACCAATGTCTACCTGAAATCGGGAGATATTGCCTCGGGCGTGCTGAGGGAAAACAGCAGCAAACAGGTCAAGCTTCTCGTCGGTTACCAGCGCTATGAGACCCATCCCATGTCCGAGGTCGAGAAAGTGGAGATCGTTCCCGGCTCGCGAATGCCTTCCGACTACACGGATCTTCTCACTTTCAATCAGCTCTCCGACATCATCGCTTATCTCGAGTCCCTCAAGGGCCAAGCGCCCGCTGCTGGAAAATA
Organism: uncultured Myxococcales bacterium; assembly: GCA_964553415.1. Taxonomy (GTDB): domain Bacteria; phylum Desulfobacterota; class Binatia; order UBA1149; family JAJCZL01; genus CAZKLE01. The sequence continues at coordinate 16,408 of CAZKLE010000009.1, forward strand.
GCAAAGCGCTGGTTCGCCCGCCGCAGGCCCACCTCTTTTGCCGCAAGCGCTGAGTGTGCCTACACTATAGGGCGGCACTCGCAGCGGTGTGCGGCAGTGGAGGGCTGGTGAAGGTAGGCAGGGCGTTGCTGGTGGCGACCGCGTTCGCGTCGTTGGGCGTGTGCTATTGGGTGGCCTTTTCCGCTCCGGCCGTCGGCACCTACCACGACGATGGTATCTACGTCGTCACCGCCAAGGCGCTGGCCCAAGGCGACGGCTACCGGATCGTCTCGCTGCCCGAGCCGTTGCCGCAAACCAAGTATCCGATTCTCTTCCCGTTCTTGTTGTCGTTGGTGTGGCGCTTGGTGCCGCAGTTTCCGGCCAACGCTCCTTTCCTCAAATTGCTGCCCCTGGCGGCCGGTTTGCTCTGGTGCGCTTTGAGTTTTCGTGTCGTCAAGGCGCAGGCGGGTCCGATACCCGCCGTGGTGATCGCATGGCTGACGCTGGCCTCGCCTTGGGTAGTGTTTCTTTCGACCACCATGCTTGCGGAGACGACGTTTGCGGCTCTGTGCTGGGCTTCGTTGTTGCTACTCGACAGGATGAGCGACGAGGCGGGTCGCGTCGGTCGGCGGGACGTAGCGTGGGCGTTGGCTGCCGGGTTGCTTGCGGGCGCGGCCGTCTTGACCCGAACCGTCGGTATCGCGATGGTCGCGGCGGGCACACTGTGGTTGCTAGCTATCCGCCGCCCGCGCCCCGCCGCCGGCTTTGTACTTGCCGCACTCGCGGTTGCCGCTCCCTGGTTCGTATGGGCTTCCAGCACTGCGCGGCAGATCCCAGCGGCGGCCGGGTACTACTCCTCTTCGAACTACCTTAATTGGACGGTGCTTTGGAACTTCGAATGGACGGATAAGCTCACCGTCGTACTCAGCAATACGGTCCAAACCGTGTTGGCGCCGGCGAAGCTCCTGGGCTTGCCGAAGTCGTTGACGCTGCCTTTGGGAACCGCCCTCGGAGTTCTGATGGTCGTGGGGCTGGTCCGGCGGGCGAGGACGCAAGCGGGGGTGCTCGAGTTCTTTTTTCTGTTTTCCTTAGGCCTGATTTTGCTCTGGCCTTGGCCGGTGACGAGATTTTTGGTTCCGATGTATCCTTTGGTCCTCCTCTATATGTGGACCGGCTTCGTGGCCGTCGTCGAAAAGCTGTCGCTCGCAGATGTCGGTAAGTCGAGGCTGACCGCCGCCGCCGTTACCGTCACGTTGGCGCTGGGTTTCACCGGTATGGCGAGTGCGTCGCGTTATATTGCGCGCTCGGGTATCTCCTGGCCGGTCGTGACTTGCGATGATCGCTGGGCCGATTATCAGGCCATTGCGTCTTGGATCCGCAGCGAAACTCCCGACGATGCGGTACTCGTCAGTACGCTGGATCCGTTGTTCTACCTTTACTCGGGGCGCAAGGCCGCGCGCGCGTTCAGCATCGATCCTGTCGAACTCTACTACAAAGCTGCGCTTGATCGTGAACCGTTGGGGCCGCCCGCGCGCCTGATCGATAGAATTAAACTCGCGCGCGCCGACTACCTTGTCGATGCCCCCGGCTCGTGCTTCGGTGAGGAACCGTTCTTGCGCCGACAGATCGATGCTTTGCGGCGTCGCGCTCCCGACGATTTGCGGCCTATTCCCGACGCTCCAGCTTGGGCGCGATGGATCTTCCACGTTCGACGGCCTCGCTGATCAAGCCCAGACGAAGATCACGGCCAGGATTGCCACGCCGGTACCGAGGACCAAACCGGCGAGCACATCGGCGAAGTAGTGGGCGCCCAAGTACATCCGTGAGAGGGCCACGCCGGCGGTGAGAAGAATCTCGGCAGGTGCTGCAACGTGGCCGGCGGCGAGCGCGACGGTGGTCAGTGCTGCGGCAGCGGCGCTATGTCCGGAGGGAAAGGCAAAGGCATCGGGCTCATGAGTCAGCAGTTTCAGGCCGGGCAGGTCCCGGCTGGGCCGCGGGCGTCGGACGGCACGCTTGAGCAGTTGCACCAGGCCAGTCGTGGCGGTTAGCGCCGCGGCCATCGCGATGAACGTCGTTGATCGGCTGCCGCGTGCCACCGTGAGCACCAGAGCGAGGCCGTGCAAGATCACGATGTCGGTGTCGCCGAGGCGGGTCAGCGCGCGCATGGCAAGGGTGAGGGACGCGCTCGGGGGCTCGCGCCAGGGGCCCATGGCGAGCATGAGCCTGTGGTCGAGGGCGAGCAGGCGGCCGAGAGCGCTGCTGCGATAGGGGGAAAACAGGCTTGTCATACCGGCAGTCTACGTTTTGGTTGTGCAGGGCCGGTTAGTTTCGAGTTCAATCACTGTCAGGGGAAAATGCTTTTCCCATTGACGGTGCCATGATTAAAACATATGATTAAAACATCTGTTTGAAACTCGCCTGCTTTGTTGGGGTGGCCCCGACTTCCGGAGTCGGGGCGAAGTCGAAACGGGATGGTGGCGGGGGCGCCCAGCCTGGGGAAAAGATGGCAGCTGTCGACACCAAACAAAAGATTCTGGATTCGGCCGAGGACTTGTTTGCGGCCGACGGCTTCGCTGCCACTTCGATACGTACCATTGTCGCCCAAGCGGGAGTCAACGTAGCCGCCGTTCACTATCACTTCGGTTCCAAAGAGGATCTCTTGCGCGCCGTATTCGCTCGCCGGCTCGAGCCCGTGAATCAAGAACGCTTGCGCCTACTCGGGGAGTTGCACGACGGTCGCGTGCCGGAGCGACAGACGAGGGATCAAGTCGAAGCCATCGTCGAGGCTTTTGTTCGTCCGGCCTTCTTGATGGCCGTCGTCGAAGGCAAAGGTCCGGCCCTAGCACGCCTTTTCGGCCGCTTGCATGGGGAGGAGGGAAGTTTCGTCCGCCGCGTCGTCTTTGAACAGTTCCGCCCGGTGGTCGACCGATATCTGGAAGCTCTGAGCGCGGAGTTACCACAACTGAGCCAAGCCGAACTCGTGCATCGTTTCAGTTTTGTGATCGGCGCCATGGCCTCGACCTTGGCGGCGCCGGTTCGGCTGTCGTTCCTTTCCAAAGGAGAGGTTGACGCCGACGATCACGAAGCATCGCTTGCCTATCTGATCTCGTTTTGTACGCAGGGCCTGCGGGGCCCGGCGACCACCGTAGAGAGGGATCCGTGAAAACCCTGCCTGCGTTGCTCGCGGCGATCCTACTCGGCTGCTCGGCCTCACCGGCTCTGCGTGAGCCGCAGCTCGGCGTGCACATACCGGATCACTGGACGGCCCGAGCCGAGGCTGAGGCCGCGGGCGAGAACCAAGCCCTCGATCAGGTTTGGTGGAAGGAGCTGGACGATCCCGCGCTTTCGAAGGTGATCGAGGAGGCGCTGCGCGCCAACCACGACCTGGAAGCCGCCGGTGCACGGGTCGTCGCCGCCGTGGCCTCGGCGCGCATCGCCGGTGCCGACGCTTTGCCGGCGGCCAACCTGAACTTCAATGGATCGCGTGTGCAGCGCACGTTCATCGGCTTTCCCTTCGGTGTTGCCGGTGGCGGCTCGGGCGGCTCGAGTGGCTCGGTACAACCGACGGTGATCAGCTCTCGTTCGAATCAGTTCGGCGTTTCTCTGGACGTTTCCTGGGAGCTGGACCTCTGGGGCCGAGTGCGAGCCGGCCGCAAGGCCGCGGTAGGCGATCTGCAGGCGGCGCGCGCCGATCTTGCCGCTTCTCGCGTTTCGATCGCCGCGCAGACGGCCAAGGCTTGGTTCGCCGCGGTTGAGGCCGAGCGTCAACTCAAACTCGCCCGACACACGGTTGCGAGCTACCAAGGTTCTCTTGATCGCGTCGACGAACGCTATCGACGCGGCCTGCGCAGTTCGCTCGACGTCCGCCTCGCGCGCAGTGAGCTCGCGCGGTCCAGGGCCGTCGTCGAGCAGCGCAACAGCAATCTCGACCGTGCGCAGCGGCAGCTGGAAATTCTGCTCGGCCGATATCCTGCGCGGGCGGTCGAAACCTCGGACCGCTTGGCGGAGCCGGTCGGAGACGTGCCGGCCGGTCTGCCCGCCCAATTGCTCGTCCGCCGTCCCGATCTGAGCGCGGCGGAAAGGCGTCTGGCCGCCGCCGGTGCGCGTGTATACGTGGCCCGTGCCGAGCTGCTCCCGCGCATCAGCCTTACCGGGTCCTACGGCACCTCGAGCGCAGATTTGTCGAAAGTACTCGATCAAAAACTCGATGTTTGGACGATTGCCGGAAACCTGCTGCAGCCGGTATTCCAAGGGGGCCGCCTGCGCGCTCAGGTTGATCTGGCCCGTGCACGCGAACAAGAACTGTTGGCCGATTATGCGTCCTCGACCTTGCGCGCGTTCTCCGAAGTCGAGTCGTTGCTCGCCGACGAAGGCTACCTCGCCCGCCGTACGCAAGCGCTGGCTGCCGCCGCCGAAAACGCCCAGGCTTCGCGCCGGCTGTCGGAGGAGCGCTATCTGCAGGGATTGGAAGACTACACGACGGTTCTGTCCGCACAGCGTAGTTCCTTCGATGCGCAGAGCGCTCTCATTCAAGCGCGTCGAGAGCGGATGGACGCGCGCATTGACTTATACCTCGCCCTCGGCGGCGGGTTTGCACGCCGACAACTCATGGGAGATACCGCGGCGCCGGTGGAAAAAGCCTCGGAGGGCCGTTCATGAAGCGAGTTGGGAAGATCCTCTTTCCTGTACTCGTAGTGGCACTGGCGGTTGCTGCTGCGGTGTTTGCCTTTGTTGCCCGGCCCCAGGCCAAGAGCGAGATCCGCAGAACTCCGGTGCCGTTGATTCGAGTGGTGATGGCTCATCCACAAAACGTGGAAATGATCGTTCACACCCAAGGTGCCGTGACGCCACGGACCGAGATCGACCTGGTGGCCGAAGTCGCCGGACGCGTCGTCGAGGCTTCCGATCTGCTGTCGGCGGGGAGCTTTTTCGATAAAGGAGATGTGCTCGTACGCATCGATCCTCGAGACTATCAACTCGCGGTTGAGAGTGCTCGCGCCGAAGTCGCGCACGCCGAGGTCGAGGTGGCACAAGAGAAAGCGGAATCGGAACTCGCCAAGCGCGATTGGTTGCGACTGCACGGCGCCGAGAAGGCACCGTCGCTGGTGATCCGCGCCCCGCAGCTTGCCGAGGCCAAAGCCAATTTTGCCGGGGCGAAGGCTTCTCTCGACCGTGCCGCCCTGGATCTAGAACGCAGTGTGGTGCGTGCCCCGTTCGACGGTCGTGTGCGTGCCGAACATGTGGGCCTTGGAGAGTTCGTCTCACGCGGTACCGTGCTCGCTCGCGTGTATGCGATCGATCGCTTCGAAATTCGCCTGCCGGTGCGCGATGAAGAGCTTGCTTACCTCGATCTGAGCACGCGGCCTGCTGTGCGGCTTTCGCTTCGTTTCGCCGGCAGCCTCCGCCATTGGAGCGGCCGTATCGTCAGGACCGAGGGTGAACTTGACCCCAAGAGCCGTATGGTCACCCTGGTCGCGGAAGTTCTCGACCCCTACCATCGTGACGGCTCCCGCAAAGGGACCGCGCTCGACGTGGGCATGTTTGTGAACGCGGAAATCGTCGGCCGCGAGGAGCACGACGTCTACGTGCTTCCGCGCGCGGCGATGCGTAGCCACGACCGAGTGTTGGTGGTCGATGACGGCGATGCCCTGCGCTACCGGCCCGTTACCGTTCTGAGACGACAGGCCGAGCAAGTGATCGTGAACGGCGGCCTGAGCCCCGCTCAGAAAATCTGCGTTTCCCCGTTGGATACCGTGACCGACGGCATGCCCGTCCGGGTGTATAGCCCCGAGAAAACCAGCGAGCGCGAAACGGCGGAGCCGGCGTCGTGAAATCGTTGATTGCTTGGTTTGCCGACAACGGCGTTGCGGCCAACCTGCTGATGGCGGTCGTGGTCGTCGGCGGCCTGCTGACGGCGCCGCGGATTCTGCAGGAGGTGTTCCCGGAGATCGCCGGTGATCGCGTCGTTGTCTCGGTGGTCTATCCCGGCGCCACGCCCGAAGAGGTCGAAGCATCCATCAACCGGCGCATCGAAGAACGCGTCGCCGGTTTGGAAGGGGTCAAAAAAATCACTTCCACGGCCGCCGAGGGGGCCGGTGCGGTTACCGTCGAAGCGCTACGCGGAACCAATGTACGCACACTCCTCGACGATGTGAAGTCGGAAGTCGATGCCATCGATACGTTCCCCGACGAAGCCGAGGCGCCGCTCGTCAGTGAAGTCACCCGGAGAGACTTTGTCATCGGTGTGACGATTTCCGGAGATGTTGGTGAGGCGACTCTGAAAAAGATCGGCGAACGTACCCGCGATGAACTCACGGCGTTGCCCGATCTGACCCAGGCTGACCTGGTCAACGCCCGGCCTTACGAGATATCCATCGAAATCTCGGAACTCGCCCTGCGGCGCTACGGCCTCAGCTTCGACGATGTCGCCGACGCGGTCCGTCGCTCGTCGCTCGATCTGCCGGCCGGATCGATCGATACGGGCGCGGGCGAAATTCTCGTTCGTAGCAAAGGGCAGGCCTACGCGGGACCGGACTTCGCGAAGATCGTCCTGCTTTCCCGAGCCGACGGAACGCGGTTGCTTCTCGGGGACGTTGCGCGGGTTATCGACGGCTTCGCGGATACGGATCAGCAGGCCTTTTTCGACGGCGAACCATCGGTAACGGTGCAAGTGTACCGCGTCGGCCAACAGAGTTCTTTGGTTCTTGCGCAGACCGTCAAGGATTACGTCGCGAAAGCCGCCGGGCGTCTTCCTCCCGGGCTGCACATGACGACCACGCGCGATGTAACGCAAGTGCTGCGCGACCGGCTCAACACGCTGCTTCGCAACGGTACGCAGGGGCTCATTCTGGTGTTTTTGGTGCTGGCCCTGTTTCTCGAATTCAAACTGTCCTTGTGGGTGACGCTCGGTATTCCCGTGTCGTTTCTCGGCACGCTGTTCTTGATGCCCGCACTCGGTGTTTCCATCAATGTGCTTTCGTTGTTTTCCTTCATCCTGGTGCTCGGCATCGTCGTCGACGATGCCACGGTTGTCAGCGAGAACGTCTATCGAAAAAAGGAACAGGGAATCCTCGGCCTCGAAGCTTGCGTGTCCGGTACCCAGGAGGTGTCGGTGCCCGTCATCTTCGGAGTGTTGACGACGGTTGCCGTCTTCGTGCCGATGTTCGCCGTGCCGGGGACCATCGGCCGCATCATGCGGGTATTCCCGCTCGTCGTCATTCCGACCTTGCTGTTTTCGCTCATAGAGTCGCAGTTGATCCTGCCCTCGCATCTGCGTCACGTTGTCAGCGGCGGTCAAGGCTCGCCGGGGCCCGTGGCGCAGGCATGGGGACGGGTGCAAGGGGTGGTGTCCAAGGGCCTGACGCGGTTCGTGCGCGATTTCTATCGGCCTACGCTTGACGCCGCTCTCGAGTGGCGCTATTTGACCGCCAGCATCGCCTTGGCGCTGGCGATTGTAACGCTGGCGGCGGTGGCATCCGGCTGGGTGCGGACTCGATTTTTCCCCGACGTAGAGGCTGATACCGTTGCCGTAGAACTGACGCTGCCGCAGGGGACACCGCCGGCAGTGACGCGTGCCGCGGTCGCCGAAATCGAAGGATCGGCGCGGCGGCTCAAGCACGAACTGGACGGTGATCGTCAACCCGGCACGCCCAGTTCGATTGTTCACATCATGGCTGCCGTGGGAGAGCAGCCCTACCGCGCCGATCAGTCGCACAACGGCGGGCGTAACGGTTCGACCTTCACCGGTTCGCACATCGGCGAGGTCAGCCTGCAGCTGGCTCCGGCCTCGGATCGTCGTTTTAGTAGTACCGAGATCGTTCAGCGCTGGCGTGAGCTGACCCCGCAGATCCCCGACGTCGTCGAGATGAACTTCGTCTCGTCTCTGTTCAGTGCCGGGGCGCCGATTCAGGTGCAACTCGCCAGTTCCGACTTACACACGTTGCGCGAGGCTGCGGCTCGGCTGAAGAAAAAAATCGCTACCTATCCCGGTGTTTACGACGTGTCCGATTCCTTCCGCGCCGGCAAGCGTGAGCTAACGCTCGGCATCAAGCCCGAAGCCGAGGCTTTGGGCTTGTCGCTTGCCGATCTTGCCCGCCAGGTGCGGCAGGCGTTCTACGGAGAAGAGGCCCAGCGCGTGCAGCGCGGGCGAGAGGATATCAAGGTCATGGTGCGCTACACGGAAGCCGAACGGGCGTCGTTGGCGACCATCGAGAATATGCGCATCCGCACGCCCGATGGCGGCGAGGTGCCGTTCGCCAACGTCGCCACCGTTGCGACCGACAGAGCGTTTGCGACCATCAGCCGTTCCGACAGACGGCGCGTGATCGATGTGACCGCTCAACTCGACGAAAACTCGGGCAACGCCAACGAAGTGCTCGCCGATGTACGGCAAACGATTCTTCCGCTATTGCTTTCCGACTATCCGGGACTCACCTATTCACTGGAAGGCGAGCACCGCGAGCAGGCGGACACTTTCCAGGCTTTGGGACGCGGCTTCATTGTTGCTTTGTTGTGTATTTACGCCCTACTGGCGATCCCACTGCGTTCCTACATCCATCCGCTCATTGTCATGACGGCGATTCCGCCGGGCATCGTCGGCGCGGTTCTCGCCCATGTGATGCTCGGCATGGATCTGAGTTTCCTTTCGATGTTCGGGATCATCGCTTTGGTAGGGGTGGTCGTAAACGACAGCCTCGTACTGGTCGAGTACATTCATCGTCGTCGCGCTGCCGGCGAGGAGATCGGTCAGGCTGTGCGCGAAGCCGGTGTGGTGCGTTTCCGGCCCATCTTGCTGACCTCGTTGACGACCTTCGCGGGCCTGACGCCCCTGTTGCTCGAACGCAGTTTTCAAGCCCAGTTTCTGATCCCGATGGCGGTCTCGCTCGGCTTCGGAGTGATGTTTTCCACCTTCGTGTCGCTGTTGCTGGTGCCCGCGAGCTATTTGATCCTGGAGGATCTGCGTGTGCTGCCCACCCGCCTGCATGCTCGCCGGATGCTCGCACGGGAGGAGATGGTCTCGATCAGGATGCGGCGGGACGAAACAGCACAAAACTGAGGTCGTCGGCTTTGTGGGGCTGATCGGGGAGTTGTTCGAGCATGCGGGCCCGGCAGAGTTCGCGGAGTTCTCGCGCGGCGCCTTCGAGAGGCCCCTTCCGGATGATTTCGACAATCTCGGCAACGTAAAGGTTGTCGAATAGGCCGTCGCTGGCCAACACGACCGTGTCGCGCGTGGAAAGTTCGATCTCAGGTCCGAGGTCAATGCTCATATCGGCCGCCCCCATCACGTTCGAAATCATGTGACGGTCGCGATGGAACATCGCCGTCTTTTCATCGAGCGTCCCGGCCTCGAATGCGTAGCCGACCGGTGAGTGTGCGATGGTGTGGTGTTTGAGCTTGCCCTGCCGACCGGTGACGAGTGCGGCGGAATCGCCGGCGTGATAACTTCGCAACACGCCGGCGCTGATCTCGATGACGACGACGGTGGTTGCCGAACCGAGACCCGCGGCGAGGATCGCCTCGTTGCCTCGTTGCAGACCGTCGAGGATCCGCTCGCGCAGGCCGCGATCGCCGGCCGTGGACGACAGCGATTGGCGCAGGCTTTCGATGGCTTGGGCCGAGGCCTTCTCGCCCGTCGGAAGCCCGCCGAGCCCATCGGCGACCACCAAAACACCGGCTTGCTCGCCCTGGGGGAGGAGCGCAACGGCGTCCTGATTGACGCTTTCCTTATCCGGTGAACGGGTGGTGAAGGCGCATGCGTGGCCTGCCGCAAATTCAAAACAGGCCACGTCTTCCATATCGCAGGCCAGGTAGACCTGCGGCTTGGCGGAGCTCAATGCCACTCCATCGTCTCCAAATACCGACGCAAACGGCCGGCGGTCGTGAAGTTTTGCAAGATCAGGCTGCGCTTGAGGCCGCGGCAGATGGCTTTCACCTCGGGCGGCTGTCGGCTGTAGGTGCGGCGTCCGCCTAGGGATTCGTAGAAAATCTTGATCAGATCAATGACATCGTCGCGCACGTTGTCTGAGCGCGAGGCGCCCCACTGAAAAAAATCGAGCAGCTTGAGGTCAAAGTTCAAGCCGTAGTGTTGCACGATGATATTGTCGCCGTGCAGGTCGCCGTGGTATTCGCGCATCTGATGGACGCGTTCCATTCCGCAGGCGAGAGCGTGAAGCAGGTGGAGCGCTTGAAACGGGCTCAGTCGTTTGCCCGGCTGGCGCGCGAGGAAGTCGCTGAGCAGTTCTCCCTCCACGAACTCCGATACGAGAGCGGTGATCGGCACGCCGCGCAGTTGGAGGGTCTCTTGGGTGTGGTACTGGATGACGATGGAGCAGTTGCGTAGTTTGTGCAGCTTGGCGGCGTAGTATTTGGCCGCTTTGTCGCGCTGATTGCGGTGCGGAAAGAAGAGCTTCACGGCTCGTTCGATGCCGGTGGCACACTCGCGTACGAGATAAACTTCCCCCTCCCACCCGGTGCCGAGTGAACGGATGACGGCGTACTTGCGCGCGAGGACGCGGCCCGCAGCAAGGTCGAATCCGTCGGCGAACTCGCTCGTACGGTGCCTCTTCGGCTTGTTATGAGGGCTGTTTTTGGACACCGGATCGAGTAGGAGGATAGCAGCCACGAATACTTCTACGTTGGCCGAGCCACATCAAGGGCCGGACCACTCGCTCGCGGCGCGTGTCCCTGTTACAAATCGCCATCCGCAGTCCGTTCACGCGTGAACTGTGAAATACCGAAACGGAGAACATGGAGAACATGGTGGACACACAGACCCCTGCCATCACGGCCCTAGAGGCTTTCATCGCCGGACAAAACATCGACAAAAATGCTTCCGACTGGAGAACGCGGCTCGCGAAACCGCCGCTGCCGGCGTTCGGCTCCGGCGAGACCTACTTCTGGCAGCTCGATACCAGTCACGGCCCCATCAAAATCCGCTTGATGCCCGAAGTGGCACCCATGCATGTGGCTAGCACCATTTATCTGACCAATCTCGGTTTTTACGACGGGCTGGCGTTTCATCGGGTAATCACAAGGTTCATGGCCCAGGGAGGGTGTCCGCTGGGGCGTGGAACCGGAGGCCCCGGCTATCAGTACGACGGCGAGTTTGATTCCTCGGTCGCACACGACCGTCCCGGCTTGCTG
>CAZKLE010000010.1:0-26282 GCA_964553415.1 uncultured Myxococcales bacterium
GCTTCTGCCTGAGTGACTGTTCGGCGATCCAGACCTGCGGTGACGGCATCACCGCGGGTACGGAGACCTGCGATTCGGGTGTGAACAACGGTACGGGCAACGGCTTCTGCCTGAGTGACTGTTCGGCGATCCAGACCTGCGGTGACGGCATCACCGCCGGTACGGAGGTGTGCGACTCGGGTGTGAACAACGGCACGGGTAACGGATTCTGCCTAATCGATTGCTCGGCGATCCAGACCTGCGGCGACGGCATCATCGCCGGCACCGAGGTTTGTGACGACGGCGTGAACAACGGCGCGGGTCCGGGCTTCTGTCTGATCGACTGCTCGGGAATCCAGCCTTAGCCTCGAAGCGACGCCTCGGCCTCGCCTAAGGGCCCGGACGGGAGCGGTGAATCTCAGCGACCGATCACGGTTTGTGATCGGTCGCTGGTGGTTTCGGCGGAGCCTGGTTCAGACGTTCCAGATTGGTACGGTACAGCGCATTATCAGGCTCGATGGCGAGCGCATGCTCGAGAGCTTTGACGGCTGCGGTTCGATCGCCGGACAAGAAGGCTACGTTCGCGCGGTATTGGTAGACCAGCGCGAATTGTGGCGCTACCCGTTCGGCCTCGTCGAGGGATTTCATGGCACCGGCATAATCGCCTTTGCGGGCGGATTCGCTGGCTCGCTGCGCCAATTTGAACGCCAATTTTTCTGCGTCGCTCCGCGGTGCGTTGATCTCGGCTGAGCCGGTAAGGCGTAGGAGCGCCTTGGCGGCGGGCGCATAATCGGGTCGATACCTCAATGCTTGGCGGTACTCTAGGATGGCGGCTTGGCGGTCACCACGCCGTTCGTAGATCAAGGCGCGATTGTGGTAGGCCTCGGGGTTCAACGGCTCGAGTTCGATCGCTTTGGTGAGCTGTTCCAACGCTTCGTCATAGCGGCCGAGCGCCCCGAGAGCGCCGCCGTAGCTCGCACGGAGGCCGCCGTCGTCGGGATTCGCTTCTACGAGCTTTTGGTAGGCATCCACCGCTTCCTGGAAGTGACCGGCTTCGAAGTGGATTGCCGCCATGTTGCGATCGCCCGAAGGCGAGGCCGTATCCAGGTAGCCGAGACTTTTGAGTTTCGCGAGAATCGCCGGGTTCACCGACGGATCTTTGGATACCCCGGTCGCGACGCGTACGCCGGTTTCGAAGCTGGCGACGGTAGGCTGCAGGGCGGGGATGTCGAGGGCTTCGGTCAAGGTGCGGCCGTGCAAATCGGCGGCTGGCGCGATACCAGTCAGGGTTAGCACCGTAGGCATCACGTCGAGCAGGGTGGGTCGATCGAGTCGCGAGTGGCGGCGTACATGGTTGCCGTACATATAGAGGATACCCTCGATACGGTGATAGCGTTCGCTGACTCTTCTCATGTCGCGGGTCTTACTGGGGTCGTCGGGAAGGATCCCCAGTTGGAAGCCATGGTCGGAGACGACGATCAAGGTGGTGTCGCTGTCAAGGTGTGCGAGAAAATCGCCGACGATCGAATCGGCGTAACGATACATGGCTTCGACGGTTCCGCCGTAGTGGCGCTGCTGTTCGGCGAGCTCACCAGCGAGCCCCTGGGCGCGGAAAAGGTGTCCGAACAAATGAGAAGTGGAATCAACGCCTTCGATGTAGGTCATCAATACATCGGGCTTCTGGTGCTGTAACAGATCGAGCCCGATGGCCCGGTAGCTTTGTGCGGTCGCCAGCGCCCATTTGAAGTGTCCGAGTGGGTCCGCGAAATCGAAGGGTCGATCAAACTCCTCGCGGCTGACGTTTACGTAGGGGGCAAGTTCGGCTGGGGTGAGATCGGTCGGGCGCCGCACGAGCCGATCGAGCGTGGCTTTGTAGCTGGGTGGAGAGACGATGCCAGTGTTGTGGCTGCTGCCGGTTTGCCCCTCGGGAAACAAGAAGTGATAACACGTGTGGTCGCTCACGATCGTGCCGTTGACAGTTTCAGCCGGCCAAGTGGCCCACCAGCCAACGACATCGACACTGCGATCGTGCTCAGAGAGTACGTTCCACAAGGCTTTGACGCCTCGCATTTGGCTGGTCACGGGGAGCTGCTCTCCGGTTTGTTTGTTGACGGCGACGAAGTGCCCGATGCCGTGGCTTTCCGGGCCTTTGCCGGTAGCGATGGTCGTCCATATGATGGGGCTGAGCAGCGGGCGGCTACTCAGAAACCGTCCGTAGGCCCCGTCCTGCCGCAGAGTCGCAAAGTTCGGCATTTTGCCTTCGGACATGAGCAGATCGAGAGCTTCCGGGTCCATGCCGTCGATACCGAGGATGATGACTCTGCCATGGCCCGATCTCGTGCAGCTCGGAACGCCTGCGCACAGGGCGCAGGCGAACAGCATGGCGTACAAGCAAGGCAGGATTCGTACTTTCATGGTTTTGCTCCGCCTCGCATGCGATTCGAGAGAATGTTGGCAAGTTCGCGCATGTTGTTGCGATACAACGGGTTGTTCGGGGCTCTGGCAAGCGCCTCGCGGGTTTCCCGCAGCGCGAGCTTCATTTTGCCTCTGAGGTAATAGAGGTTGGCGAGATAATGATGCGGCAAAGCCGAGCGTTCGTCCAACCACGCGGCCGCCTGCAGAGAAGCTTCGGCGTCGCGGTAGTCTTTGCTTCCGATGAGGTCGCGAGCCCGCTTACAACGGCGTTGGGTGACGGCGATGTCGATCGCACGCTCGCGCGGGGTTTGCGCCAGCGAGGGCTGCAGCGCGAGTGCCGCCGGATCAGCCGGGTCGATCGCCAGTACCCGGCTGAGGGCGTAACGGGCGTTGGCCCATTGGCCAGTGTCGAGGGCCGCCAGGGCTAGGTTGTACCAGGCGGCTGCATGGTCGGGGTTCAGTTCCGTCAGTCTCCAGTAGGCCGCAACGGCATTGGCGCGCTTTCCGAGTCGGTCGTATACATAGCCTAGATTGAGCAGGGTCTCAGGCTTGGTCGGCGCAAGCTCATGTGCACGTTGAAACGCGGAAAGCGCGTGCGGAAGGTCACCGACCGCCAGCGAGAGAAGCCCGAGGTTGTGGTGGGCCTCGGCGAAGTCCGGGTCGATGGCCAGAAGCTTGTCGATTTCGACGAGTCCGTCGTCGTAGCGGCCGAGTTCAAGGTAGCGAAGCGCAAGGTTGTTGCGGACGAGTTCCGCTCGGCCGTTGGTGCTTAGGGTCTTGGTGTAAAGCGAGACTTCGTCGTGCCAGTCGCGGGTACGAGAAATATCGACGACGACGAACAACGCCAGCAGGAGGCTCCAGCTTGCGACGAGCACGCGGCGGAGCGCCGGACGCGGGTTTCGCAGAGCGGCCCCGCCGAAGCCGTTCATCGCAAGAGCGGCGAGCATGAACACCCCCATCGACGGTAGGTAGGTGTAGCGTTCGGCATACACGTTGAGTTTCGGCCAACGTACGAGGAGGTAGGGCAGGGTTGTTACCATGAGCCAAGCGCAGGCGAACGCGGCCTTTCGATTGCCCTTGGCAAGCGACAGCACGAGGGTGCCGGCCACAGCGGCAGCGAGGACGATTCCACACCACAATCGCGGGTCGCCGGCACCCTCGACGGGCGTGAAGTCGTGATACATGCTCAGGGCGAACGGCCACAGCAGGGTGTGCGCGAACTCCGGGAGTAGCCCGAATCCATTGACGACCAATCCGGCCGGCCCAAGCGAGTTTTGCCCAAGGCCGGGAACCATGCCGCCCAAGGCGTGTGTGCGGAGCACGGCGTAGAGCGCAGCCGCGGGAAGCATCGCCAGGTAATCCGCCCGCACGCGGGCCCGCGTGTTCTTGGTTCGGGTTTTGCGGAGCAGCCAATCGTGCATGAGCAGAACCAGCGGTGCGACAATCGCGACCTCCTTGCACAAAAGGCCGATGAAAAAGAGCATCGAGACGGTGGGTGCCCGGCTGCGCCCACTCGAGGCGGTTTCCATATGCAGGCGTAGGATCGCCAGAATTGCGAATGCGGCGCCGAGGCCGGCAATGTCGGAAATCCACAAGACGGCTTCCGACCAGCCCGGGTGAACGGCCCAGACGGCGGCGGTCGCCAAGCCGATGCGGGGATCGATGCCGAGACGTAGGAGGATTGACAGAAACAACAGGGTGTTGAGTCCGTGCACGACCAGGTTGAGAAGGTGTGAGGGCCAAGCGTGTTTGCCGGCGACGGCCAGATTGAGCGCCAGAGGCGCTGTTTGTAACGGCCGGTAGTACTGGTGTGCGTGCGTATCGCCGGGAGCGTCGCTGAAGCCCCACAGCGGCTCGACGAAAAGCCGTGGCGTTTCGGTGAGCGATTGCACGCGTGGGTCGCGGGTGACGAAGATCAAGTCGTCGAAAACAAAATCGTTGGCGACGCTGAGTCCGTAAGCGACCGCGATGAGCAGTGCCAAGAAAGCGATGATTCCCGTCCGACGAGTCACGGGAGTGTTGTCGGCCGTTGCCGACCGCCGGCCTCGATCATCCTCAGGCGCTCGCCTGCGGCGGCGAGAGCTTCCCCCTCGGCGTCGAGCAGATCGGCCAAGCGCGCGTGGTACTCGGGGGTGGAACGCGCTGCTGCCGGCAAGCCGATGCGGGTTTGCAGCCGGGCCTTGATTGCCGCCACGCGCTGCATCTCTCGGCGGAGCGTCCGGACCTTGTCGGCAGCCCTGGGTTTCTTGGCGCTGGCAAGGTGACGGGGGTTGATACGGTTGGATCGTTCAAAAGCCTGTAGGGCCTCTTTGAAGAGACCATTGCGCCAGTACAGAAGACCCAAATTGTAGAACAGTACGTCGTTATTCGGTGCTGCATGGGCGGCACGTTCGAGTTCGGAACGGGCTCGAGGCCAATCGCTGCGTTCGTAGGTGAAACCGAGCATGTAATGAAACAAGCCGATCAGGTTGTGCGTAAGGTAATCTTTGGGAACACGCGGATCGGTTTCTCCGGGAAGCCGGCTCGGGGTAATCGGAATCGCCGGTCTCGGCAGCCCCTTGGGCAGCGCCTGGAACACGAGGCCGAGTGGGATGATAT
This sequence comes from uncultured Myxococcales bacterium, assembly GCA_964553415.1. Taxonomy (GTDB): domain Bacteria; phylum Desulfobacterota; class Binatia; order UBA1149; family JAJCZL01; genus CAZKLE01. The sequence goes on from CAZKLE010000010.1 coordinate 4,993, forward strand.
CGAGCTCGGCCAAGTTCCAGTTTGGATGGTGGGTGAGAAAGACCGGCTCGGTATCACGCCCAAATCGAAGCGGCGGAAGATCAGCCCCGCCGACGCCTTGCAGCACCAAATCGATGTCAGGCCGCCGATGCTCGACGAGATGGAGGTACATGAGGACGAACAACACGTTGTCGTCGGTGGCGATCAGATGTGCGCCCGGGGGCAGAGCGGAGAGCACCGCCGTCGAGAAGGCCTCGGCTACGCGGTAGTGGCTACGATTGAACTTGTTCCATCCGCTCGCGAAGAGAAACGCAGGCACGAGCAAGGGGACAACCCAGGCGCGGCGCGGTAGTCGTTCGAGGACGACCTGCGCCCCGAGTCCGGCCAATAGCGCGACCATAGCGTAACTCGGCGCGTAGTATCGATGCCAAATGAAGATGTCGCTGCGCGAACCGTGCAGCGCCAAGGCCAGTAGATTCCCGAGCATGACGAGGAGCGGCAGCGCGACCGGCCAACGGCGCCGTCGCGAGGCCCAGAGCGCGACGACGGCGAGAAGGGCTCCCACCAGCGCCGTTTCCACCGCGATGCTCGTCAGGTAATCGCGGGTGATGGGGATAAGGTCGGCCGGGTGTTCGATCCACGCGCGTTCCCAGAAGTCGCGGCGGAGAAATGCTTCGAGAAACCTGTTCAAGGTCTCCGGGTTGTCCCAATCCAGTCTCGGGTTGAATCGCGAGCGGATCGGCAGGTACGCATAGGGCAAAAGCCCGAGGAGCGTCGAGCCGCCGAAGGCAAGAATCCGTCGCGGATAAAAGACGACCTCCGGCTCGGCGGCGACGACGAAAACGGAAAGGGCAAGTCCGTAGACCAACATGAATGTGTGGTTGCAGGCTCCCAACCCACACAGGAAATAGGCGAGAACAAGAGTGGAAACGCGGCGCTCGAGATACCAATGCCAGGCAATGCCCGTTACCCAGATGACGAAGACGAGGTCCAAGGCATAAACACGTTGGATGTTGGATTGCGACCAGACGCTGGGGGCAAATGCGAGCAGCAGCGCGCCGGTGAGAGACGCCGCCCTCAAGGTCCCGAATTGGCGGAGGACTCGGAAGAGGAGCGCGCACGCGAGCGCGCCGCAAGCGGCACTGAAGAGGCTCATGCGAAAGGCCACCGAGCCGATGGGAATGAGCAGCGTCCAAAGTTTTCCGAGCATCACGTAGAGCGGGTAGCCACTCGGGTGAGGGATACCCAACAAGGCGACCGCGGTGGTGAGTTCACCGCTGTCGCCGACGTAGATGGTTCTGCATGCCCCGGCGGCGTATACGGAGAAAACGGCCAGGCCTAGCAGCCAGGTCTCGATCCGGCGGGCGGATCCCGCTGTTCTCTTGGCGGCTCGTTGAAAAACACCGGTCGGTTCGGAGGGGGATGTCATGATCCTACTCTTGGGCGGGCGGCTTACGGGTCGGGACCGTACAGGGCTTCATCTTGCCCACACGCAGCCTCGAACTCCAATCCGTCGCTGTCGCAGCGGGCGAAGAGGCCGACTAACGCTACGGACGCGATAGGTCGTGTCGCGTAGGTCCTAAGGTGCGGGAGCAAAACGGCGTCGCGGAGGTAGGATGTTCGACAAAGCAGTACGAGTCATCGCCTGATCTCGCACAGGACTCACGGAAGTCGGTTGTCGACGAGCTGTCGTCGATGGTTGCGGGTCCTCTCAATGTGTTGCGCTTGCGATCCGTCGTGGATTCCTCGATCGCGTTTTCGTGATCAGTGAAAGTTGCGCACGTGTTGGGGGGGAGGGGACAGCTTCGTGGGCGGTACCCAAAGACGACCGGCGATCACATGGGTAATGCCTTCTTCGGATTGTAGAATGCCCGATACTCCGAGGAACGAGGCCGTTTTCGCGAGCAGGGCGTATTTCTCGAAAACATTGCGCCAAAGGATTAGGTTGACAAACCCTGATTCGTCTTCGAGTGTCATGAAGACGACTCCCTTGGCGGTTGCGGGCCGCTGACGGCCGATGACGATGCCGGCGTAGTCCACTCTATCGCCGTCGGGCATGGCGTGGATGCCGGCGGCATCGGGCAGCCCACGAGCCTCGAGTTCCGCGCGCAAGGGTGTCAGGAGATGTCCGCGGGCGCTGTGTTCGCTCGATAGATAATCCCAGGCAATGGTCTCGAAGTCGGTCAAGTGAGCGAAGGACGGTGGCTGTTCGGCTACGCAAAGCGCAAGGGGCGTCTTTCCCACACGCGACTTATCAAGGGTGTTCCAAAGGGCGGAGCGGCGATGGGAGTCCAGCGGTTCAAAGGTGCCGGCCTCGGCGAGCAGGCGCGCCGCCGGCCGCCCGAGATCGCTACGACGCAGAAGATCATCAATGTTTCGGAACGGTTCCGCCCGGCGTGCACGTTCCACTCTGATCCAGTCGCACTCGCGAAGTCCTTTGATGAAACGTGCACCGATGCGGAGAGCAAAGCGTGAATCTACGCCGACGCGGGGAACGGTTGATTCGAGTGTGCAATCCCATTCGCTTTGCGCAACGTCGATTGGGCGTACGTCGAGTCCGTGCCGCTTGGCATCTTCGATGATCGTCGCCGGGGCATAAAATCCCATGGGTTGGGCGTTGAGCAGCGCGCAGGTAAATTCCGCAGGGTAATGACATTTGAGCCACGCGGTAGCGTAGGCAATCAAAGCAAAACTAGCGGCGTGACTTTCCGGGAAACCGTATTCGCCGAAACCACGGATCTGCCCGAACACGCGTTCCGCAAACTCTTGCGGGATGCCCTTGGCCCGCATACGGGAAACCAGGCGTTGGTGATGCTTCTCGATTCGCCCGCTCTTTCGCCATGCGGCCATGTCGCGGCGAAGCTGGTCGGCCTCTCCGGGGCTGTAATCGGCGGCGATGATAGCCAGACGCATCACCTGTTCCTGAAAAAGCGGAACCCCGAGGGTTTTTTGCAGCACGGGTTGAAGGCAGGCATGGGGGTAGGTGACGGCTTCCTCTCTGTTGCGACGTTTCAGATAGGGATGGACCATTCCGCCGCTGATGGGGCCGGGCCGCACGATGCTTATTTCGATGACGAGATCGTAGAAGTGTTCGGGTTTAAGCCGCGGCAGCATGGCCATCTGTGCACGGCTTTCAATCTGAAACACACCGACGGTGTCGGCCCGCCGCATCATCTCGTAGGTTGCGTGGTCGCGTGGGGGAATTGTCGCCATGGAAAGACGCACGCCTCGATGATGTTCGAGAAGACGAAAGGCTTTGTCGAGGTGGGTGAGGGCGCCGAGCCCGAGAAGGTCGACTTTGAAAAGTCCGAGGGCTTCGACGTCGTATTTGTCCCATTGAATGATCGTTCGTTCTGCCATGGCGCCGTTTTCGATTGGAACCAGATCGTGTACGGGTTCTTGGCCGAGTAGAAATCCGCCCGGATGGATGGAGAGGTGCCGGGGAAAATCGAGAATCTCGTTGGCAAGCCTGTATAGGTGTGCCGTGACGGGGGCGTCGGGGGCAAGCCCTCCTTGCGTGAGGACATCGGCCGAGACCTCTCCGTGATGGCCTAGGAGCTTTGCGGTCCGGTCGAGCAGGGTATCGGGCAGGCCGAGGGCTTTGCCGACCTGACGGACGGCCGAACGAGGCCGGAAACGTACGACGTTGGCTACCATGGCGGCATGAGAACGTCCGTATTTCTCGTAGATGTGCTGGATGACTTCCTCGCGGCGTTGGTGGGCGATATCGAGGTCGATGTCCGGGGGTTCGGCGCGTTCTTTTGAGAGAAAGCGTTCGAACAGAAGGTCCATGCGGACCGGGTCGATGGCGGTGATGCCCAAGCAATAACAAACAATGGAATTTGCGGCCGACCCTCGGCCTTGGCACAAAATGCGGTTGTTGCTGCAATATTCCACGATTTCATGCATTGTCAGGAAGTATCCGCAGTAGTCGAGTTCGTCGATGAGGCGAAGTTCTTTTTCGAGTTGTGCCATGACGGCGTCGGGGGGGTCGCTTCCGTAGCGAGCGACGGCTCCTTTTGTTGTCAGGGTGCGTAACCATGCCGACGAAGTGGTCCCGTCGGGGAGCGTTTCCGAAGGATAGCGGTAGCGGAGTTCGGAGGGGCTGAAGACGCAGCGTTCGGCCACTTCGACCGTTCGCGCCACTGCTTTCGGATCATCGGCAAACAGTACGGAAAAAGCGTGGGGCGTCTTCAGGGTGTATTCGGCGTTGGGGCGGGTCCGGCGTCCGGCTTCCGGCAGTGTCGTGCTGTGCCGTATACACGTTAGAATGTCATGCAAAGGACGCCGCAGCGGCGTGTGATACAGGACTTCGTTGGCGGCTACGATTGGTAGGTCGTATTGCACGGCGCGGCGGCGCAGCCGCATTTCGCGAATCACTTCGTCGGCACGCCTGTGCCGAGCAGTCATTGCGTATAAGCGGTCGGTAAAAGCTTCACGTAAATCGAGAAGAGGGCGCAGAGGCTCGACGCTGCCGGGCAAAAGACTGCGCTCGCCTCCCCATAGGGCGATTACTCCGGCGGCATGTTCGCAGACCTCGTTCCACGATACCGAACTCCGTCCCTTGGGGGATCGCAGGCGGCCTTTGCTGATCAACCGGCAGAGGTTCCTGTACCCTCCGCGGGTTGCGGCCAAAAGCACGATCGTTGAGTTGTCTTCGAGGGTGATTTCGGACCCGGTGATGAGCTTGACGCCCAGTTCGCCGGCGCGTGTATAGGCCCGTACGAGACCCTGCACCCCGTCGCGATCGGTGAGGGCGAAAGCGGGGAGTCCGAGTTCGCGGCATTCCTCGGCGAGTTCGTCGGGATGGCTTGCACCCTCGAGAAAAGAGAAGTTGCTCTTGCACCATAAAGGGACGTAGCTCATTCGACAGTACCGTGCAGAAACCAACGGCGCCGACGGCGATCAAAATAGATCCACAACAACTCCCCGTTTTCCGTCTCGATGTAATGATATTCGCGCTGTACGGGGTGGACCCACCAGCCTCCCGAAACGATGTAGGGGCCGAGGGAGCGGACGACGCTGCCTTGGTCGAGGTCGTGGAGAAGCCAACCATCGTTGCGTACGACTTTCGATTGCAGAGGTAGAGGTCGGGGCCTTTGCCGGATACGGCGCAAAAGCGACGGGCGGCGTACCTTACGTGGTTCGGCGGGAGAAAGGCGATCGATCGGCTGCCACTCAAAGGATGCTTCGGGGAGATGTCTGCTACGAAGCTTCGCCGTGACCACCGACTCCGGGCCGAATTCGGCACGAACGCGGGCCAGGGCGCGTTCGGCCGAACGCAGGTCGCGACGTGGGTTCTCATGGAATAATTTCAATTGCTCGGCGGTTGCGGAAGTTGAAACGACTTGTACGCGAAGCTCAGTAACGCCGCGGGGAAGCTCGATGGCCTCCAGGCGTAGACGCAACAAGTCGATGAGGATGCGAAGATCGAGGGTCGGTTCGGCGGGGCGAAGGCACTCCTCATGGCAGGCAGAGGTTTTTTCGCCGGCCGCACGTTCCAAGGTCAGGCCGAGAGTCATTTCGCAAAGAGCCTGCGACCGATGCGCAAGCCGCTCGAGCAATCGCTCGAGGATTGTCCTGACGAGGAATACGAGATTGGCGGCATCGCGAAAGGCATGATCGAGCATTGTACGTTCAACCAGAGGAGTATCGGGAGGGTCGGCTTGAAAAGGCATCCATCCCTCACCGGCGGCAAGTTGATAGAGACGGTAGGATTCGTCCCCGAAGCGATCGCGAAGCCCGGCGGCGGGAAGACGGAGAAAATCGCCGAGCGTGGTGACGCCAAGCAGTCTCAACGTATCGCGAACCCGCGGATCCAGGTCGAGGCGGTCGAGTTTGACGCTACCTACAGCTGTGCGTTCGCTCGCCGCGTCCTCGAAGATGCTGAGAGCGCGTCCGCAACGGGTCGATGCGTAGGTGCCGAAACGGCTGAATCCGACGGCGACGTTGGCGGAGAATCCTTTGTGGGCGAGTTGGTTTCGAATGGCGGAGGCCCAATGGCGAAGGGAAGGGTGTAAGTATTTGAGTCCGGAAGCGTTGAGCCAAAAGGTGCCGGGAAAGTCTTTTGAAGCTTCGACCTCAGGAGAAAACCCATACAAAATCTCTTTTGTCGATTGGATGCCTTTCCCGATTGCCTGCTGCGATACGACGGCGGCTTGCAGTCGTGGAGCGATTGCCAGGGCCGTCGCGTAGCGACTCCCGGGTAGGATGCGAGACCGTCGGGCATGTTCGTTGACCCACAGCACACGGCCTTGCGGAGAATCGTGATTGATCACGACCGTCGGCGATTTTCGTCGATCGGGGTGTGCCTTGATGTGCAACTGTAAAGGGAAGGACGGCAGATCAATACAAGCCAGGCGGTCCACGATGCACCTCTGTGTGTGACCATCCCGGACCTCGTCGTTTGTCTTTCGAGACTTCGGCCGTGCACTGGAAGAGGCCGGGGCCGACCCGGATTTTGTTGGTATGGGCTCGCCATGAAATCAGCGATCCGATTGAAGCCGTGTCCTCGGCCTTGTCGGTCAAGCAAAGGATCAGGGTATTGTGGGCTTTCGCCAGTCCGGCAAGGCGTGTTTGGGTGGCCATGGAAAGCGTACCCTCGGTGCCGAGATCGAGCACGATCAATCCGAACGCGCCCGAGCGTACGAGGTGTTCCGCGGCACGCGCGGCTCGTGAAGCATAACTCCGGCGGCGTACAGGACGTTTGGATGCCGAGATTCGTTTTTGGGCGCCTTCGAGACGAATGACGACGAGGGCATTCAAGTCGATACCCGTCACGGCCGCATCGGGTGGGAAGAAGCTGTGGTGGGAGGAAGTGATCCAGCTTGTCGGCTCGGTGTGAAACTGGGCATCGAGGACAAGCCCGAAGGCAAAGCTGAGGACGGCACTCCCCGTATGGCCTGAGAGTTCGCAAAGTCGCCCTCCAAGGCGGGCCAAAGAATAGGATTCGGACTGGTCGTGAGTCGCGTTTGGTCCCCGGCTTGGGCGCACGCCCGTCACAATAGGCAAGGAGCGGGTCATAAGCGGGAGGCTTCGCGTAACGGCGGCCCTCCGGAGCCGTTCAGATAACGGCGTACCTCGATGACTTTGCCGAGAAGAGTGAGATCGGCGGGCTCGGGAGTGATCGGTTCGAAGTCATCGTTTTCCGGTAGCAGCCGTACACGGCCTTTGTGCAGGGAAAAACGTTTGACGGTTGCCTCATCGCCCACCAAAGCAACGATGATATCTCCGGACTGGGCTTCGGATTGAGAGTGTACGATGACGATATCGCCATCGAAGATTCCCGCCTTTTGCATGCTCTCTCCCCGTACACGAAGAGCAAAAAGATCCTTTGTCGAGCCGATTCGTCTCGAGATCGCAAGATAGCCTTCGGGCTCTTCCAAGGCGGTCGTCAGTGCTCCGGCTTGTACGCGGCCGAGCAGAGGAACCCAGGTGTCGGCAAAAGAGAGCCCGGCGGGATCGGTGTTCAGAGGGAGGCGGTAAGCCCTGGAGCGTCGGCCGGGGGAGCGGAGAAGGAGGCCCTCGGTGACCAGTGCCTGCAGGTGACGATGAGCGGACTGGACCGCGCGAAACCCGAAAGCTTCTTGAACCTCGCGTACGCTGGGAACTTGGCCCTCGAGAATACGTGCGCGCATGAATTCGTAAATCTTACGACGCGTTTTTCCGGCTGGTGTGTAGGGGGCCATGGAAAATCTCCAACAGTAGTAAAACAGACAAATGTCTGTCTTGTCAAGCGAAAACCATCTTTCACCATGCGTTCGAGCAAGCTATGCTCGCCGGGAGTGGTGCCGACGGCGGGGCTTCGGCATCGGCGAGCGTCGGGTTCCCCGGGGGTGGGGCGCCATGCAAAGGAGGCGTCATGTACGCGCGATTCACGGCTGCCGCGGTTTCTGTGTCCTTGCTCATGCCCGGCGTTCTCCACGCCGGAACCAATCTTCTGACCGATGGCCCCGAATTCCGTGCCAACGGGTTTACGTTGAACGCACAAACCGGGGCGCGCGGCCGTGCTGTGTCACGTTCGGCCGACGGCAGCTTCGTTGTCGTGTGGAGCGGAAACGGTGCTGCCGATCTTGCGGGCATTTTCGGCCGGCGATTCGATGGCTTCGGCACTGTCCAGGGCGGCGACTTTGCCATCAACACCTACACCACATCGACGCAGCGTGATCCCGCGGTCGGTTCAGCCGACGACGGCAGCTTCGTCGTAGTCTGGGACAGCTTCGGCCAGGACGGCAGCGATCGCGGAATCTTCGGCCGGCGTTACGATGCCGGTGGTGCCGCCGCGGCTACCGAGTTCCAGATCAACACGTACACGACAGGAGCCCAGTTCTCACCGGCGCTCGCCGTTGCCGGTGACGGCAGCTTCGTTGCCCTGTGGGTGAGTTTGCACGACGGCAGTGGGCGCGGAGTGTTCGGGCAACGCTTCGACGCCGCCGGCAACGTCGCCGGTACGGAGTTTCAGGTCAATACCTATACGACGGGCAATCAACAGCGGCCGATGGTCGATTGTGCGGCCGACGGTAGCTTTGTCGTCAGTTGGGACAGCGCCCAGGACGGTGATCTCGACGGAGTATTCGGACAACGCTTCAACCCGACGGCGGCTCCTATCGGTACGGAATTTCAGGTCAACGCTTTCACGAGTGGTCAGCAACGATTGTCCGATATCGCTGTCGGCGACGGCGGTGACTTCGTCCTGTCCTGGGGAAGCATTCAAGACGGTGACGGCTACGGCGTGTTCGGTCAGCGCTTCGATGCCGCAGCGACAAAAGTCGGCGGCGAGTTCCAGATCAACAGCTATACGACCGGCGATCAGATTCGTCCGGTACTCGATATCAACAGCGACGGAAGCTTCTTGGTGGCCTGGCGCAGCGCAGCCCAAGACGGCGACGGCGAGGGCATATTCGCCCAGTGCTATGACCCATCCGGCGCTGCCTCGGGGGCGGAGTTTCAGGTCAATACCTATACGACGGGGAACCAAGACGGTGGCAACACCGTTGCCGGCGATGGCGCCGGTAACTACACGATTGTATGGGTCAGTTCAGGGCAGGATGGATCTCTGGACGGAGTGTTCGGCCAGGTTTTTTGTAACGACGCCGATGCCGATTCGGTTTGTGATCGTGACGACCGCTGTCCGGGTTTTGATGATGCTGTCGATTCCGACGGTGACGGCTTGCCGGACGGCTGCGACGCCTGCCCGAACGATCCTCTCAACGATGTCGACGGCGACGGGATCTGCGGAGACGTTGACAATTGCCCCAACGTCGGCAACCCGTCTCAGATCGACGGCGACGGTGACGGCAACGGGGATGCCTGCGACTTGTGCCCGGGCTTTGACGACAACGTGGACAGCGATGCCGACGGCGCTCCCGACGGCTGCGATCTCTGTCCCGGTTTCGATGACAGCCTCGACGCTGACGGCGACGGCTTCCCCGATGGTTGTGATGTCTGTCCCGGCTTTGACGACAGCCTCGACATTGACGGCGACGGGGTGCCGGATGGCTGCGATACGTGTTCGACCCTCGATCCGGCACAGATTCTCCAAGGCAAACCGAAACTCATCTTGAAAAAGATCAACACCGACACGGTTCCGAGTAACGACGGTCTGATCGTGAAAGGCGAATTCGTGCTGCCGGTCGGCTCGGACTTCTCCGTCATTCAGCCTTTGGGTTCGGCCGTCCGTGTCGAACTCATGGCGATGGACGGCACGGTGAAGCTCAGCGAAACGCTGGTGACCACGAGTTTTGCCGGCAAGGGAACGGCCGGCTGGAAACAAAACGGTAGCGGCAGCAAGTGGATTTTCCTGGATAAGAGCGCCACCCCGGCCAATGGACTTGTCAAAATGATGATCCAGGATCGCAGTACGAAGGTTGCTCGACAGGTGAAGATTCTCGTCAAGGGGAAGGCCGGTACCTATCCGGTCGTTGCCGGCGAAGAGCCTGTGATCGCCACCGTCGTGGTCGGCAGCGGTGCCGCCGGCCAGTGTACGGTCACCGATTTCGTAGCCGGCGAGTGCGCTTTTACCGGCAATGGGAAAAACTTGAAGTGTCGCCGTTAACTAGCTGTTTTTAAGTAGGTTTGGTCGTTGCGGTGTCTCGGGGGAGAAGAGGGTCACCGGTGGCCTCGGGATCCGTGCCCGCGGTTTCGACCGGGTCATCGGCGGTATCGCTGCCGACGAGCAGAGGCTCCAGCCGATCGGCGGCCGCCGAGGAGGCGTAACGGGTGCGCCTGAGCTCTCCCCCGAGTGTCAGGGTTTCGGCGATCTCGGTCGGCAGCCATTGAGCGAGCATGGCGGCGAGTTGTGCGGTGCTGATGGGCTTGGCGAGATAGTCGTCCATGCCGGCGTTCAGACAGCGTTCTCGGTCACCCTCGAGGTTGTGTGCCGTCATCGCGATGATGATCGTGTGGGCACCGTCGGCCTCGCGACGTCGAATCTCTGAGGTTGCCTCGAACCCGTCCAATTCAGGCATCGCGCAGTCCATCAAGACGACGTCGAAACGTTGCTGCTCGAGAGCTTCGAGAACTTCAAAGCCATTGACTGCTACGCCGGCTTCGTATCCGAGTGTGGCCAGCTGGTTGACGGCGAGCTGCTGAGAAGCGGTGTTATCTTCGGCGACGAGAATTCTCACCGGTCCGGGATCGGCGGTCTCCTGGCTACGCGTCTTCGAGCCGGTCCGACAGTCGGCAGGCTGGGCTTTGATCGCAGCGGCGTACGCGTGTCTGGTTGCTGCGTCTCGTAGTCCCTGTGCTCTCCCGTTCGCGCGAGTCGTGCTGGCGCGGGACGATACGCTCTCTTGAATCTTGAAGCGTTCGCTGTCGGGCCGGAGGATGACGACGTATCCGTCGAAGCCGCCGGAGGCATCGTAAATCGGAGCCACGGTACGTAGGGTCGGAAGAATGGAACCGTCGCGTCTGCGATTGATGCTGATGCCTTGCCAGGCTTTGCCTTCGGCCAAGCTACGTGCGGCCGCTTGATCGAGCCAGTGCTCGTTTGGGTTGTAACCTAAACACTGCAGATTGCGGCCGATCACTTCGCTTTTGGAAAACCCGGTCACAACCTCGAATGCCGAGTTGACCGCGTGTAGAGTGCCGTGCACGTCGAGCAGCGCCACGGCGTCGGATCCGTGATCGAAAGCGGCCGTGTAGAGGCGGGCTTGCCGATGAGCCTCGCCTCGTTGGTGAGCCAGAGCGACGAGGTTTGCGATGCTTTGTAGGAGCCGGTTCTCGTCGACGGTGAACCGCTGCTTGATGCGTGTATGGACGGAAAGAACACCGAATGGTTTCGAACTTCCGGGGACGATTACGCTCAGACTGCTTACGTAGGAACTTTCGGGGTTGATGTCGGGGAAGGCAAAACGGTTTTCGTGGGTATAATCCTCCACCCACAAGGACTGATTTTTCAGCAGTGCGTAGCCCGCCTGGGAACTGACCCCTGCAGGGACCCGGCGCTGGTCGACGGCGCCGAAAGAAGAATCGCTGGCGCTTCGGAGAACCATCGTGGTGCCGTCGGCTTCCGCCTGCCAGAGTGCGCACGCGGAGATCCCGAGGATCGATACGAGTTCGTGGGCCACGCGTTTGTAGGTGACGCCCGCCTCCGAGCTGACGACGGCCTCGGCCGATATCTGCGTAACGAAACTGTTTTGCGCACGCACACGCGTATTTTGTGTCTCGATCTCATCGGCGCGCCCGACGTGGTCGAGGATCAGGACCGCCCCCTCGTGGGCGCCGCGACCGATCGCGGTTTCGCGATGACGCAAACAGACCATCGTTCCGTCGGCTTTGCGCCCCTCGAGTTCGTTGCTGTGTCGCACGAGGTATTCGACGACCTCGCGTGACGATGAACCGGGCAGGATTGCGGGGAGAAGTCGGCTGATATGTGCGCCTTCGAGGCTGTAGCTATCGGAGGCAAAGACCGCTTCGGACCTGGGATTGACGGATGCGATGTCCCCGCGTGCGTTTATCGTGACAACAGCCTGCGTGTTCGAATCTCCCAGGAAAGCGCCATGTTTCTGGGCAAACTCCAGGTCGCGGATCAGGGGGTTGGCCATCCTTAATACCAGGATTTGAAGGATGAGCACCGTGAACAGGACTATGGGACCGGCGACGGTGGCGGCCATGACAAACGGGGCCTGGATCTCGTCGAGCCTCACTTTGAGGACAAGGCCGATTCCCAGGCTCGGCACCGGCTCATAAGCTGCAAGTACGCGGTCGCCTTTGCGATCGTCGGCGAGCGTTGTGCCTGACCTCCCTTCCAGCGCCAGTCGCATCGGCTGGGCGATGGGCGATTCCGTGGAGAAGTGGAGGCTTCCGGCGGGGCGTCCCTCCGGGTAGACGGTGATCAAGTTGTCGGCGAGTTTACCGTAATCAAAATGAACCGCGATGCCCGATAGGGTTTGTACAGCCGGTGTGTAGGCGTTCGAGTGTTCGAGGATGGGTTCGAGCCCGCCGGTTTTTGAGGATGCCGCCGTTTCCAGCACGCGCGCGTAGTTCCTGGCTATGGTCGAGATCTGCAGCCGGGCCTGAGACAGCGCCAGCGCGTAGAATGTGTAGAGGCCGCCGGCGCACGCAAGCACGCCGACGATCAAAATCGAAGCAAGAAGGTGATTCTTGCGTGCGATGTAGGCGGAAAGCAAAGCCGATTCGGAGTCCGGCGTTCCCAGTTTACGATATCGCTCCGTACCCATACCCCAAAGAGTTTACAGCGATTGCTACGCCCTCCACCGCAGATAGGGAATGGCACTGCGCAGGTGCTACAGCCTGCCCCTTGACCGTGAAAAGCGGGGATGCAAAAACCTTGCAGTCGGGTTCGAGGAGACGCGGGTGAAGCCGGGTTCCACAGCGTTTGCTGTAGCTCCGGGGCATTTCGCCGCGACGACCTCTCCGGCCGCCGGGCCGAAGGATGTAGTCGGCGGGCGGGCGGCGACGATCGAACATGCTCACAATTTTTGTAGCCAGGGAGGCCCAGTCGGGCGAAGCGAGGGTCGCGGCTTCGCCCGATAGCGTCAAGCGTTTGGTCAAAGCGGGGGCGGCCGTTCGTGTGCAGGCCGCCGCCGGCGAGGGCTCGATGATTTCCGACAAGGCTTTTGAGCAGGCGGGCGCGCAGATCGTTGCCGATGCCGCTGCCGGGCTCGACGGGGCGTCGATGGTGCTGATGATCAATCCGCCTTCTCTCGAACAAGCCGAGCAGCTTCCGGAAAGAGCCGCGTTGGTGAGTTTTATCTATCCGACGATGAACCCCGAGCTGGTTGACACCTTGCGACGGCGGAATATCTCCGTCTTGGCCATGGAGTCGGTGCCACGCATTACACGGGCGCAGAAAATGGACGCACTGAGTTCGCAGGCTAACCTTGCCGGTTACAAGGCGGTTCTCGAAGGTGCCAACGCGCTCAAAAAGATCTTTCCGATGATGATGACCGCCGCCGGTACGATCCACCCCGCCAAGGTTGTCGTGCTCGGCGCAGGTGTGGCGGGCCTGCAGGCGATAGCGACGGCGAAACGGCTTGGTGCGATCGTTGAAGTTTCCGACGTCCGTCCGGCCGTGAAAGAGCAGGTCGAGAGTCTCGGCGGTAAGTACATCGATGTTCCGGTCGACGAGACGATGGAAGCCGAGGGCGGTTACGCGAAGGAACAGAGCGAGGAGTTTCTTCGCAAGCAGCGTGCGATCGTGCGTGAAAAGATTGTAGATGCCGATGTCGTCATCACGACAGCGGCTATTCCAGGAAGGCCCGCGCCGAAGCTCGTCGCGGCCGACGTGGTTCGCGAAATGCGTCCGGGCTCGGTCATCGTAGACTTGGCCGTCGAAACCGGGGGTAACTGCGAACTGAGCAGAAGGGGAGAAGTCGTCGTCGAGAACGGCGTAACCATAATCGGACGGGAGCGGGTGCCCGCGCTGGTAGCGATCAATGCCACCGAGGTCTATGCCCGCAACGTCGCCAATCTCGTCGGCGACATGATCAAGGAAGGCGAGTTGGTCTTTGATCTCGAAGACGAGGTTGTCGACACGACCCTGATCGTCCACCAGGGGGAACTGCGCGGTGCGGCCGCGGCTGCCGCCGGAGGAGGAAAAGGCTGATGTCCGAACTCTTGGTGGGTTTGTATATATTCGTGCTCTCGATTTTCGTGGGCTTCGAGGTCATCACGAAAGTGCCTCCGACTCTGCACACCCCGTTGATGTCCGGGGCCAACGCCATTTCGGGGATCACCATCGTCGGCGCCTTGTATTGCGCGCGGACCGGCGATCTCAGCCTTGCCAACTTGTTTGGGTTCGTGGCGATTGCGTTTGCCATGATCAATGTGGTCGGCGGATTTCTGGTCACCGACCGGATGCTGCGGATGTTCCGCAAGAAATAGAGTATGAGCGAAACCTGGATTCAGCTCGGCTATCTGGCCTCGGCGACTCTGTTCATCCTGGGTCTTGCGCAGCTGTCGAAGGTGAGGACCGCCCGTCGCGGCAACGCGCTGGCCGGTATCGCCATGTTGATGGCGATCGTGCTCACGCTTGTGCACCTGGGGTCCATCGATTACCGCTACATCATTGCCGGCTTGATCGTCGGCAGTGCCGTCGGGGTGGTCGTGGCGGTTCGCATACAGATGACGCAGATGCCGGAGATGGTGGCTCTGTTCAATGGATTCGGCGGCGGCGCTTCGGCGCTGGTGGGGATGTCGGTCTTTCTTGCGGGACTCGACCATCTGTCGGTCGACCCTTCCGTGTCTACGATGTTGGGCGGTGCCCACGTCGCCGTCGCCACGACGCTGAGTTTGCTTGTCGGCGCGGTGACATTTTCGGGCAGTGTGGTCGCGTTCATGAAGCTGAGTGGCCGAATGACGGGGAATCCCATACTTCTGCCGATGCGGCATCTGCTCAACTTCGTTCTGTTGGCCGGCACGTTGGCCATCGGAGGATGGCTGACCCTGGGCGCGTTCGGTCCGGCGCTTGCCGCTCTCCTGGTCGCGATCGTCGTCGTCGCGGCGTTGGTGCTTGGCGTGACCGTGGTGATCCCGATCGGCGGCGCCGATATGCCCGTCGTCATCTCGCTGCTCAACAGCTATTCGGGAATCGCCGCTGCGATGACGGGCTTCGTCCTCGGCAACAATCTTCTCATTATCGCCGGATCCTTGGTCGGCGCATCCGGTTTGATTCTGACCAACATCATGTGTCGGGCGATGAATCGTTCGATTGCCAACGTCATTTTGGGCGGATTCGGCGGTGATGCCGGCTCGTCGGAGAAGGACACGCGCGGCTACACCAGCGTCAAAGAATCCTCGCCCGAGGAAGTCGCCCTCGTACTGGAGGACGCCGCTTCCGTCATCTTTGTCCCCGGCTACGGTCTCGCGGTGGCACAAGCGCAACATGCGACGCGCGAACTTGCCGATCTTCTGCAGAAGCGAGGTTGCAAGGTCTCCTACGCCATCCACCCCGTGGCCGGACGTATGCCGGGGCACATGAACGTATTGCTGGCCGAAGCCGACGTTCCGTATGATCAGCTCTTCGAAATGGACCAGATCAACCCTGAGTTCAAGTCCACCGACGTTGCCATCGTCCTCGGGGCCAACGATGTCGTCAACCCGGCTGCCATCAACGACAAGGGCAGTCCTATGTACGGCATGCCGATCTTGAACGTTCACGAGGCGCGGACGGTGTTCATCGTAAAACGATCGCTGAGCCCGGGTTTTTCCGGAGTACGCAACGAACTGTTCGAGCGTGACAACGCCAACATGGTCTTCGGCGATGCCAAAGCGGTGCTTACCCAGATCATTGCCGAGCTCAAACAAGCCTGAGGGCTGGCGTACCCAACGGCGGCTTGATGCCGCCGACTTCCCTGCCTAGCTTGCGTCGCTATGAATGAGATGGAAGAGGGACGACGCTTACAACTCGATTTCGCCAAGCTGGCCAAGGTCGGTGGCACCGGACAGGGTGTGTTGCCTGTCGTCTTGCAGCACGCCGACACGGGTGAAGTGCTCTACGTAGCCTACGCCAACGAGTTGGCTTTGAAGGAAACGCTGGCGACCCGTCGGGCGGTTCTTTGGTCGACCTCGCGTAACGAGCTGTGGCGCAAAGGCGAGAGCTCGGGCGACGTGTTGGACCTGGTTGATCTGCGTGTGAACTGTGAGCAGAACTCGCTCTTGTATCGGGTTCGCCCCCGTGGCGGGGTCTGCCACACGCGCGATGCGAGCGGGGCGACACGCCCGACTTGTTACTACCGGATCATTGATGAGACCGGTTCGGGCCTCGACTTCGTCGACCGCTGAAGCGGCGATTAACGGTGGCCCAGGCCGTGCTGGCGTAGGCGCCAGAGGAAGAGATCGATTCGGTCCTGACCCCAAAACGGTTCGTCGTCATAGACCAAAGTCGGTACGCCCCAATGGCCGGCCTCTTTCAGCGCCTCGTGGTTGTCGTCGATAACTTGGTCGTATTTGTCGGGCACGCGTTCGATTTCAGCGTCGAGTTCGCGAAGTTCGAAACCGGCTCGTGCGGCGGCTTCCGCAAGGTGGGCCCCTTCGTTCCAGCCTTGCACGCGTCCGCTCCATATAATTTCCGCAACCTCGCAGGCAAACCGGAACCCATCTCCGCGTTCAGCCGCGCATGCGCCGAGTCGCGTCAATCGGTGAATGTAGGGTTGTTCTTCGGCGACCGCGAGCGTGCCCGGATCTTGAACCACAGGGTCGGGTTGCGGCCAGCTGTAGGGGATGCCGTGGTACTGCGCGACCCGCATGGAATCACGAAGGATATACAGCGGTAGCGCGGGATTCGCGGTTTCGAAAAAAGCCGGCTGGCGAAGCGCCAGCGGCATGACGACGCGTAAGCGCAGCTCGATGTCCCATTCGTCCACAACCTTGCGCAGCAGGGGGGTAGCCAGATAGGAATACGGGCTTCGGAAGGAGAAGAACAAATCGGCTTGCATGAGCCCGACGCTATCGTGGAAGCTGTTTTGATGCTACATCCGCGGGGCGAACTTTGTCGATGGGCGGGACGGTGATCTTGCCGCGTTGGGGATTCGGCCGGATCGAAAAAGACGCTTCCGAAAAGGTTGCCGATCGGTTAGTCTCCGTGTCTGTCGTGTATCAGGAGGTTGGAGAATGAGATCCGTTTGCGCCGCCCGCTGGGCGGTCCTCGTCACCGTGGGCACTTTGATGTTCGTGCCGCCGTGCGTCGCCGAGCAGCGTTCGCCTGTGGGGACGGTCATCGATCACACCAATATCGGTTCTTACAAGGATATGTTCGGTCCGGCCATGAAGTGGGTCGTCCAGCGCGGTGTGAAGATCAAAGTCGGACCGCACAAGAAAATCGACCTCAGTCCTCCGATGATCCAAGCGACCGAGCAGTATTCGGCTCAGGTGAAGCTGGCCGAAGACGGCACCCATGTGCTCAACTACGTGGCGGGGATGCCCTTTCCCCATGTCGATGTCAACGAGAAGTTCGCGGCGACGAAACTGATGTACGATTTTGATGCTGCCATCGAAGTAGACGATGTGGATCTTCGCAACTTCGACTGCGACACCGGGGTAATCGGCAAGGACGGCGACCCGGTCCGCGTCGAGCGGCATTTCCTGATCGACCATTTTCGGCGGATGTACTTTACCGGCCGCCTCGAAGTATCCCCCAAGCCCGCCTTCGAACCCAATCACGATAAGGTGCGTTCCAAGGAGGCGCTCTACCCGATTATTGAGCCTTTCGATCTGAAGGGAGTCGGCTTTACCTACAATCGGTACCTCGACTACACGCGGCAGGACGATAGTTGGTTGTATCTGCCGCAGCTGCGTAGGGTTCGGCGGCTTTCTTCGGCGCAGCGATCCGACGCTCTCTTCGGCCAAGACACCGACCAGGATAGCTACGCCGGCTATGCGGGCAATGTGTCGTGGATGGACTGGAAGTTCCTCGGAGAAAAAACGATTCTCGGGGCCATGCATGCGGAACACCTGCCCGTCAAGTGGGGGAAACCGTCGGGAGATTTCATGCAGGACGACGTGTGGGAACCGCGTGACGTATGGATCGTTGAAGGTCGTTCGAAGCTGCCGCAATACGCTTTTTCAAAGCGGGTCATGTACATCGACAAGGAGAACTACCTGATCGTGTACTCGGACATGTACGATCAGGGAGGCGAATTGTGGAAACTGTGGGTCAACAACTTCAAGCACGGGAAAAAACCGATCGAGAATGCGAAATACACTTCGCCTTATGAGCGACAGTTTACCCCGTCGATCTCGATGGTGGATGTTCAACTCGAGCACGTGACCTTCTGCTCCTTGCCGAGCAGCCGTTTCTCGAATGAGCAAGGCTGGTACGTGAACCTTGGTGAACAAGAGGGAACAACGGAGGACTTCTTTTCTCTGAGCAACATTATCAAATCAGCCCGGTGAGCTGGGAACGGCGATGTCTTGTTTCGTCCCTCGCGGCGTTCGGGTCGGGGTTACGATTGCCGCCGTGGCGGCGATAGGGGCTCGCCCCAACGTTGGTCGCGGATCAGGATCAGCAAGACGAAAAAGTCATAGAGGATGTGGGCGGTGATCGGCGCGAGCAGGTTGTCGCTGACTTGCCACAGCCAGCCGAGATAATAGCCGAAGACCGCGGTGACGACGACGTAACTGCGCGTGATGGGATGGGCCAGACCGAACAGCAGTGCCGCTGACCACAACCCCACTCGCGGTCCGAATTTCTCTTCGAACAGTCCCTGCAGAAAACCTCGAAACAGGGCCTCTTCCGCGACCCCCGCGGCGATAGCGACGAGCGCTACTTCCAGGGCCGAGGCATGCCGGAATACACCGTGGACGATCTCGTCCACTCTTTCTCGCATCGCTCGTGCGATGCGGTGATCGCTGCGCCAGAGGGCAAGAAAACCGGCCAGCATCGGTGCCGTGGCGGCGGTTCCGGCCAGCAAACCGGGCCAGCTCCAGGCGAAGGTTGCGAAAGGCGGGTGCCGAGTCCAGGCGCCGAGCCCGACGGCCAGAAGTCCCAGGCCAATTTCGAGCAAGAGCCCGGCGAGCGGCGCACGAGTCATCTTGCTTGTCTCCGAGAGCCGAAAACGCTTCATTTGACGCAGGTCGGCGTGGGGATGAAAAATGGCAACGAGGGACGAGATTCGCCGGGCCCACCGGCGTAGAAGGAGATCGAGATGAAAGAACTCAGGGTCATGGTCGCGGCGTCGTGTACCGTAGTCGCCATCGTATTGATAAGCGCAGGATTAGCCAGTGCTCAGAGCAACGAAGGCGGCATTAGCACGGATCTGAAGAACGAGAAGGTCATCCGCCAACTCTTCGCTCAGTTTACCGAGGCGTGGAACCGTCACGATTGGAAGGCCCTCGG
Organism: uncultured Myxococcales bacterium; assembly: GCA_964553415.1. Lineage (GTDB taxonomy): Bacteria > Desulfobacterota > Binatia > UBA1149 > JAJCZL01 > CAZKLE01. Next base: position 24,269 of record CAZKLE010000010.1, read on the forward strand.
CGAGATGTGGGCGCTGGACGGCGACCAGCAGGATCCCGACGGCCGCCTCTCGCGTGGTCGTCCCGAAGTGACTGCCCTTTTGAAAAAACAACATGAGACCGTCTTCCGCAAGACAAAACTGACAATGACGATCGACGGGGTTTGGTTCATCAAGGGCGATGTTGCGCTGGCTACGGGGGACTACAGCCTGCACGGTGTGCTGATGCCCGACGGCCGTAAGCTTGCGCCGCGTGGAGGTTTTCTGAGCGTGATTCTTTTGCACGAACAGGGTAAGTGGTGGATAGAGGCCAGTCGTTTGATGATTCCGACGCAAGTTCCCTACCGTGCCGCTGACTGAACAGACCGACGACGAGATAGCGGATGCTCCGGCTCGGCCCTGGTACGAAGGAGGGCTCCACTTCGCATGCACGCAGTGTGGCGCCTGCTGCAGTGGTGCGAGGGGCTACGTTTGGGTCGAGCCGAGCGAGGCCCGAGCCATGGCATCTGCGTTCTCCCTGACACTCGACGAGTTCGGACTCAGCTATCTGCGGCGCGTAGGGAGGCGCTACGCTTTGCTCGAGAATCCGTTGAACGGCGATTGCGTATTCTTGCGCGAGGGCCGTTGCCTCGCCTATTCGCTGCGTCCTTCGCAGTGCCGTAGTTTCCCATTCTGGAAGGCAAATCTTCGCAATCCCGACGCTTGGCGGACCGCGGCTCGTGAGTGCGAAGGGATCGCGGCAGACGCACCTCTGCTGCCGGCTCGGGAAATCGACCGCCTCGCCGACCCTTGCCGATGAATGCACGTCGTTACGCCGTGATCGGAACCGGTGCGCTCGGGGGCTACTACGGTGCCCGTTTGCACCACGCCGGCTTCGACGTCCGTTTCTTGTTGCACTCCGACTTCGAGCACGTCCGCCGTCATGGTCTCCAAGTGGACTCGAAGGACGGGGACTTCAGCATCGCGTCACCTCAATGCTACAGCCGTGCGGAGGATCTTCCCCCTTGTGACGTCGCTCTGGTGGCGATCAAGACGACCAACAACGGTTTACTCGGCGATCTGTTGCCACCGGCCTTGAAACCCGATGGTGCGGTGCTGATGTTGCAAAACGGCCTCGGACCGGAAGAACAAGCCGCCGCCATCGTGCCGGATCATCCGGTGCTCGGCTGTTTGGCGTTTGTATGCGCGAACAAGATCGCCCCGGGGCACGTCTGCCATCTCGACTACGGAGCCGTGCGCATCGGAGAGTACCGCGCTGACGGAAAGGCGGCGGGACCGACGCAGTTGGTCGAGACCGTCGCCGACGACTTCCGTGGAGCGGGCGTTGAGGCATCGGCCGAAGACGACCTTGTGCAGGCCCGTTGGCTCAAACTGGTTTGGAACGTCCCTTTCAACGGACTTTGCGTACTGCATGGATGCAAGACCAACGAACTCTTGCGTGATCCTTCCGTGCGCGACCGTTGCCGAGGGCTGATGCAAGAGGTCATTGCTGCGGCTGCAGGCTGCGGGCGTATCATCAACCTTGGGTTCATCGACGCCATGCTTGCCAATACCGAAGCTATGACGCCCTACGAGCCCAGCATGCTTCTGGATTTTCAGCAGCGTCGGCCTCTCGAGCTGGAGGCGATCTATGCGAATCCGCTGCGAGTCGCGCGGTCTGCAGGCGTCGAATGTCCGTTGATCGAAGAACTCCACCAAGAGCTACTCACCATCGACCCCAGCGAAGGCTGAGATACCGTCGAATGCGGCCATTCGTTATGCGTGCCGCTTTACCCGCGGCGGCAATAGGCATGCGTACGGACGTCGCAGAATACGGCGATGGAACCAGCGATCGGCGCGGCGCGAGGCTTGTAACCATGCGTAGGTGCGCGCATCGCTCCTGTAGTAGGCGTGTACGTCGGCCGCACGGATCGGCGGGGCGAGTGCTAGGACTCTGTTGGTGATCGGGAGGAAAATCGGAACGAGGTTTTCGAGCCGCTCTTTCCTCAGATTGCCGAGAAAGTTGAGCGCCTGTCCGCGCAGGCCGTGGTAGGTGTC